>NZ_CP021642.1:658481-987721 GCF_003048375.1 Campylobacter concisus | reverse complement strand
AAAAATAGTGATAAAAATAGAAAATTTAACCAAATTTTACGGTGATACGCAGATCCTTTTTGATGTAAATTTAGAGGTTAAAAAGGGTGAAATTTTTGCTATCGTGGGACACAGCGGTGCTGGTAAATCAACGCTTTTAAGGTGCATAAACGGACTTGAAAGCTATCAAGGTGGCAGCCTAAAAGTCTTTAATCAAGAGATAAAAAATTTAGACGAGACGCAACAGAGACATTTAAGGCGAGATGTTGGGATGATATTTCAGCATTTTGCCTTGATGGCTAGAAAAAATGTCTTTGAAAACGTCGCTACTCCGCTTAAATTTTGGGGTTACAAAAGCGATGAAACCGAGAAAAGAGTGAGAGAGCTTTTAAATTTAGTCGGCCTTGAAAGCAAGGCAAAAAGCTATCCAAGCGAGCTAAGTGGCGGTCAAAAACAGCGTGTCGCGATCGCTAGAGCGCTTGCTTTAAATCCTAAAATTTTACTAAGCGACGAGGCGACTTCAGCTCTTGATCCAAACACGACAAATCAAATTTTAGAGCTGCTTGAAAAGATAAACAAAGAGCTAGACATCAGCGTCGTTATCGTCACGCATGAGATGGAGGTTGTAAAATCAATCGCAAAACGCGCGATACTGCTAGAAGGCGGCAAGATCATAGGCTCTGGAAGCATCGAAGAGCTATTTTTAAAGCCAGATGAGAAGATGAAAGAGTTTCTGGGTGAAGTTGAAATTTTGCCAAGCACTGGCACAAATATCAGGCTATTTTTCCCAAAAGAAGTGGCTCAAAACAGCGTGATCACGCACATGGCAAGAAGCCTAAATATCGACTTTAACATAGTCTGGGGCAAGCTTGAGAAGTTAAACGACAACGTCCTCGGCTCGCTTGTCATAAACATAGACGAAAAAGATAAAGAAAACGTGCTTAACTATATCAAGCAAAGTGGCGTTTTGTGGGAGGTTGCTTGATGTTTGGTATTGATTTTTCTAAATTTCCAGATGTTTTTTCTAGGATACTTTTGCCAGCTATCGGCGAGACGCTATATATGAGCATAGTCTCTACCTTGCTCGCCTTTGCCATAGGCCTCATACCTGCGGTTTTACTCATCCTTTCAGACAAAGACGGACTAAAGCCAAACAAACAGCTTTATTTTGTACTAGATATCGTTATAAACGTGCTTAGAAGCTTTCCATTTATCATTCTCATCATCGTGCTCTTTCCAGTTACAAAAATGATCGTAGGCACAAGCATCGGCACCACAGCTGCGATCGTTCCACTAACTATTGGCGCGGCTCCGTTTGTGGCAAGGCTCATTGAAAATGCTCTAAAAGAGGTTGATAAGGGCATCATCGAAGCTGCTCAAAGCTTTGGAAGCTCGAAATTTCAGATCATCTTTCGCGTGATGTTTGTAGAGGCTCTTCCTGGCATCATCTCGGCATTTACGCTAACGCTTATCGTAAATATCGGCTTTTCAGCGATGGCTGGTGCAGTTGGCGGTGGCGGACTAGGATCAGTCGCTATAAACTACGGATATCAGAGATTTCGCCCAGATATCATGCTCTACACCGTGGTTATTCTTATCATTATGGTTCAAATTTTTCAAGTTTTAGGCAACTATCTCTATAAAATTTCAAAAAAATAAGGCCACATTTTTTATCTGATTTTAAGCTTTTTTCCTTAAAATTGCAAAATTAATTTTAGCTGAAAGGACAAAAGATGAAATCAGATATGTGCCAGATGTGCCGCCTACTAAAAAATGCGTCGTCGAAAGACTAATCTCTAAGCACAGAATTTCTTTTTAAGTGCTTAGAAAAAGCTTAAGTGCTTAAAAAGAAATTTAACCTTTTAGCTTAAATTTATCCTTTTTTGGTGCTTGGCAAATTTTAAAAAAGGATAATAAATGAAAAAACTACTTCTTACCTCTTTAGTTGCCCTAGGCCTTAGCGTTAGCGCAAATGCTGCTGACAAATCAAAAACAATAATCGTCGGTGCTACACCTATCCCACATGCTGAAATTTTAGAGGTTGTAAAGCCTATTTTGGCAAAAGATGGCTACACACTTGAGATCAAAGAATTTAACGATTACACCACGCCAAACCTTGCGACAGAGGACGGCGACCTTGATGCAAACTTCTTTCAACACATCCCATATCTTGAAGAATTTAACAAAAACAAAGGCACTCACCTTGTAAAAACAGTTGGCGTGCACCTCGAGCCAATGGGCGTTTATTCTAAAAAGATCAAAGATATCAAAGAGCTAAAAGATGGCGCAGTTGTCTCTATCCCAAACGACCCAACAAACGAGAGCCGCGCACTTGACATCATAGCAAGTACCGGACTTATCAAGCTAAACAACAATCCACTAAAAACCCCGCTTGATATAGTTGATAACCCTAAGAAGCTTAAATTTGAAGAGATCGAGACTGCTCAAGTGCCAAGAACGCTTGATGACGTTACTATCGCAGTTATCAATACAAACTACGCGCTAAATGCAAATCTCAATCCAACAAAAGACGCACTTGTGATCGAGAGCAAAGATAGCCCATACGTAAATTACGTAGTTGTAAAAGCTGGCAACGAGAACAGCCCTAAAACTAAAGCACTTGATAAAGCGATCAACTCACCAGAAGTTAAGAAATTTATCGAGACAAAATATAACGGCGCTATCATCCCAGCGTTTTAATTAAATTTATAAAAAGTGACGTAAAAGCTTTTACCTTTTTAGCGTCGCTTCAAATCAAATCAAAAAAAGGAAAAACAATGAAATTTATCAAACTTTTAACCGCATCTATAGTTGCTCTAAGCCTTCACGCAGCCGACAAGGACCATACTATCACTGTTGGCGTCTCACCAGTGCCACACGCTGAAATTTTAGAATTTGTAAAACCAAAGCTAAAAGATAAGGGCTACGACCTTGTTATATCTGAAATTTCAGACTATTCGATACCAAATGTCGCCACAGAAGATGGCAGCTTAGACGCAAATTTCTTTCAGCATTTGCCATATCTTGAGGAGCAAAACAAGGCTAGAGGCTTGCATCTTGTAAGCGTTGCAAACGTCCATGTAGAGCCACTTGGCTTTTACTCTAAAAAGATAAAAAACATAAAAGATCTAAAAGATGGCTCAAAAGTGGCGATCGCTTATGATCCGTCAAATGGCAACAGAGCACTTAGAATTTTAGAAAAAGCTGGTCTTATAGAGATCGATAAAAACGTAAAAGTTGCAACTGTAAATGACATAACTAAAAATCCTAAGAATTTACAATTTGTCGAGCTAGAAGGCGCTCAGATACCAAGGACGCTTGATGATGTCGATATCGCTGCTATTAGCACAAATTTCGTCCTTGACCTTGGCATGAGCGTGGCAAAAGACGCACTTTTACTTGAAGATGCCAACAGCCCTTACGCCAACATCATCGTCACAAGAGCTGGCAACGAGAACAATCCTAAGATCAAAGCTTTAGTCGATGCGGTTCTTAGCCCTGATACTAAAAATTTCATCATCACTCGCTACAAAGGCGAGGTCATACCTGCATTTTAAAACGGGGCGAGCTTTCGCCCTATCTATCTTTTTTGAGTTAAATTTTTATTTGCTTTGTCATACAAAAATATCATTAAAATCAATAAAAATGGATATATAAGAACATCAAATTTAAAGCCTCTATAAACAAACATTTCAATGAAATCAGAGAAAAATTTGGCACAAATTGGTATATGAAATAAAATAAAATTTATGCTTCTAATAGCAAAAGCAAAAAATAATATTGGCGTTATCAATAAAAAATATAAAAAATATTCTTTTGCATATATGTATATAAATATCAAAAAGCAGCCTGAAAGAATTATCATAAGATGTGGTGTTAAGTCTATTTTTAAGATATTGATATCTTTTAGAATGCTGTTTTTATCTATGAAAATATAAAGAATAAACAATGGTAATGATATCTCAATGATCAAATAGGCCAAGTTATATACAAAATAATCAAATTTGTTTGTGATACTAATGTTAAGACAACAAAATAAACAAAGTAAAGCGATTAGAAATTTAAGCTTACTAAAATTTATTAAGTTTTTTAAAACCGCGCTACACCTAATAGCAACAAATCCAAGTTCTTTGCTTTGTATCTCTGTAAATAGCCAAAATAAAATAGTTTTCACAACCAAACAATCCTCTCTATTTTTTACTTATATTTGGCTATTATACACTTCAAAGAGAGCTACATCTTTGTATTTTATCAAAATAATCTTTCTAATTTATCTAATAGTATCACTTTGTACTTTGGCGAATAAGCCTCTCTCCATGCACCACCCAGCCCATAAACAATAAGAATTTCTTTTAATAGCGCAAAAATTTCCTCAATGGCCAATGCGCTATAAGTAATTGGCTTTATGTCTAATAAAAGCCATGCTTTGTCATAAGATACATGTTCTATTGTTTTATTATATAGCTCATTTTCTAGTATGATTTCAAACATTTTACCTTTATAGTAAAGTATCCATAGGCTTTTTGAAAGGTACCCATGATCCATCTTTGGATCATGAAAAAGCCACTCTCCATAAGCCAGCAGTCGCGCTCATTGTCTATAATCCAATACTATTGATCAGGCAAACTCTTATCGGATGGATTATATTTAAGAAAAATGTTAGTAAGGCCATACCTTTCATCATCCTCTTTTGTGATAATCGCATTTTCAAATGCCATTTTTATCCTTAAAATTTGATGTTTTAAAATTATATTATATATACTCAAATACTTAAGCGGCACTTTGCTACAATGCCTCATTTTAAGATAAATTTTGGAGTAAAAATGCTACATGACATTATTGATTTTATAGTCTCAAGCGTGAGCAGCTGGGGCTATGCTGGCATATTTGTGATGATGTTTTTGGAGAGCTCGTTTTTTCCATTTCCAAGCGAAGTGGCGATGATACCAGCTGGATATCTAGCTCACAAAGGCGAGATGAGCCTAGCGCTTGCTTTTATCTCAGGCACTCTTGGCAGCTTGCTTGGGGCCATTTTTAACTACTATCTTTGCTACTTTTTTGGACGCGAGATCGTCTTAAAATACGGCAAATTTGTTGGTATCACTCACGAAAAGATGGATAAATTTGAGGCATTTTTTAATAAACACGGCGAAATTTCAACATTTAACTCACGCCTCATCCCAGGAATTCGTCAGTATATCAGCCTGCCTGCTGGGCTTGCTAAGATGAATATTTTTAGATTTTGCCTATTTACCACACTTGGTGCTGGGATTTGGTGCGCGGTTTTGCTTGGAGTTGGCTACTTTCTAGGCTCAAATCCTGACAAACAGACACTTCTAACGATCACGATCGCTCTTTTGGCGGTGGTTGCGATAATAAGTGCTATCTATATATTAAAGCAAAGAAAGAGATAATACATATAAAAATACATAAAATTTAGTGTATTTTGCAAATTTAGCTTAAATTTCTAGCTAAATTTAGCCTAGCTAATCGCTCTCATTTTTTCTAATCTAGCTAAATTTCTTGAAATTTTCTCTAGCTCGCCTTGCTCGCAAACCTTCTCACCTGAGTAAAAAAATTTCACATTTGGAGTTAAATTTGCATTTGAAATCGCAAGTCCAAGCTCGCTTATAAGGCGCTTTATCGTCCCTTCGTTGCCGTCTATTATGCTTACATTTGGAGGCAAAATTTCTCTTAAGCTATCTTTAAAATAATTAAAATGCGTGCAGCCAAGCACCAAAAAGTCAAATTTACTTAGATCAAATTTACCTAGCTCATCTTTTAGATACGACTTAACGTTTTCGCTCTCAAATTCAGCCTTTTCAGCGAAATTTACAAGGCGAGGCAGAGCAAGTAGTTCGGTTTTATCTTTTGCGTTTAAATTTGTGATTAGCTCTTTTAGCTTTGCGCCATTTACGGTGACTGGAGTGGCAATTACAAGCGTTTTTAGGGCGTCATTGCAGCTTAGATCGTGAGCCTTTTTTACAGCTGGCTCCATGCCGATGATCGGCACGCTTAAATTTGCTCTAAGCTCTTTTATCGCCACGCTTGTTGCAGTGTTACACGCTACCACAACAGCTTCTGCGCCATTTCTAACAAGAAATTTCACCGCATCAAAGCTAAATTTTAAAATTTCATCCCTGCTCTTTTGTCCGTATGGGACATTTTTCACATCTGCGTAATATAAAAATTCATGCTCGCTAAGCTTGCTTAAAGCTTCGTTTAAGACGCTAAGTCCGCCAAGCCCAGAGTCAAATATACCTATCTTCATGCCCATCCTTAAAGCCTGCAATTATAGCAAATAATATCTTTGTAAGCCGTTTTTTATTATACTTTGGCTCATTTTAAAGTTGGAGTTAAATTTGGCAGTTGATAAGGTTATTTTCTATCTTTGCGCGACTTTGATCGCCATAAGTATCATTTTCTCACTATCTTTGCCAGTTTTTACAGTTTTATTTTTTAACTACGACGAATTTCACTTTTTTATCCGCCAGTTTGCAGTCGGCTGCATAGGAATTTTTCTCATGTGGTGGCTCTCCAGGCTAAATCCCGACAAAGCGCTCGTTTGGATAGGCTTTGGTCTGCTTATCTCTTGTGGTATCGCTATGGGACTCATGCATGCCTTGCCAGCTTCGATGGTGACTGACTCTGGAGGTGCTAGACGCTGGATCAGGTTGCCTGGCTTTTCACTTGCGCCAGTTGAGTTTTTCAAAGTCGGTTTTGTCTATTTTTTGGCGTGGAGTTTTACTAGAAAATTTAGCGACGGTAAGAGGACTTTGATGGCTGAGCTAAAGATACTTTTGCCTTATATCATCCTTTTTGGTATCGCTATCTTTCTTATCGCCGTTATGCAAAACGACCTTGGTCAGGTTGTAGTTTTGGCACTTACCTTTGTGACGATGGCGCTTTTTGCAGGGGCTAGTGTTAGGCTCTTTGGTATCGGTATATTAGGCGCTGCCTTTGTCATGACGGTGGCGATCGTTAGCTCTGAGCACAGAATTTTACGTATAAAGTCATGGTGGGGCACGATACAAAACATGGTTCTCTCTTTCTTGCCAGATAGCGTGGCAAACGTGCTTAGAGTGGCAGACGCACCAGAGCCATATCAAATTTCTCACTCACTAAATGCAATTAAACACGGCGAGTTTTTTGGCGAGGGGCTTGGAGCTGGGATATTTAAGCTTGGCTTTTTAAGCGAGGTGCATACAGACTTTGTGCTAGCTGGCATAGCTGAAGAGGTCGGCGTTTTTGGCATTTTGTGCATAACAGCGATCTTTATCACGCTACTTTATAGGATATTTAGAATTTCAGCTAGGAGCGAAAACAAGGTCTATCACCTATTCTCACTTGGTATCGGTCTTATCTTGTCGTTTTCATTTTTGATGAATAGCTACGGCATCACATCGATCACGCCGATAAAAGGTATAGCTGTGCCATTTTTAAGCTATGGCGGCAGCTCCGTGCTTGCTATATGCATCGGCATCGGCATGGTCTTGATGGTTAGTAAAAAGGCAAAACTATGATAGTTATTTGTGGTGGCGGCACTGGCGGACATTTGGCGATCGCTAGAAGCTTTTGTGAGGAGCTAAATAGACGAGGTATAAAGCCAATTTTCATCGGCTCAACTAGCGGTCAGGATAAATTTTGGTTTGAAAATGATGATAAATTTGCAAAAAAATTCTTCTTACCAAGCAGTGGCGTCGTAAATAAAAGAGGTCTTGCCAAGCTAAAATCACTAACAAACATCGTAAGTCTAGCTCTAAAGTGCAGGCAAATTTTTAAAGAAAATGGCGTTAAAGCAGTCATCAGCGTGGGAGGCTACTCAGCAGCGCCAGCAGCCATAGCGGCCATCATCTCAAAAACGCCGCTTTTCATCCATGAGCAAAATGCCGTAACTGGCAAGCTAAATAAAATTTTAAAGCCATACGCAAAGGGCTTTTTTAGCTCTTATGATGAGCTCTCGCCCTGCCCTTACCCTGTGGCAAATAAATTTTTTGAAAGCCAAAGAGTTAGAAGCGAGCTAAAAACGATACTATTTTTAGGTGGCTCACAAGGCGCAAAAGCTATAAATGAGCTAGCTATAAATTTAGCCCCATATCTTAAAGAAAAAGGGATAAAGATCATTCATCAATGCGGTAAAAACGCCCTTGATGAGCTTAAAAAAAGATATGATGAGCTTGGCTTTAGCGAGGCAAATTTAGAAATTTTTGACTTTAGCAAAGAGATAGAAAAGAAGATGAGCGAGGCTGATCTTGCCATATCAAGAGCTGGGGCTAGCTCGCTTTGGGAGCTTTGCGCAAACGCCCTGCCATCTATCTTTGTGCCGTTTCCTTATGCCGCTGGTAATCATCAGTTTTATAACGCTAAATTTCTAAAAGATAAAGGCATAGCTGAAATTTGCCTGCAAAATGGCGAAAATTTAGACAAAGACGAAGTCATAAAAATGATCGAGAGCTTTGATCTAAGCAAAAGCAGCAAAGCTCTAAAAGATATCCTTTTACCAAATGGGGCAAAAGAGATAATGGATAAAATTTTAAGCTAGATCCTCGCCTATAGCGTAAGCTTTTAGCTCTCGTAGCTCGTAGATTAGATAGTGATAGATAAGCTCATTTGTCTTTAGGCTTTTGCCTGAAAGCACTGGTCTTATCATCTCGATGATCCTATCTGTGATGCCAGCGATCTCAACCAAAAGTAGCTCATCGCCCCTTTGTTTAGCCACTCTTATGCAGTTATAAAAAAATGTGTAGATAGTTTTAAAATTTTCCAAAACGACGTTTGAGACGATTTGAGAGTCGAGATGTAAAATTTTATTCATCCTATTTTGTAGCTCCATTAGCTCTGCAAGTAGCCCTCTTATCATCGCTGTGTCGCCACTTCTTGAGAAGATACTCTTTTTCTTTTTTTTATTTTGTATCTGATACTCGGCAACTAAAATTTGCATGATATTTGAGATGTTTGTTAGGCTCTCTTGCAGGTTTTGATTAGTCTTTAGGCTCACGCCAGCCTTTTCTATCTTGTAGTATAGGCTTTTGTTTGTCTGCTCTAGGTATGAGCTAATGTTTTCGTAGTAATCTTCAGTATTAAAGACATTTTTAAAAAAACTGCCCTCGTCTGTTGTGCTATAAAGTCTTTTTTTGATCTCTTCGACATTTTTATTAAAAGTAAGCGCATCGATCTTTGTCTCAGGCTCGACAACGCCGTTGTTTTCGATAACTTCCAAGTTTTTCTTAAGCGTGTTTATCAGCTTATCAATCTCATTAAAATCCATTTTGCCTCTTTGAAATTTTTGGCTATTTTACTATAAAAAGCTGAAGTTTTCGCTTGCAATTCTTAAAAAGATATTTATACTTCTTTTAATAAAATATCTCAAAAAAGGAGCAAAAATGAATGGTGAAGTTTTTAACTCTTGCATTATCGTAGCCTCTATAAAGCAAGCATTAAAGTCAAATTTAGAGCTAAACTACAAAAGCGAAAAATATATAAAAAGCCTAGTTTTTGACTTTATCTTAGGTGATGAGCCAGAAAAAAGAGAGCAAGCTAGCATAAATGAGTGGTTTAAGCACGCCTTAAAGCTTGGGCTAAGTGACGTGAAATTTGCTACAAATTTGATGGTTTCATCAAAGGAGCGCACACTGCAAGGCTTTTCAAATGCAAGCCACAAGTCAATCCTTTGCATTTATAAAGATAAGATGAGCTACTTCGTTCCGCACTGGAGCTTTGAAGAAGATAAAAAGGGCTGGGATATAGTCTATAAAGAATTTAGCCTAAATGGCACGCCAAAAATTCAAAAATTTAGTGACAACACTTTGGAATTTAAAGATATCCTAATAAGGATCACTAAATTTGCAGATGAGATAGAGTGTGAGAACTTTGGCGACTGCTTTAGAAAAGGGCTAAAAGCGCTAAACGAGCCAGAAAATATAGAGCAAAATATCCTAAATGCGCCACTTATGCCAAAGCTAAATTTAGCTCTTTTTACTGCGGCAAGCGCGGCAGATGTCTTTGGTGGCATGGGCTCTTGGAACGACGACGCAGCAGGATTGGCGCAGCATAAAAGACGAGGCAAAGAGTATGATGAGCTTAGCAGTGAGCTTTTTACGCAGATGCGAAAAGCCACTCTTTTTGCCATAAATGAGTGGTAGCTAGCCGTTTATCTGATAGATCTTTTTTCGCTGGCTTGAGCTGCCGATGTTTAGGATTTTGCGGTATTTGGTAATGGTTCGGCGAACGATTTGGATGTTAAATTTAGCTTGGATTAGCTCTTGGATTTTTAGATCAGAAAGTGGCTTTTTGTGATATTCATTTTTGATAAGCTCTAGCAAAAATTCCTTTATCGCGGCGTTTGAAGTTTCCTCGTCAAAGCCAGTTGCGAAGAAATTTTTAAGTGCGACCGTGCCTCTTGAAGAGCTTAGATATTTGTTCGCAATCGCTCTTGAGATGGTTGAAGGGTTGCGTCCAAGCTCGTCAGCTAGGTCTTTTAGCTTCATAGGCTTTATGTCGCCGCCCAAAAAGTAATCATACTGATACTCAACTATCATGAGCCCTATCTTATAAAGCGTCGCCTTTCTCATCTCAAGGGCGTCTATGAGCTCGCTAGCCTCTTTTATGCGCGAGCTTACAAAGGCCTCTTTCTCGTCTAGTCCCTCGGTGTCGATAGAAATTTCAGGATAATAGTCGTCATTTATCTGCACGCTTATGCCACTACTTGTGCTTAGCACGAAGATGTCAGGTACCGCCTCTTTTTCATCTTCAAGATATTCAATAGCTGGGGGATTTTTAAATTTCTTTATGATCTTTAGCGCGTCGTCATAGAATTTAAGCTTTCTAAGCTTCTCTATATTTTCAAAATTTAAGATGATCTTTTTTGCGCACTCGATGATCTCATCACTCGCCTCTGCCTCGCCAAGCTGAAACAAAAAGCTCTCTTTAACATCCTTTGCGCCCACGCCACAGGGCTCAAGGTAGGCAAATCTCGCTCTAACCCGCTCCACCTCATTCTCATTAAAATCCGTAAAAATTTCATCATCATAAGAAAAATAGCCCTCATCATCTAAGCACTCAATGATCTTATATGCGATATCTTGGGACTTTTGTGTGGGGAAAAGTGGTGGATTTATCTGGCTAACGAGCTTTTCATAGAGGCTTTCTTTATAGATGCTTAAAGCCTCGATACTTTCGCTAACCGAGTTTTTGCTAACCTGCTCAAAAAAATTTCGCTTTTTTTCGCTTTTTTCTAAATTTTTATGCTCAATCGTGGCAAATGGATTTTCTTTTATAAAAGGCTCAAGCGTCTCTTTTAGCTCGTCAAGCCCGCTTTGAAGGATAGGAAGCCAGCTTCTTAGCGTTTGGTTTAGTTTGATCTTTGGCGCTAAAGTTTGCTTTTGCCTTAGCATCATCTACTCAAGCAGCTTAAATTCTTCGCCAAGATAGTGCGTTCTAACGAGCTTATTGTTTGCCACTTCGCTCGCACTGCCGCTTGCTAGCAGCGAGCCATCTTTGATGACGTAGGCTCTGTCGCAAATGGCTAGTGTCTCACGGACGTTGTGGTCAGTTATCAAAACGCCTATGCCTAGCTTTTTAAGGTCTCTAACGATGCTTTGGATGTCGCTAACTGCGATAGGATCGACGCCTGCAAATGGCTCATCAAGCAGCAAAAATTTTGGCTTTATAATGAGGCTTCTAGCGATCTCACAGCGTCTGCGCTCGCCACCACTTAGACTAACGCCCTTTCTTAGGCGGATAGGCTCGATATTTAGCATATTTAGCATCTCATTTACTCTTTTGGAGATATCTTCTTTGCTTTGATTTAAAATTTCAGCCCCAAGGAGTAAATTTTCCTCTACGCTTAGCTCTTTAAATATGCTTGACTCTTGCGGCAAATAGCCAATACCAAGATGCGCTCTTTTGTGAAGCGGGACATTTGTGATCTTTTCGTCGTTTAAAAAGACATCTCCGCTAGTTGGCGAGATGAGCCCACAGATCATATAAAAAGTGGTCGTCTTTCCAGCGCCATTTGGCCCAAGAAGCCCCACGACTTCGCCGCTATTTACCTCTAAAGATATGCCTTTTATGATCTCACTTTTCTTAATCGTCTTTTTTAGATCTTTTACTTCTAGTTTATGCACTTATAACCTCGTATTTTCTGCCATTTTTGCTAGGAGAAATTTTTACTAATGTATAGCTTTCGCCGTTTTTCTTTAGAGCTTTTTCTAAATTTTCATCGCCCCACTCTACTAGATGAAGCCCCTCTTCAAATAAATTTTCAAAAAGGCCATTTTTTGCCATCCCGTCAAATCCGATCTGGTAAATGTCGTAGTGGTAGATATCTTTACCATAAATTTGCATCAAAGAAAATGTTGGCGACGTCACGCTATCTTCTATGCCATGAGCCTTGATGATCGCCTTTACAAGCGTCGTTTTGCCACTTGCTAGATCGCCGCTTAGTAGCACCACGCCACTTTTTGGCAGCACCCGCACAAGCCGATCAAGCTCATTTTCTAAAAGCTCAAAAATCATCAAAGCTCTTTTACATATTCGCTTTGAGCGCTTTTTGGTATGCTTTTTGTAGTTGGGATCGCTAGCACCTCGTATCTCGCCTCGCGAGCTAGAAATTTGATAGTGATAACATCGCCTATCTTTACATCTTTTGCCGCTTTTGCCTGCACGCCGTTGATGCTCACAACGCCGCTTTTACACATATCTTCGCTAACGGCACGCCTTTTGGTGATATTTACTACGTTTAAAAATTTATCTACTCTCATGCGGCGGATTTTAACAAAAATAGCCTTAAATTTTTAATCCTTCAGATATTTTAAAAGCTCTTTTAAATTTAGAGGTATGACGCTGCCATGGGTTTCATTTTTAAAAAGCTCAAAGTGAGAATTTACGCCGCTTTGCTTTAAAATTTGGGCTAGATCGCTCGCCTTTAAAATGCCAGCTTTGTCAGTCTTGCCCTTTCTCTTTTCAAGCTCGCCAACGCTAAGAAAGACAAATTTAGCTCTTATTTTCTCTTTAAATTTACCCTCACTCACATTTTGCTTTAAAATTTCAGACTCGCCCCACCAAAGAGATGGCGAAGCGATAAAGAAATTTGAAAATACGCCATCATTTTTAAGCAAGGCATAGAGCGTAAAAAGCCCGCCAAAAGAGTGTCCGTAAAGGCTTTTTTGGCTATTTTGCACGTTAAATTTCTCATCAATTAGCGACACTAAATTTTTAGTTAAAAAGTGGTAAAACGCATCAGCGCCACCACCCTTGCTAAACTCCTCGCCCTTCGCCTTTGGCGTGAGATCTCTTGTGCGTTTTTCTACCTCATAGCTTTTGTCGCTGTCATATCCTATGCCTATTATTAGCGGGGCAGTCTTACCATCAAATTCATTTAAGAGCATGTTAAACTGGGCGTTTGCGTCAAGCAAGAAAAGCACATTTTTAAACTCATTTTGCCCCTTTAGCTTGGCTGTGAAAATTTTATAAATTTCATCATTTGCGCTCATTTTAAAGGTTGAAATTTCAAATTTACTAGCAGCTTTTTGGCTAAGTGGCTCAGGCGTTTGGCTAGGTCCTGCGTGCAAAGTCTGCGTCACACCAAGCGTAAAAAGTAAAAATTTAAACGCTCTTACCATTTTGCAGCGACCTTAAACCAAAATCTCCTGCCCTCTTGCGGATACCAGTAATAGTTGCCGTCGTCTGCTAGCGCCTCATCGTATCTTACTTTATCAAAGATGTTGTAAGCATTTAGGCTAAGCGTTAGGTGCTTGTTTGCGTCCCAGCTGACACCTGTATCGAAGGTTAGTAGGTCTTTTGTGTTCTCTCTTACTCTGTTGCCAGCACCGAAATTTACGCTTGTTAGCTTGCTCTCATAGTTCGCGCCAAAAAATGTCTTAACGCTTTTTATAGGCTTATATGTAAGCGTGGCGTGAAGTGTGTGCTCTGGCGTTGCTGTTAGACTTTTGCCATCAAGTCTAGCTAGGTTTGTCTCGCTAAATTTCATAGGGCCTCTTGGCGTGTTTATCGTTGGGTTACCAGTTTTTATCTTTGACTTATTATAGGTGTAGTTTGAGCTTAAATTTAGATTTGAAAGGATGTCATAGTCGCCACTTAGCTCCACGCCCCAAACGGTCGCACCCTCAATGTTAAAGTAGGTTCCCCAGCCAGGGCAATCCACACTTGGGATTTTTGCGCTTGGCGGGCAAGGACCAAAGGCTGGAATTTTATTTACATTACTGCCGTCGGTGTCTAGGATCTTATCTTTAAATTCATTTCTAAAAAGCGTCACAGAGCCTCTAAAATCAGCCTGATTGTCATAATATGCCCCAACTTCATAAGTCGTGCTCTTTTCTGGTTTTAGGTCTTTATTACCAAAATCAACTATCCTCCAGCCACCTTGGATAGTGCCTACTTCTGGAGAAATTTGATTGACATCAGGTGTTTTGTAGCCAGTCGCTACGCCGCCTTTTAAGCTTAGCGTATCTGTGGCGTTATAGACTAGGTAGGCTCTTGGCGAGAGATGGTTGCCAAAAAATTCATTGTGCGTGAGCCTTGAGCCAAGCGTTAAAAATAGCTTCTCATCTAAAATTTGCCACTCATCCTCGATAAATCCCGCATGCTCGCTCATCGAGTAGGTCTTTGGATCTTTTAAGCCGTTTCTTGAAGCGTTTGAGACGATGAAGGTCGTGCCTACATTTTGCTTGCTAAAGTCATAGCCAAAAGTTAGTGAGTGAGCGCCAAGAAAGGTTGTAAATTTAGAGTTGAAGTTGTGATTTTTAGCTTTTGCAGGTATGAGGCTGTCAAAAAGACTTGTTCTTTGCGTCTGGTCATAAATGTAGCTGATATCGGCATTTAGGTTATCAAATTCGCCAAGGTAGCCCACGCCATAGCTCTTTTTCTCGTAGTCATAGGCGTTTAAAACCTTATTTGTCTTTGTAGTGGCTGTTTTGCCGACGGTGCGCGAGTAGTCGTGTTTTTCACTTGAGCCAAGGATAAAAAATTTATTGTGCTCATCTGGCGTGATCCAAAGCTTTGCGCTTAAATTTCTCTTATCGCTCTTTTGGTAGCCGCCTTTGTAATTATCCTCGTCTCTTAGCTTTTTATAGCCCCAAAGCTGAAGCGCAAAAAGCTCTTTATAAAGAGGTAAATTTAGATAAAAGTCGCCCTGTCTGCCATCACCTATGCCTTTATGCGCATTTATCGTAGTTGAGATGCCGACGTTGCCGCTAAATTTTGAAAAGTCCTTTTTGGTAATGATATTTATAACGCCTCCAACTGCGTCGCTACCATAAAGCGAGCTCATAGGGCCACGGATGACCTCTATACGCTCGATCGCTTCAGCTGGCGGGATGAAATTTGAGTTCATATCCCCTGCTCCGCCCTTTGGATTTGCACTGCTTGAATTTGCTCTTTTACCATCTATCAAAACTAGCGTTTGAGACTTCTCCATACCGCGTATCGAGATACCACTAGCTGGACCATCCTCGCCGCCAACGACATTTACGCCTGGCACTTTTTGCGCGATTGAGTGAAGCGAGGTAAAGCTATCTTTTGTAAGCTCATCGCCGCTTATCACACTAATGCTTGCAGGGGCTTCTTTGATCTGCTGCGAGAAGCCACTTGCACTTACTACGACGCCATCTAGCTTAGTTTCGTTGTTCTCTTTCTCTACTGCATAGAGAGAATTTGCCACACAAACACTAAGGCAAATGGCGATAAATTTTGATCTATTCACGGATGTCCTTTTGTTAAATTTAATCTTTGATAATGAAAGCGAAACGCAAATTTAACAAAGCAAGCATAAAAACAATATTAATTATCATAATTTTAAATGATAATGTAGAAAAAATTTATGAAAATAAAATTTAAATCAATCTAAGAGGAGCTAGACCCAAAGCGGGTCTAGCAAATTTGAAGTTATTTTGAAGCGACCATTTCGTTGTATGAGTTAAATATCTCTCTGCTAAGATCCTCAAGCTTTCTAAACTCAGTGACAAAATGTTTTAAATTTTTCTCGTTATAGCCCTTGCCAGCTTCTGTCAATATGGCTTTGATGTTTTTGTTAAACTCATCTACCAAATGGCGTGATTTCTCGTAAGTTTTAGTGTGACTAAAGCTCTTTGCGCACTCATTTTCATACCACGCTACAAGATCGTCTGCGTCTTTTGCTATATCGTCGCCGTAACCTTGCTCATTTACAGTGTCTGAATAGACGCCTACTTTATAGACGATGATAGCTATCTTTGCGATGATGCCAAAGGTCTTGTCTTCTACATATTTTGATCTTTGGGCTGTCTCTTTTGCATTTTGGTTGAAACTAGCTAAAGTTTGTTTGAAATTTTCGACATTTGCTGTGGCGATCTTTGAAATTTCATCTATCTTTTTAGAGTTTTCATCTATATCTTTGGCTTCTTGCTGAAGTGTTTGGATATTTACGCCGATCTCGTGTGTCGCTTTTTGTGTGTTTTCAGCTAGTTTTCTAACCTCATCAGCGACAACTGCAAAACCGCGTCCATGCTCACCTGCTCGAGCCGCTTCGATAGCTGCGTTTAGAGCTAGTAAATTTGTCTGCTCAGCTATATCTTTTATCAAATTTACAACCGAAGTGATGTCATCTGTTCTGCTATTTAGCGTGCTTATAGCGTGGCTTGAACCCTCTATAAGCTCTTCAAGTGAGCTCATATTTACGCTTAGCTCATTGATGCTTTGCGTCGTATCCTCAGCGATCTTAGCTGTATCTTGTGCCATGTGTGCCATTTGGCTAAGGTTTTTTATGCTCTCATTTAGATCGTTTCTAACATCTTCTATGCCGTCGTTGCCATTGCCAAGTGTGTCAAGCTCTTTTGAAAGCAGGCCACGAACTTTACTTTTGTGACTATCTTTTATACCAGTTACGCCGTTGCTCATAGAGATGGCATTTTGTTTAAATATACCGCGAAATCCATCTGTAAAGATATTTCTATATGTTAGTCCGCTTTGAGCAGCGTCTATTGAGGTTGAAATTTCTCTTTGGAGCGCCTCAACTTGATCAAGCAAGTCATTTATACCAAGTGCTACTTCATAAAGAGGGTCATTTTCTTTTACATTTACTATCCTAGGCTCTAATATGCCGTTTCTAGCTGAGCCTACTACGCTTAAAATTTCATTTATAGAGTCAAGTTTTTTTCCAAACATCTTATAGCCTTTGTAGGTTATTTACAAATTCATCATAACTTATATTTTTTTCTTTTAAAAATTCAGTTAAAAATTTCATCGAAGCATCCATGCCACCGCTCTTTTCTACCGATAACAACTTTTGATATATAGGCTCTATTATCTCAATCGCCTTTGGATTTGGCTTGCGTCTAACTGAGTAGTAGCCAACTGGATTGTTTTGCACATCAAGCGAAGTTGTGATATTTGCAAAGACCCAGTAAAACCCGCCATCAAAGCTTTTGTTTTTTACATAAGCAAAAATTTCTTCTCTATTTTTTATACGCTCCCAAAGTAGCTTGAAAACAGCTCTTGGCATATCTGGGTGTCTTATGATGTTATGAGGCTTACCCAAGACTTCAGCTTGCTTAGCTCCAACTATCTTTAAAAATGGCTCGTTACAATACGTAATACGTCCTTTTAAGTCGGTCTTTGAGACCAAAAAGGCGCTCTCTTCGACCATGTGTTCTTTGTTTTCAGACATCTTCTCTCCTTTAAGATTTTAATTATTTTAGTTTTTAACGGCTTTTGATAGATCCCACATCGGCAAAAATATACCAAGAGCCAGTAAAAGCACCATGCCTGCTATAAAAACAAGCAAGATAGGCTCGATATAGTTTGAGATGTTATCAATAATATCGTTAAATTTCATCCTGTAATAGTCAGTTACTTTTCCAGTCATATCATCTAAGCTACCGCTTTGCTCGCCAGCGCTTATCATCTGTATGAGCATATTTTCATATAAATTTGTATCTCTAAAAGCCTCTGTTAGGCTAACGCCCCTACCAACAAGTATCTTAACGCCGCTTAGCTTTTTTTTGATATCCTTGTTTGAAACCGTTATCACAGCTGTATCAAGGGCATCTGATATAGGCAAACCAGCTCGAACAAGCTCTGTAAAGATGAGGTTAAACCTGCTCATATTCGAATAAAATATGATCTTGCCGATGAGATAGACTTTCAAAAGATATTTATCGACCTTATCTTGAAATTCTTCACTCTCAAGATAGTATTTTCTAAGCAAATATCCGATAAATGCAAGTGCTCCAAGGATATAAAAGCCGTAGTTTGTCATGACGTATTCGATATTTAGCAAAATTTTAGTTGGCAGTGGCAGCTCTGCATTTAACTGCTCGAAAATTTCTCTAAACTGTGGCACAACAAGTATCATAAGGATGACAAAGGCTATGATGATCGCGCAGATGACTGTTATCGGATAGCGGATGGCCTTTTTAAATTTTTGCTGATTGTCCCAGACCTCTTGCAAGATAGAGGCAAGCTTTGCAAGCGCGTCAGCCATATTACCAGTGCTCTCGCCAAGTCTTATCATCGCTAGCGTCACGTCGCCTAGCTCTTCTTTAAAATTTTCTATACTATTTGTGAGGCTTGAGCCTTGATTTAGCTCCTCATCTATAGTTTGAAATATAAATTTAAGGCGCTTATCCTCGGTAGAGTTTGCAACCTCTTTAATGCTGTCGTGGATAGAAATTCCAGCATTTGTCATAACGCTAAGCTGTCTTATGGTGGCTACTAAATTTGGGATTTTCACCTTTGGATTAGTAAAAGCTTTTGCGATCACGTTTTGTAAATTTTCAAAGTTATTTATGCTAGAAGTTTGCGTCTCTTTGATCTTGACGATTATGCCAGTGACATTTGCTTTGTCTTTGATCTCGCTTTTATTGTTCGCTCTTAGGCTCATCTTATGGCGTTTGCCGTTTTGAATGTACTCAACCTCAAAGTATTTCATATCTTAGCAACCCTATAAACTTCTTCAAGCGTGGTTATGCCATTTGCTGCTCTTATGACGCCATCATGAAACATATCTATAAAACCCTCTTCGTAAGCTACGCTTTTAAGCTCATCTTTAGAAGCACCATTTGCGACCATGCTTGCTATATGGTCACTAATAGGTAAAATTTCACTTATCATCTCACGTCCTAGATACCCAGTTTGTGAGCATTGCGGACATCCGACGCTTTTATAAAACTGGTAGTTTTCTGGGACAAATTTCTTAACCTCGTCAAATGCCTTTTGAGATAGTGTGATCTTTTGTTTGCAGTGTGGGCAGAGCTTTCTAACAAGTCTTTGAGCCTCTATGCAAACGAGCGCGCCACTTACTAAATATGGCTCGATGCCCATATCTATCATACGAGGAAGTGCGCTAATGGCATCATTTGTGTGAAGCGTAGAAAAGACAAGGTGACCAGTAAGTGCCGCTTGTATCGCAATGCGAAGCGTCTCTTGATCCCTGATCTCGCCTATCATTATGACATCTGGATCTTGCCTCAAGATAGAGCGAAGGGCTGAGACAAAGGTAAGTCCAGCCTTTTCATTTACGTGCACTTGTTGGATCATATTTAGCTGGTATTCTACTGGGTCTTCAACTGTGATGATCTTGGTTTTTACGCTTTTTATATCATTTAGCGCACCGTAAAGCGTCGTAGTCTTTCCTGAGCCTGTTGGACCAGTAACAAGGATGATGCCATAAGGCGCTTTCATGCTCTTTTTAAATTTAGCAAAGTTATCAGGATGCATGCCAAGATCTTCTAAATTTATAATAACCTTTGACTTATCCAAAATTCTTAAAACTATACTTTCACCATTTAAGATAGGTAGCGTCGAGATACGAAAATCATACTCTTTGTCTAAAATTTGAGCTGAAAATCTACCATCTTGTGGGCGGCGGCGCTCTGCGATGTCCATGTTTGATAGTAGCTTCATACGGCTAACCATCGGCGGATAGATATCTTTGTCAAATATAAATGTCTCGCTTAGCATGCCATCGATCCTGCTTCTTACGATGCAGTTTGTCTCGGTTGGCTCGATGTGGATGTCGCTGGCTCTGCTTTGGATAGATGTTTTTAAGATGATCTCGATTAGCTTTAAAATTCCAGAGTTTTCACTGTTTTGACCTTGGCTAGCTGAGCTTGAAAGCTCTCTTCTGATCTCTGTTATCACATCTTTTATGCTCTCATTTAGTGCTAGCTTGCTTATATATTTTTCTATCTGAGTTGGCTGAGCGATGGCAACTTTTAGCAGTTTTCTATTAAATAAATTTTGCACCTTATCTTGAGCCATAACGTCAAATGGGTTTTTAAAAGCGACATATACGCTTATCTCATCTTCTTTTACTGGGATCGCGCTATATGTCTTTAGCTGAGCGGTGCTTAGCTTCTCGCTGATGCGGTAGTCGATGTCGATATCATCAAGGTCAAAGTATAAAACCTTAAATTTCTCGCTTATAAATTTAACAAAAGCCTTTATATCAAGCTCAAGGTCGTTTGAAATTTCATCGATATTTACATGTCCTCTTCTATAAATATCAGACAAAATTTCCATAAAATCATCGTCATTTAGTAAATTTTCATCTCTTAAAATTTTAACAAGACCTTTGCCTTCTTGTTCGCTTATCTGCTTTATCTTTTCTATATCTGATGTGCTTAGTTTGCCGTTTTGTTCTATATTTTTTAAGATTACATTTTCTACATTTTTCATTATCTATACTCTATTTGTGATTTCAGGTCGTTATTTTTAAAAATTTTAAGCACTAGCTTTGGTATTTGTCCATTTGTCGGGCTTATCTCATACCTTGTGTCAGAATTTGGCTCTTCAAAGATAAATGTGCCAAGCTCTTCAACATACTCTTTTTTTACAAATTTATCAAACAAAAATGAAAGTATATAATCACTCTTTGGAAGCCTGATATAACTTATATCAACGCCATCTATCATAGCGTGAAATAAGAGCTTTTTCTTAAATAAGATGTCAGCAAAATAGGCAGCATTTTCTCTTGATTTTTCGCTCTTTACTAGCTTATCGATCGGAGTTGCTAGCCTGTTTAGATCGTTCATCTTTATGCAAGCGATGCCAAACATAGAAATTTGCTCTTCGTTATTTTGTGTTTTTAAAAATTCCTCAACCTTTTGGTTGCAGACTTTTGCATAGTTTGCGCTGTTAAAGTCATCTCTTATCTCGGTCAGACTAACGGCAAAAACTTCACAAACAAAAACCAAAAAAATAACAAAAAATTTCATAATGTTCCACTTTTTATCTTATTTATAAGCTCATTTATCGAAGCTTTGTTTAAGTTTTTATTATACTCCCTTAGAGCTTTAACAGCATCATCGCTTTGCTTTAGCTTATATTTTGACTTTGCAAAGATGATCCACGACTCCTCTAAGCTATTATCTATATCGTTCGCTGCAAGCGACCACTTTATAGCTTCTTTGAAATTATTATTTCTAAAATTTAATCTAGCAAGCTCGAGCGCGATAGTTGGATTATTTGTCTTTAAAAACTGCTCTCTTAGCACGCTCTCTTCATTTGATGCTGAAGTTACTTGTATATTTACACGCTTTCTAGCTGGTTTTGACTCAAGATCTATCACTTCATCTTGTGGCACGCTTATGCCATTTATGCCATTTTGTTCGCTAAGTAGCTCTTCGTCAGGGATATTTAGCTTAAGCCAACCTTGTGAGCTTCTTTGCCTTTTTTGGTCATTTTTTGAAGTATCGTTTGTTTCGTTTATCTTTACGACTTCTTCTAGCTTTTTAGCTATCTTGTCAGCTAGCTCATCTTGCTTCTTACCCTCTTCAAATTTAGCCTTAGCAACCTCGCTCTTTTGCTTTAGCTCGCTAAGCATGCTTGCATTTGTCTCGTTTTTTTCTACCATTTTTACTGCGGTTGCATTTTTGGCTAAAAATTTATCGCTTTTACTAGCAAGACTTGGAGTTTTCTCTATGCTTAGCGCTATCAATGCAGCCAGCAAAATGATGATAAGTAAAAGCTCGATGATTAAAATTTTAGAGTTTTTGGCATTAAAAATTTTATGCAAAAAACCGCCATTTTTTTTCTTGTAGCTCTCATAAAGCTTTTCTAGTCTTTGAATTTCTTGTGGTTCAAGCATCGATTAGCCCCGCATCAAGTGCAGCCATGGTGAGTATCATGGTATTTGCCTTATCGCCGCTAAGCTTTGAAGGCTGATACTGCTCGTAGTATTCGCAAATTTCATAGAATTTATACATGATCTTGTTTAGCGTTCTTAAATTTCCACCGCAAAATGAGTAGGCGCACTCGTAGTCTTTTTTCTCAAATTTAAGGTATTTGTCATAGTTTTTTTGACTAAGCTTTCTTTGCAAGTAGATGATGATCTCATTTACATCAGCGCTACTTAGCTCGATGCTCTCCCATATCCTAGTCTGAAAATAATCTTTTGCCAAAATATCTTCGTTTTCAGTTTTGTGTATCGTAAAGAGAAATTTAAACATCCTAGTATCAGCCATAAGCCTTATCTTCTCGATAAGCTCAGTCGGATAGAGCTGCGCTTCATCTAGGATAACAGTCATTTGATTTTTTAAAATTTCATCTTTACTGCTAAAGTCTTTTGAATAAAATTTTATAAAGCTCTCAAAGTTGTTTATATCTTCAAGCTTTTTTCCATAAATTTGCTCACAAAGCGCCTCGATAAATGTCGCCTCGCTAAAAAATGGATGCGGGAAAAAGATGAGACTTTTATCTTCTTTTAGATCATTTGCGATCTTGTTTAGCAAAAAGGTCTTGCCACTACCTGGCTTGCCATAAAACAAGATGAGCTTTAGTGGCTTTTTTAGAGCTAAAACTATCTTGTTGTAGCAGCTTATAGAGTTGTCTAAATTTACGAAATTTAAACTCTCGTCTTCATCTATAAAAACATCTTTTATATGCGTATAAATATTTTCGTTACTCATAGATCGATTTAGAAAATCCTAGATCTTTTAGCGACTGCTGAACTGGTTTTGGATCTTCAAGATCAACAACTCTTGGCGTAATGACAAAGATAAGTTCAGTCGTTTTTACGCCATCTCTTGTGCTTTTAAAGACGCTTCCTATCAAAGGTATATCAGCTAGAAGTGGCACAGCTGTATTTTGCTTATTTTTAGTCTGTCCGATAAGACCACCAAGTATGATAGTATCGCCACTATTTACCTGAACAACTGTTGAGAGTTTTTTCTGAACGGTGTCAGGCGCTATCTCTCTAATAGAGGTGTTTTGACCTCTTGTGTCGTCTTCTGCATACTTAAAGCTGCTCAAGCTCGGGTTTATGCGAAGCATGATCTTGTTGTTATCTGAAACTTCTGGAAGTAAATTTAACAAGATACCGATAAATACAGAGTATTGCTTATAAGTTGTTGTAAGCCTATTGTTATTGTTATTGTTGCTACCATTATCTGTCTCTTCCATTACACGGTAGTTTATATTATCACCCACAGAGATTAGCGCTTGTTGGTTGTTTAGAGTGGTTACTTTTGGACTTGAAACGACCTTTGTTTTGCCATTTGTTTCAAGGAAATTTATCATACCATCAAGGCTAAAGTTTAAATTTGCAGCGATATTTAGTGTGCGACCAAAGCCATCGCTTAAGCTGTTGCCCTTATTTGTCCAGCTTGCACTTGAGCCGGTACTAGAGCCTTGGTTGCCTATATATGAGTTAAATCCAAGCTCAAATTTACTCCAATCAACACCTTGCTTATACTCATTATTTAGATCAACTGCGATGATAGAAACATCGATGATGACTTGTTTTTTAAGTCTTCTTTGCATCTCCGCTATATATTTTTCAACGCGTTTTAGCTGTGATGGGGTAGCTGTAACCGTGATAAGTCCAGCATTTTGGTTTATGATAGGATCTGGTGCGGTGATGTGCTCACTGCTATTATTTAAGATAGCTTTTAGCTCAGCGTCAAGCTTCTCCCAGAAGTCAAATTTCTCAGTTGTTCTTATCAAGTTGTTTTCATTTTTTATATCATTTGAGCTAGTATCACTGCTTGAGCTATTGCCTACTTCTGACGGAGAGGCATCAACCGAAGCTTTTGTGATAGCTGTGCCTTCACGGATAGAGGTGATATAGTCTATTTTAAAAATTTTTGTTTGAAGCGATGAGATTTTTAAGACATTATTTGAAAACTCATAGCTTAAATTTTTCTCGTTTAAAAGCAGATCAAAGACCTCGCTTAGGCTCATGTTTCTAATATTTACGCCAAAGACTTTATCGTCAAGCTCTTTTTTGCTATAAGCATCTTTTGCAACGATACTAAAATCACACATTTCAGAGAGCTGATTTAAAACATCTCCAAGACTTATATCGTCTGTGATCTTCATACTAAAATTTTTACTCAAGCATGTGCTTGGTTTTGCCATTATAGGGGTAGCTAAAAATGAAGCTAACGCCGCAGTTATAATAAATTTACTTAATTTTGATACCAACATTTTTACTTCCATTTTTAAGAGTTAGTTCTTGTTTTTCACCATCTTTTACGATGATAACCTTGCTGCCTTGAACACTTGTGATATTGTAATCATCAATCATATCTCCCACTTTATACCACTTGCCATTTATATTTGCCTTATTTAGCAAAATGGCCTTTAGCATAAACCCCCTTGCAGAAGAGTATTTTGTAGTGTTTTGATCGCCTTTTGGAGCAACTGGCAAATTTAGCTTGAAAGGATCTTGCAAGCTAGAAATTTCACCGCTATTAAGCCCCTTTCTTTGCTCCTTTATCTTAACAAAAACTTCATCATAGTTTTTCATCTCGCCTTCAAACTCACTGCCAAATAGGTTTAGAGCTAAAATTAAAAATAAACCAAATTTTTTCATCAGTACTTCATACCCCACACAGAGATAGAGAGCTTAGCTCCTAGATCTTTTTGAGTGGAATTTATATCCATTTTGTGAAGATCTACTACGAGTTTTGACTCTTCAAGTCCGTTTATATAGCTAAGCATATCTTTAAAATTCCCAAGGCAAGTGACATCTATATTTAAAATTTGCTCTATCTTTTGGAAATTTGGCTCTTTTATATCGCTTTTAAGCTCTAAAATTTTTATATTATTTTGTTTTGCCAAAAGCACGATGCTATCTATATAGTTTGCCCAGTTTTGATTGTCAAAAAGCAAAAATGAAAGCTCTTTAAGCTTTGAGTCAAAATAGGTATTAAATTTTAAAATATTCGTGTAGCGAAGTTTTAGATTGCTTAAATTTCTATTTTCTTCGTTTATCTTGAAATTTCTATCGCCATCAGGGGAGCTCACTGAGGCTAGATAGTTTCTAGTGTTTTCAAGCTTTGTAGAAATTCTCGTGTGTTTATCAAGCTTTTCATCAAAGAAATTTTGCGCAGGATCAAAGCATAGCATATAGACAAGATAAGCTATGATAAGCGCTGAGCCAAGAAAAATAAGGTTTGTTTCGTTTGGCTTTTTGCTATCAAAGTATTGATCTATTTTGCTTAAAATATCTTGTCTCATTGTCTAATCTCTATGCTTATATTACTTTCATACTCGTGTTTAGCGTCATCTGAACGAATTTTTTTAGTATTTACCAAGTATTTTTCATCTTTGCTGATATCTTTGATCAACTGGGTTATCCTTTTTTCATTATCGCTAACTGCAGTTATAGTCAAATTTCTATCGTTATTTACGATGTTTGTGATATGAACTGCGTTTAGATTTAAAATATCGGTAATTTTAAAAAGATTTAAACCCTTCATAGCGTAATTATCTTTTTTATTTTCAATCTCAGCAAGCAGACCTTTTCTGAAATTTAGCTTTTCATTCTCTTTTTGAGTCTGTTCTTTTACCGCCTCTTGTTCTCTTGAAATTTTAGCTAGCGTCTCTTTTATCTGCATCTCTTGTGCGTTTAGGACGCTATATTCGTCATTTAGTCTTGCGCTGTCTTTTTCTAAAACAAGGCCAGCTATGTAGTTGTAAGATGGATATAACATACTTAGCGCAAATGCCGCAGCGCAAGTGAGCAAAAATTTACCACTTTTTCTTTTGACAAATGGATCTGGACGGAGCATATTTGAGAGGTTAAAATTTTCATAAAATGGCTCTTTGGTATAAAATCTACCAAATAAAGCCATCACGTTATAACGCTCGTTTATAGTATAGTTTTTGTTGTTTATCGCAACTTTTATGTTTATATACTCTGCATCCAAACCAAGTTTGGTTGAGATAAAATTTGCAAAATTTTTGATCTCATAGTCGCAATCTATGTAAATTTTCTTTATGGCTATGCCATTTTGGCTATTTATAATGTTTAAAATATCGTTAAAGTAAAAGATATAATCTTCAAAAACTGTGTTTAGATCGTAGTTAAAGCCATCATCATCTTTATTTACAAGTCCTCTTTGAGACAAAACTTCGATAAATTTTTCATCGCTCAAGCGATCACCGCTTTGCTCTAAGAATTTATCTTTAAGATAGTTTAAGTTATAGCGAATTTCTCTAGCAGTAAAGAAATCACCATCTAAATATATACTTAAAAATGATTCATCTTTTCTAAGCGCTATAAAGCAGTCTGCTTGTGTGCTAGGTAACAAGCCTTTTTTATAAATAGCAGAGTAGATCAAAGGCTCAGGCGCAAGATAGTCGATATATGGGACTTTTTTTGCAACCGCTTTAAAGGTTGAATTTATATCTTCATTTGTGATAGCAAAAACAGTAAAAATTCTCTCTTGAGCTTTTGTAGTGCCTTCTGAAAAGAATATCTTATTGTCAAGCGCTGGATCAAGTGAGAGCTCTGCATAGGTTTTTGAATAAAGCTCCTCATATAGGGCGTCGTTATCAACACTTCTAGGGATAAAAAATGTTGTTGTTTTTAAGTCTTTAAATTTTATATATGAGATGAAAAAGTCGCGTTTATTGACTGTTTTTGAAAAGTTAAAAGCTTCTACATTGCTGTTGTGATAACGAAATCCTTTATAGTCATACGGATCTAGTGTAACTATAGAAATTTCACTATTTTTTTTAATATTCATCATGAATCAAAAAACCTTCCTAAACGCTTATATTGGGTATTTTAATATCTTTCTAATAAAAAATCAATAGCCGATTATCTGATTTAGGCTCTTTTCTTCTTTGCTCCAGCCTTTTTTAACGACTACATCGAGCTTTAGAAAGACCTTTGTGTTGGTTAAATTTTGTATTAACTTTCTTGCAAAAATTCCAATTCTTTTAATAGTTTCACCATTTTTCCCGATGATCATGCTTTTGTGGATGTCACGCTCCGTGATGATACTAGCATAAATTTCAGTTATGCCAGTTTTTTCTTTCACGCTTTTTATGATCACATCGCTAAGATATGGGATCTCATCGCTTAAATTTTCATAGATCGCTTCAAGTATAAATTCTCTAAAAATTTCCTTCTCATTTGTCGGTGTGAGAAATTCTGGATCATAAAAGTACTCATGCTCTGGCAAAAGCTTACAAATTTCATCAAGAAGCGGCTTTTTATATGTAGGCTGCTTGGTGCTAAAAGTAAGAAGTGCTGCAAATTTATCTTGAAATTTCTGGTACTTTGTGATCTTTTCAAGCACTTTTGCGTTTGAGCTTTCATCGACTTTTGTTAGCACTAATATGTGTGGTTTTTCAGGATTTAGAGCTAGAAATTTCTCGTAGTCGTTTGTATCATCATGGATAGGCGCTAAAAATACGATGAGATCGCAGTCTCCCATCGATTTTATAGCTTGGTTTATTAGTAGTTGATTTATCGTCTTGCTGCTCTCGTGAAGCCCTGGCGTGTCGGTGAAGATGATCTGATCTTCACCGTTCATAACGATGCCATTTATCTTTCTGCGAGTTGCGTTTTGTTTGTGCGAGACAATGGCGATCTTTTCGTTTAATAAAGCATTTAAAAACGAGCTTTTGCCAGCATTTGTGCGTCCTATGATGCTAACAAAGCCTGATTTCAAAGTATATACCTCGCTAGATCTTGATCCTCAACAACGTCTTTTAGGCGCTCTTTTACAAGCTCTTTTGTCACGTTTATCTTCTCGCCGCTCTTTTCGCTAGCCTCAAAGCTGATATCTTCTATCACGCGCTCGATCACCGTGTGAAGGCGTCTAGCACCGATATCCTCCATCTTTTCATTTGCTGCGTGAGCGATCCTTGCTATCTCTTTTATCGCTTCATCGTCAAATTCTAGCTCTACATTTTCAGTTGAAAGAAGTGCGATATATTGTTTTAAAAGCGAATTTTTTGGCTGGGTTAAAATTTGATAAAGCGCGTCCTCATCAAGGCTATCAAGCTCGACCCTTAGTGGGAAGCGGCCTTGAAGCTCTGGGATGAGATCGCTTGGCTTGCTTATGTGAAAGGCGCCAGCTGCGATAAATAAAATATGATCTGTCTTTAAATTTCCAAATTTAGTATTTACATTTGAGCCCTCAACGATAGGCAGCAAGTCTCTTTGCACACCTTCTTTGCTAGGATCTTGCCTATTTGAGCTACCTGAGCCAACGGCTACCTTATCGATCTCGTCTATAAAGATGATGCCCTCGTTTTCAGCTCTTCTTAAAGCCTCAGTTTTTACGCTCTCAAGGTCTAAAATTTTATCATTTGCCTCGCTTTGAAGTGCTTTTTTGGCGTCTTTTACCTTCATCTCTTTTTTGATGTTTTTGCCACCGATGCCAATTATCTTGATAAAGCTCTCTTGCATCTGCGCCATATCAGGTGGCACGTTTGAGCCAGCTTCAAGTGGGTTTTGCTGCACCTCGATCTCGATGCTTAGCTCGTCAAGCTCGCCATTTCTTAGCCTATTTAGCATCTTGTCATAGCTCTTAGCGTACTCTGCTTGCTTCTCTTCACTTGCACCTTTTGGAAGTGGCGGAAGTAGCTTTGAGACGATCTTTTCTTCGATATAGGCATTTATCTTGTCTTGGTTTTTCTCGCTTTGCTCGTTTTTTACGAGATTATATGATGCCATAGCAAGGTCTCTTACCATGCTCTCAACGTCACGACCAACAAAGCCAACCTCGGTATATTTGCTAGCCTCGACCTTGATAAAAGGTAGCCCCATCATCTTTGAAAGACGCCTTGCGATCTCAGTTTTGCCAACGCCAGTTGAGCCGATCATCAAGATATTTTTTGGCATGATGTCATCTTGCAAGCTCTTTTCAAGCTTCATGCGGCGGTAACGGTTTCGAAGTGCGATCGCTATGATCTTTTTGGCGTCCTTTTGACCGATCACATAGTCATCTAAAAATTTAACAATTTCTCTTGGTGTTAAGTTCATTTTCTCTCTTATTCTAAAACATAAGTTTTGATGTTTGTATTTGTATAGATGCAAATTTCGCCGGCGATCTTGAGGCTCTCTTTGACTAGCTCCTCTTCGTCGATATCAGCAAATTTATCTAGGGCACGAGCCGCTGAAAGGGCGTAGTTACCGCCGCTTCCGATAGCTGCTATCTTGCCATCTTCTGGCTCAACTACATCTCCTGTGCCACTAAGTAAGAAAATTTTATCCCTATCAAGCACAAGCATCATCGCTTCAAGCTTTCTTAAATACTTGTCTTTGCGCCACTCTTTGCTAAATTCTATTACCGCCTTTAGTAAGTCCCCCTTTGTATGTTCTAAATTTTTCTCAAACATATCAAAGAGATTAAACGCGTCAGCGGTGCTACCAGCAAAGCCAGCTAAGACTTTGCCGTTGTGAATTTTGCGGATTTTTACGGCATTGCCTTTTAAGACGGTGTTGCCAAAACTCACCTGTCCATCGCCACCGATGACCGCTTTATTTTTGCCTTTGTAGGCTAAGATGGTTGTCGCATGAAACATCTACTCTCCTTGCACATCAACCTTTAAGGTCGCATTTATCGAGTGTCCAAGCTTTATAGAGACATCATAAAGACCAACAGCTTTTAGATGTGTATCTAGATCGATAGCCTTTTTCTCAACTACCAAATGATGTGTCTTTTCAAGCTCTGCTGCGATCTCCTCTTTTGAAACTGAGCCAAAAAGAGAGCCATTTGCACCAAGAGTTTTCTTAACGACGACTGTCACTTTTGCAAGCTCTTCTTTAAGCTTTTCTAAATTTGCGATCTCATATTTTAGCTCTTCAGCCTTTCTTTTTTGAGCCGCTTCGTATTGACGAAGGACATCTGGAGTGGCTGCTTTTGCAAAGCCTTTGCCGATTAAAAAGTTGTTGCCGTAACCGTCTTTTACCTCTTTTATCTCGCCAGCTTTACCAAGTGCTTTTACATCTTTTATTAATAATACTTTCATTTTTATCCTTTTAAATTTTATTTTTAGTCAAATTTTCGCCCATTTTTGCGTGCGATGATGAAACGAAGCGCATTTAGTTTGATAAATCCAGCTGCATCTTTTTGATCATAAACACTATCTTCTTCAAATGTGCAGTACGCCTCGCTAAAGAGATTATCATCTTTGCTGTTTCTGCCAAGGATAGTCACATTGCCTTTGTAAAGCTCAACTTTTACAGAGCCATTTACGTGCTCTTGGCTCTTGTCGATGAGAGCTTGGAGCATATTTCGCTCAGGTGACCACCAGTAGCCGTTGTAGATTAGCTCGGCGTATTTTGGCATGATCTCATCTTTTAGGTGAGCTGCACCGCGGTCAAGCGTTATACTCTCGATCGCTCTGTGAGCTTTTAGCATTATCGTGCCGCCAGGAGTTTCGTAGCAGCCGCGGCTCTTCATACCAACTGAGCGGTTTTCTACGATGTCAAGTCTGCCGATACCGTGTTTTGCGCCAAGGCGGTTTAGCTCGGTTAAAATTTCAGCTGGGCTCATCTTTTTGCCGTTTATGCTCACTGGATCGCCTTTTTCATAGCCTATCTCAATGATCTCGCTCTTATCTGGAGCATCTTTTGGACTTACTGTCCATCTCCACATATCATCTTCTGGTGCGTGGCTTGGGTCTTCAAGCACTAGGCCTTCGTAGCTTATGTGAAGTAAATTTGCGTCCATTGAGTATGGGCTCTTGCCTGGTTTTTTGGTGATATCTATGCCGTTTTTCTCAGCGTATGCTAAGAGTTTTTCGCGGCTGTTTAGATCCCACTCGCGCCATGGAGCGATGATAGTTAGGTTGTCGCCAAGTGCGTAGTAGCCAAGCTCAAAGCGAACTTGGTCGTTGCCTTTGCCTGTTGCTCCGTGGCTCACACCATCAGCGCCAACAAGTCTTGCGATCTCGCTTTGGCGTTTTGCTATTAGTGGGCGTGCGATTGATGTGCCAAGTAGATATTCGCCCTCATAGATTGCGTTTGCTCTAAACATTGGAAATACATAATCACGTACAAATTCTTCTCTTAAATCTTCAATAAAAATATTTTCAGGTTTTACGCCAAGCGCTAGGGCTTTTTTGCGTGCAGGCTCTAGCTCTTCGCCTTGTCCGATATCAGCTGTAAATGTGACTACTTCGCATTTGTATTCGTCTTGGAGCCACTTTAAAATAATACTTGTGTCAAGTCCGCCTGAGTATGCTAAAACAACTTTTTTTACATCTTTTTTCATAGCTGTCCTTTTGTTGAAATGGTCGTATTTTAGCCTAAATTGATTAATCTTTAATAAATTAATCTATTAAATAATGTAAGTAAAATTTTATTTTTCTGATAGTTTTTGTCTGCGAAAATTATAAATTTTAGTTTAAGTTAGATTTGCTTGCAAATTTTAAATTTACAAGCAAAGTGTTTTTTCTAAACGCCTAGAAATTTAGCAAGGGCAAAATAAAATATAGCCGATGAGATAGCAGCTGCAGGAAGCGTGATGAGCCAAGCTAATATGATAGGTCTTACCATTTTCCAATTTGCATTTTTATTTACGATACCAATGCCCAAAACCGCGCCTATTAGGATATGCGTCGAGCTAACTGGTATGCCAAGCTTTGTAGCTAGAAGTATGACGATACTTGAGGCAAGCTCTGCGCTAAAGCCAGTCGTAGGTAAAATTTCAGCTAGTTTTGAGCCAATAGTTGTGATCACTTCTTTGCCTAAAAACCAGAGTCCAACAACAAGCGAGATGCCAAAGGTTACCATTGCGATGCTAGGTATCGGCGAGCTTTCGTTTATAGAGCCAGTTTTTAGTACATCAAGCACCGCAGCAAATGGTCCAACTGCGTTTGCAATGTCGTTTGCACCGTGTGAAAACGCAAAAGATGAAGCGGTAAAAATTTGAAACCATGAGAAAATTCTATTGATACTCTTTTCGCTATCGTTTTTGCTCATGACGTTTATGATAGCAAGGCTTGCAAGATACGCCAGAGCTCCGATGACGAAGATGATCCAGACTGTTTGGATGATGCTAAAGGCTAAATTTATATGCTCAAGCCCTTTAAAAAGCATCATTGATGAGATGACCATCGCGGCAAATCCAGCGATGATCGGGATGTGCTTTTTCATCGCTTTAAAGGTATCTATCTCTTTTTCGCTATCTTTCATGATACGAATTTTTGAGCGGTATTCGCTGTATTCAGTGGTTTCGATCTCGTCCTCATCGATAACTGCGATCTTTGAAAGAGTGGCTATCTGCTCCTCAGCTGGCTTTGTTTTAAGCGCTTTTATGAAGCTTTCTTTATAGGCTTTTCTCTCAGCTTTTAGCGCTTTTAAATTTGTCTTTAGCTCGTGCGTTGGCTCAATTATTTTGCTTTTTACGTAGCCAAATATAATGTAAGACATCACGCCGCCAAGCAGTGGCGAGATGACCCAGCTAACGGCGATCCTGCCGATCTCGCCCCAAGAGACCATATTAAATGGCTCAGGATCTTTTATCATAAACCCCATAGCAAGTCCTGCGCCAACGATACCGCCAACTATCGAGTGAGTGGTCGAGACTGGCAGACCTTTTTTGGACGCGTAAAATAGCCAAAGACCAGAGCTAAGAAGGGCTGAGATCATAATTATGACAAATTTCATCGGGTTTAGATCGCTTGGAAATTTTACGATCTCGTTTCTAATGGTATTTGTAACCTCAGATCCTGCAAATATCGCACCGCTAAGCTCAAAAATGGCGGCGATTACAAGAGCTTGTTTTAGTGTGAGTGTTTTTGCGCCAACGCTTGTGCCAAAGCTGTTTGCAACGTCATTTCCACCGATATTAAACGCCATAAAAAGGCCAAACATGCCAGCGATCAAGAATAAAAAGTAGTTATTTGCCGGGATGTATTGATAGCCCCAAACGAAAAATCCAACGCTGCAAATCGCAAAAATAACTAACGCCAAGAAGTTATCTCGAAGCAATCAAGCCCCCTTGTAAGAGTTTTTGGCAAAATTATATCTTGAAAATTATTAAAGTTTTTAGAATTTTCTCACTTTAAATGATACTAAATTATCATATGTTAGAATTTGGCAAAAATATTAAGGATAAATTTTGGTTATAGCGATCGATCTTGGCTCAAACACCTTTCGTGTGGCACTTATAAAAAAGGTGCAAAATGGCTTTAGCAACGAGCAAATTTATGAAAAAATAGTTGGAGCTGCAAGGGGCTTAAATGAAAGTGGCAAGATAGGCTTTGAGGCTAAAAATAGGCTTTTTAAAGCGATAGCGGAGGCTAAAAGCAAATTCGACTTTACTAAATTTAAATGCGTGGCGGTTGCGACCGAGGCTTTTAGAGTGGCATCAAATAGTGAAGAAATTTTTAGCGAGATAAGAGAGAAATTTGGCATAAATTTTCATATCATTGATGGGCAAGCTGAAGCAAAACTTACATTTTTAGGCGTGCAAAATGCCTTAAGAAAGCTTGGCATAAATGATAAATTTAGCCTGATCGACATCGGCGGTGCGAGCTCAGAGATAGGCGAAGAGGGAAAATTTATAAGCTTTAAATTTGGCATCATCACCTTTTATGAGAGGTTTAAGACGCTTGATCTGATGCAAGAAAATGCAAAAATTTATACAAAAGAGGCAATGGAATTTTTAACAAGTCTTGATAACAAGCTCATCGTGCTAACTTCTGGCGTGCCAACCGCTATCGCAGCGCTAAAGCTTGGGCTAAACTACGAAAGCTACGATCCCAAAAAAATGAGTGGATATGAGCTTAAAAATGATGATCTTGCTTGGTTTATAAATGAGCTTTTAAAGATGGATGATAGAAGCGCTGACGTGGCGGTTGGAAGAAGTAGAAAATATCCGCTCATCGCTGGAACGCTGCTTTTAGAGGAGCTACTAAACGGGCAAAACGCGAAATTTATAGTAATAGACGATGGGCTTAGAGAGGGCGTTGGGGCGGCTTATTTAAAAGGTATATTTCAAGAAATTATCACAAAATTTTAGTTATGATTTCAAAAATTTAAAGGAGAGAAAATGAGCATAAGAGAGCAAATTTTAGCCGACATAAAAGAGGCTATGAAAGCAAAAGATGAGTTTAAAAGAGACACCTTAAGGACGCTAAATGCAGCACTTAAGCAGGTTGAAGTCGATCAAAGGATCGAGATGACCGACGAGGTCGTGCTTCCGCTACTTCAAAAAGAGATCAAAAAGAGAGCTGACTCGGTTGAGCTCTATCTAAAGGGGGCAAGAGAGGATCTCGCCAAAAAAGAGCAGAGCGAGATCGAGCTAATCAAGGCATATCTACCAGCTCAGCTAAGTGATGATGAGCTAAAAGAGAAGATAAAAAGCATAATTGAAAAGGTTGGTAAAAATTTAGGCGCTGTGATGAAAATGGCAAAAGATGAGATCGGAGCTAGCGCTGAAGCAAAACGCATAAGCATGATCGCAAAAGAGCTTTTGGGTTAAAAACCAAATAGACCCATGCAAATTTTCGCATGGGTTTTAAAAGTTATAGTTAAATTTTATACGCTACAAAAGTATTTTATTTATTTTTAAATTTTTAAAAAGCTACTTTGAAAAATAAAATATTTTTGCATATTTTTTTAAAAAACTTGACAAATGACATTAAAGTCTATATAATTACAACTCTTAAAAACATTGGGGTATCGCCAAGCGGTAAGGCAACTGGTTTTGGTCCAGTCATTCAGAGGTTCGAATCCTCTTACCCCATCCACTCTTAAAAATCCCAAACAACTCTTATCGCGGAGTAGAGCAGTGGTAGCTCGTCGGGCTCATAACCCGAAGGTCGGCGGTTCAAATCCGTCCTCCGCAACCAAATACCAAGGACTTTTACCACCTTTTAATTAAACACCAACTCCCACACCATCACGTATATCATCAACATTTAGATGCACGTAATGTAGGCTACTTTTAATATCTGTGTGACCCATAAAAGCCATCAGTTTATGAGCGTTAAATCCCTTCAAACTCACTAACCTAGAAGCCACTGTATGGCGTAATACGTAAAGTCCGTGAGTGTTACTAGTCCCTAAATATCCAAGATGGTTTCTCACAGCCCACCACATACGATTTGCAGTATCGTGATTTAGGTGGGTTATAGGACATTTATCAAGTGGTAAGTCTTTGTATCTATAATAAAGTTAATTTAAGGCATCAAATTTATTTCGGCAGTGAGGCATTACTTTTTGCAGTTATGATATAACTCTTTTAGGTATCAATTAGCACGCTATGCGAATTTGTTTCATAAAGAGTTTAAATATTTTTGATTATGTTTTAGCTATTTCTAAAATTTATTTTTAAATTTTTTACGATAGTTTTAATTTGCAAACTTTCATTATCAATTAAATTTAGTAGATAAATTTAAATCAACACAAGGCTTTTATATATTATCCGCGACACATCTAACAAGTTCATTTTCATTATCGCCCGGATATTCACTCCAAAAATCAATCTTCAAAATTTTTCCTAACTGCTTTGAATTTTGCAAATCATCCAGCCAACGACCATCTATATAATCAACCTTTTTAACTTCTGAGAGTAGAATTTCTTGTGTTTTTAGCTCGTAAGTTTTTCTAATAAATGTTCCATCGTAATCTTCCTCTTCTTGCACATCATATAAAGATTTGTACTTTTCTATACACTCTTCGTATCTCTTATACTCTTTATTGCCAGGGTATAGCAAATTTGCACTTTTTTCTAGCCTATGATTTATAAAGTCCATTTGCACTATATACTCTGGCATAGGACCGTTATTATCACTAATAAAATATCTTACAAGCTTAAAATCTTTTCCGTCTAGCGCAAAAACATATTCCCAGTATCCGTACTTACCATAACTATAGAAAAATTTTAGCTCACTATTTTCTATCTCTACTACAAGCTCTGGTGGGAAATAAGCTCCGCCATCTTCATTTGGGCTCTCAAAGATATCTCTCTTAGTTACTGCAGCCTCATATTTATCACCATTTGAGAGCAAGATTACGATACCACGACGATTTTTATTTACTATTTGGCACCATTTATCGTCTTTGGTGCTCTCATCGCAACCATCACTAAACGGCATAAATTTTTCCTTAAATGTTTCTTGAGTTACTACAACTACATCCTCTACGCCATCTTTGTTTAGATCGCCCTTGATGGCATCATATAGTGCAGTTTGGTTTGGCAATGATACTTTCACTGCCGCTAGCATCTTATCATCTAGCTTGGATAAATTCTCTATCTCATACTCATTGCCAGAAAAAGGTATGTTCATCTGCTTTAGAGTTTTTAGCACAGAAGCTGATTTTGACGAGTTTTTCTCTACATTACTTGTATTAATATCTTGAGCAATGCTAAAATTTAGCATTAAAAAAGGAATACAAACGAGAAATCCAAATTTAAACATATTTATTCCTTTATATTTACATTGCTATATAAATTTAAACCAAAATTTCCCTTTGCCCTTTTGCATTGACAGGGCTTAAAACGCCCATTTTTTCCATCTGTTCGATTATATTTGCAGCTTTGTTGTAGCCAATTTTTAAGCGTCTTTGTAGGTAGCTGATCGATGTTTTTTGCTCGCTTAAGATGATCTCTTTTGCCTCTTCGTATAGCTCATCAAGCTCGTCTTCACCTAGCGCACCAGCAGCTGAGCCTGCGCTAGAGCCCTCTTCTGCTAGAAATTTCTCATCGTAGATCACATCTTGTTGCTCTTTTAAGAAATTTACGATTGTTTCTATCTCTTTTTCGCTAGCAAATGGCGCATGAAGCCTGATCACACCAGGGCTTCCAGGAGGCGTAAATAGCATATCTCCTCGCCCTAGCAAGCTCTCAGCTCCCATTTGATCAAGGATGACCTTACTATCGATCCTCTGACCTACTCTGTAGCTTATCCTGCTTGGTAAATTTGCCTTTATAAGGCCAGTCACGACATCGACACTTGGGCGCTGAGTGGCAACTATCAAGTGTATGCCACTAGCCCTTGCCATCTGCGCTAGACGGCCTATATAAAGCTCCACGTCCTTGCCGCTAGTCATCATAAGATCGGCTAGCTCATCGATGATCACGACGATGTATGGAAACTGCTCGCCGCCCTCACTCTTCATCTTTTCGTTGTAGCTCTCTATATTTTTTGTGCGAGTTTGGCTCATTATTTTGTATCTTCTCTCCATCTCAGCGACCATGTTTGCAAGCGCTGTGATCGCCTTTTTAGCCTCTGTGATAACCGGAGTCAAAAGGTGCGGGATATCGTTATATATGCTAAATTCAAGCATCTTTGGATCGATCATCATTAAGCGCAAAGTTTGCGGGCTATTTCTATAAAGCAAGCTTAAAAGCATCGCGTTTATACCCACACTCTTGCCAGATCCAGTTGTGCCAGCGATTAGCAAATGTGGGAGCTTTTTGAGGTCAGTCACAAAAGGAGCACCCACGATATCCTTGCCAAGAGCCATAGTTAGCGGGCTGCTAGCGTTTTTAAATATCTCGCTCTCTAAAATTTCTTTTAGATAGATCGTCTCTAAATTTTGATTTGGCACCTCGATACCAACGACGTCTTTACCAGGGATCGGCGCTTGGATACGGATAGTTTGAGCCTTTAGCGCCATCGCTAGGTCATCTTGCAAAGTGAGGATTTTACTTACCTTGATGTGCGGGGCTGGGCGAAACTCAAATGTCGTGACGATAGGGCCAGTATAAGTTCGCACCACGTCGCCATCTATCTTAAATTTACGCAGTTTATCTAGTAAATTTGAAATTTGTTGGTCGATCTCGGCCTCATTGATATTGTGCGAGCGCTTTGGAGGGTCGTTTAGAAATTTAAGTGGTGGCAAGACAAAGTCTTTTGGCTTTTCGACCTTGCCGCGTTCTATCTGATCAAGAAGTTTTTTGTTTTCAGCCACTTCATTTAAAATTTCAACCCCGCCTATGGTTGCAGGTCTGCTCTCTTGTACCGGCTCCATCTCTGGTTCTGGTTCACTATCTAAATTTGGCTCATCATCATTTAGCACCTGAGCGTCTATAAGCTCTTCTTCTTTTATCTCGTCGGCTTTTGGCTTTTTGCGCTCTATCTTTGGTATCTGCCTTGCCCTTACCTCTTTTACACTTCTGCTTTTTTCTTCATAGCTATTTGGCTCTTTATCTACGAAAGCCTTTCTTAAAACGATAATAAAATTTTCTCTAAAAGCAAGTCCAAGCGAGATGATAAATATCATAAGTATAGCAACCGCAGTGCCGATAGCGCCGATGACTTCTTTTAGCGCTGAGACTATAAAGCCACCTATCACGCCGCTATTTGTCCCAGAAGTACTTAGCGCTTGAAACATCAAAAATGCGATAAAAAATAGAAAAATCCCAACTACAAACTGGGCAAAATCAAAGTCAAATTTCTTAAAATTTTTATATACAAAATAGCCTAGAACGATAAGTAAAAATGGATAAACATAGGCGATAAGTCCAAAATATTTAATATTAAAAACGCCAAGGCTTTGTCCAAGTGAGCCTACAAAATCAGCAGTTGGAGCAGCCGTAGCGATACCAAAATATATAAAAAAACAAACAAAAATAGTAAATAATATATGTCTTAAAATTTTAGATCCTTTTGTTAAAAAGGCTTATTATAGCACGCTTGAGTTTAATTTTTAAAAAATCAGCAAGCTAGGCCTGCTGATTTATCATTTTAGTTTAGGTAGTTTAGCAAGCTTAGTTGATTTATCTTAGCGCTTGCTTGAAGTGTCGCTTGATATGAGAGTGAAAGCTGTGTAAATTTAAGGTATGACTCTGCATAGTCTGCGTCTATGACGTCATTTTTAACGGTTAGCACATTTACTTTCATGACCTCTGCACGCTGATTTGTCGCAGTTAGAAGCTTTGTTTGAGAGCCTATCTTTGTAAGCTCTTTATTTGCGTGATCTATCAAGTGATCTAGCCTTTTTAAAGCGCCTTGCATGCCTGTATTTCGCGGGTCGTGGTTGTTAGCATCTGCTCTATAGTAGCCATTTCTAACGGCAAATATCATATCATCAAGGTCTTGAAAGACGCTTGTGCTTGGCTCATCGATAGTTAAAGCATTGTTTTCGTTAAAGCTAAATACTGAGCCCTTGCCTTGAGGATGGCTTGCAGCGCCAGCTGTGTTCATACCAGTGCTATCTCCGTCAAATATATCTCCATTTTTCGCATCATACATGGTTAGTTCTATATTTGTGACAGATTTCGTCTTGTCAGTTAAAACCATCCTGCCACGATCGTCTAAATTTACCTCTACTGCGCCTTTAGTCTTTGACAAAGCGTCTTTATAGGCATTGTAGTTTTGATCTCTTCTTACCTTTTCGATATCTGTATCAAAATTTGCATTTTCTACGTTTTGAGGATCAGGGATGTTATCGCTTGCAGCCATCGCTACGATATCCATTAGCTGACGATATGTAAAGTCGCTTGCATAGGTTCTGTAACTGCCAAATTCATCTGAGTTATAGACGGTCAAATTTCTAGTTGGAGATACCACGCCAGCAGCTGTTGTTGATGTTATTTGAAACTGCACTGGTGTATTTACGCCACCTGCTTCGCCCATTTTTACTTTGATGTCATACGTTGTGCCAGTGATTGATTTTACTTGAAGACCTATCTCTTGATTATCTATATTGTAAAGCTCTCTCTTTCTAGCATCGACATCTTTTGGGTATAAATTTCTATTGTAGCTCTCTTTTGTGCCAGAAACCTCACTTAGCTTGGTCTGATCAGTTGCAAACTCGCCTGTTCTTCTAGCAACTTGTGGTAAATTTGCTATTAGTTCATTGTCTTTTCGCTCAAATCTAACCTTGTCATAGTCAAATGCGTTTGTTAAATTTCCATCTTTATCAAGGTATTTGCTCTTTGTAAATTCAGTTATATGAACCGTTTTTGGTACAGCATTTGCCATATTTTCAAGGCTTTGTAGCGAATTTATCGTATCAAGGGTATTGTTTGGAGCTATCGCACCACGATTTGCCGCGACAGAAGTAGCTGCAACCATGTGAAAGTCTATCGTTTGATTGCCTTTAGTAAGGTCTTTTATATTAAATTGTCCGTCGTTATTTATGCTCACATCGACAACTTTTGTCGTCTTTGTGTTGCCAAATTCCATACCGATCTTCTCCATCAAACCAGCCATTGACGTATCAGCGCTCATCTTAAATTTACTTGTAAATGTCGTGCCGTCTGGCTTTTTGCCTTGCATGAAAAAGTATGTGTCAGGGAAATTTACATTTGAAGTATCCAAAAAGTCAAAATCAGGCTCGATCGTGCCTTTATAAGAGCCATCACTGCCCACAACTGAGTCACTTGCGTAGTTTAGGCCGATCATATTTTTTATCTTGCTATTTTCATCAAGATATTTTGGCGCATAAGAGATGTCAGTTCTAGTTTGATCAGCTAGCATCACGTTTGTTGTTAAAATTTTGTTGTAGTCGCCATCTTTTCCTAAAAATAGATCAAATCCTGGGATATTGTAAGGTAGCTCAACCTGTGCACCGGCTGAAGTTTTCATATAGTCGCGGTTGCCTTGATATTTGCCTGAGCCATCGATCGGCTTAGTATCCACAGCACTACCTGAGAATAAAAACTGCCCATTTATAGAGGTATTTGCGATATTTACAAGGTGGTTTTTGATGCCCTGAAGGTCGTTTGCCAAAGCTTCAAGAGATGTTGTGCTATGCACGTCACTGGCTGCTTGAACGACTTTTGTTTTAAAATTTTCAAGCTGTTTTTCAAATTCTTTCAGCGCATTGTCCGTGTTTTTTGCAAAATTTACTGACTTACCGGTAGCATCTGCCACTTGAGTGAGAGTGGTCGCTTCATAATCAAGCCTCATTGCATCGTTATAAACCGCAGCACCGTCGTATGGATCTTGGATTTTAAGTCCGTTTGAGAGCTGCTGGTAGCTTTTATTTACGCCAACCATATTTTTTTGATAGTCGTGCAAAGTCTGACTAAAACGTAGTTGATTTGTAATTCTCATAATTTTTCCCTAAATTTTTATTCACTCTAAGCAAGAATAATTCCGCTTTGTAATATATCGGTGAAAATTTGATTTTTTTTAGTGCGAAAAAGTTTTATTGTATAATCTGCCAAAATTTACATATATAAAATAGGAAAGAAAATGGCGTTAAAAATCCTCTTCTCACCAAGCGAAAGCAAAATTTCTCTAAACACAAGTGATAAATTTGATGGCAAAAATTTGATATTTCACGAGCTTTTTAACAAAAGGGCTGAAATTTTAAATAAATATGATGAGTTTTTAAAAAGTGCAAATTTAGACGAGATAAAAAAACTTTTTGGACTAAAAGAGCTTGAAGAGAGCAAGCAGCTGCGAGAAAGCCTTTTTCAAAAAGGCAGCATAAAAGCTATCTTAAGATATGACGGCGTTGCCTACAAGCACTTAAACTACCGTGGGCTAAGCGATGATGCTCAAAAATATATAGATAATAATGTTTTAATATTTTCAAATTTATTTGGGCCAATTTTAGCAAAAGATGAAATAGCTGAGTACAAACTAAAGCAAGGCGAAAAGCTAGCTGGCTTTGATATTTCAAAATTTTATGAGCAAAATTTTAGCAAGGCGGTCGATAGCTTTTTAGAAAATGATGAAATTTTAGATCTTAGGGCTAAATTTTATGAGAAATTTTATGTGATAAAAAAAGAATTTACGACATTTTGTTTCTTGAAAAACAAAAAGATACTAAGCCACCATGCAAAAGCTTATAGAGGTGAGGTTTTGCGCCAGATCGCAAATGCTAAAGTGACAAACAAAGATGAGCTAATGGCTTTAAATTTTGAAAATTTAAAGCTTGTAGATATGAAAAAGATAGGGCTAAAAAACGAGCTTACGTTTGAAATTTGTGAGTGAGAGTTCAAAATTTGGTCTTTTTTACTAAAAAAATGCAAAAAAAGAGCTAAATTTAGGGAAAAAGTATTGTATTTTTTTTTAAAAGAGTGTAGAATTGCCGCATAACTTCTTAAAAGGATGGTTCATGAAAAAAGCTGAATTTATTCAAGCGGTTGCCGACAAGGCTGGTCTTTCAAAAAAAGATACTCTAAAAGTTGTTGATGCTACTTTGGAGACAATCCAAGCGGTTCTTGAAAAAGGCGATACAATTAGCTTTATAGGCTTTGGTACTTTCGGTACTGCTGACAGAGCTGCAAGGAAAGCTAGAGTTCCTGGAACTAAGAAAGTAATCGACGTTCCTGCTAGCAAAGCAGTCAAATTCAAAGTTGGCAAAAAACTTAAAGAAGCAGTTGCTGCTGGTGCTGCTAAAAAAGGTAAAAAGAAATAATTTTCTTTTTCGGGGAGCAAGTCTCCCCTTTTTCTTTCTTCTCACAAATCTAAAAATTCAATCTTAACTTAGCCCGAGTGGTGAAACTGGTAGACGCGTCAGACTCAAAATCTGATAAGGGCAACCTTGTGTCGGTTCGAGTCCGACCTCGGGCACCATTATAAGCTTAAACATTTTATAAATTTAGCCGATATTGGGTGCAACATCTTTAAAAGGATTTTAGATGAATGTTGCACCGCAAAAGTATGATTTTATAAATTTAAATGATTTGCAAAATCTCTCCAAAAGATTTTTAAATCATGGCGATCAAAATAGCTCAAAAGTAAATTTAAGCCAGTTTAACGAGCTTTATGAAGCAAGTAAAACAGATACCATCTACATAACTGAGGCTGATATCAAAGAATACAACAAATATCTAGCAACACAAAAAGCAGAAGAAATTTTAAAAGATTACTCGCAAAATTTAATAAATAGCAACAATAAAATTTACTCAGACGAATTTTCTAATGGCTTTAACAAAAACGCCTACTTTAAAAACATAAATGCCACAGATGACGCTGCCATGCTACCTGTCTTAAAAAGTGGCTACTTAGAAAATACAAAATTTAAAAACTTAAACGACTACGCCCACTCAAACACTCTAAAGACAAATTATGGCGAAGTGGAAGTCTTTTTAGACATTTATGGCGATAACGATGGGCTAGGCGTTGGAAAGCTAGAAAACAACAGCGCACTTTTTAGCTTTGATAGCAATAATGACGGCACGCTAGATCAAAAAGATATACTCTTTGACAAGCTAAAAGTAAGAGGATACGACAAAGACGGAAATGAAAAAATAGCAAATTTAAGTGACGTCACGACTAGAGTTGATCTTAGGCAGTTTATCAGCACAAATGTCATAAATCACAATCAAATAGCAAGAGAAGAGCTAAACCATAAAGCAATAATCACAAATAGTCCCGATCTTTACGTAGATACAAAAGAGATCGATCACAGACACTCATACTACGCCTCAGATCCAAATACCTTGTTTGCTGCCGAAAATAGATATGAAAAGATAGGAAAAAATGATATAAATAATTTCTTTAAGAAATATGCTCAAAATGACGGCTGGGTCGATCTAAGACACAATAATATCTTTGGCAAGGATAGCTCTTTTAAAAATTTCGCTTACACAAAAATAGGCTTTGATGATACTGCAAGACTAAGCGAGTTTAACCCGATCATCGAGCCAAGCAAAGAGCACAAAAAAGATGAAAATTTCTCATACACAAAATTTCAAAAAGATAGTTTTATGAAATTTTATAATGACTACAACGCTGAGCTTGATGCACACAATAAGACGATAGAAAATCTTAGCGCTAATTTAAAGAAATTTGACGAAAATGCGGACGCTTACATATCAAAGCTCAAAGATACAAAATCCACCAAAATGATCGCAATGGAAAATGAATTTAAGCAAGTAACTGGGCTTGATTTTAGCATCTCAAATTTAAAAAAGGTAAAAAAGGCTTTTACTACAAATGAAGCCACAGCTGCCACTGCACTGCGAGATAGCGATAGCGTCATAGCTATGAAGCTAAATCAAGATGGCACGATAAGATTAAAATTTGATAGTGGCAGAGAGCTAGACGTAAATGAGCTTTACAATGACACTGGCAAACTAAATACGCCAAGCGAGCTAAAAACTAGCGTAAATTTAGAGGCAAAAAAGATGGACAATGCGCAGCTAAATGGGCTAAATTTCAATGATATCGGCGTCATGCAAAATGGCAAGATCACAAGCCTAAAAGATGCTGGAGCGATCGCTATCATCAACCTATCAAATAAATTTGAGAGTAAATTTTTAATCAGCCTAAATAGCGGCAAAAGCATATCTGCAAGAGAAATTTATAATATCAGCTATCTTGAAAACGATCTAAAAAATAAAGAAAAGATAGATGAGAGGGATAAATTTTACAAAAAGGTTGATACTAGGGTTTAAATTTAAGAGTAAAATCCAAAAAAGTTTATTGTAATTTAATCTTTTGGGGCATATAATCAATTCTTTGTAAATTCCAAACTTAAAAGAGACTGCTATGAATTTCACACCACTTTTTGCAATATTTTTTATAATCGCAACTGGTTTTTTTGCTAAAAAAGTCGGCATTGTTGAGCAAAAGCACTCGATCCCTTTTGTGGATTTTGTCCTTTGTTTTGCAATGCCTGCGCTAATCTTTGACAAAATTTACCACGTAAATGTCGATGCCTCACTTATAAACACGATCCTTATTGGCTTTGCTTCAACCGCCATTAGCGCCGCTTTGGCATTTGTCATAGGCAGGGTTTTTAAATTTACCAAAATAACAACTGTCAGTATGGTCATGCTAAGCCTTTTTGGTAACACACTATTTGTCGGTATGCCTGTCATTCAGGGCTTCTTTGGCGATGCGATGGTAAATGAGGTCATCTTTTATGATCAAATAGCCACTGGTATCCCACTTTCGATCCTTGGACCACTCATCCTATCTTTTGCCGCACCTGAGAAGGTCTCGCTCTTTCAAAATACGATGAAAATTTTAAAATTTCCACCATTTATCGCGCTCATTATGGGTCTTGTCTTAAAAGAAGTCCCGCTTCCAGATTTTATCTTTGCGCCACTTAGGATGTTTGAAGGTAGCGTCACCCCAGTGGCACTTTTTGCGATCGGTGTTGGCCTTAACTTTAATAGCATCACAAGCTCATATAAAGGCGTTAGCGTCGTGCTTTTGTGTAAGATGATATTGCCAGCTATCGTATTTTTCATCATATTAAAAGTCTCAGGCATCCAGATGAGCAAAACTTGGGTCGTTGGTCTCTTTCAATGTGCGATGCCGACATCAGCCCTTGCAAGCGCGATGGTCATAAAAGCTGGACTTGATAGCTCACTAGCCATCTCATCAGTTGCTATTGGCGTGCTTTTTTCATTTATCACGCTTCCAGTTATCTATTTTGTATTTGCGTAAATTCACACTTATTTCACACTAAGTGACTACAATTGCAACATAATTTAATTTAAAGGAGACTTTATGAAAAAGTTAATCTTAGTTGCACTTGGTGCTATGTTTATGTTTGGCGGTCTTGCAAATGCTACTGAAATGATGCAAAAGGACAAGATGGGCAAAGATGAGATGATGAAGAAAGAGCAGATGATGAAAGATGATATGTCTAAAAAACATCCTGTCAAAAAACACGAAGCTAAAAAAGAAGACATGGGCATGAAAGACGAAATGAAAAAAGACGACATGGGTATGAAAAAAGACGACATGGGCATGAAAGACGAAATGAAAAAAGATGACATGGGTATGAAAAAAGACGACATGGGCATGAAAGACGAAATGAAAAAAGGCATGTAAAGGCACTTGATGGTCAGAATTTTGCTTGTTGAAGATGATGAAACATTACTTGATCTAATAAGCGAGTATCTGGGCGAAAATGGTTACGATGTCACCACTACAAACAATGCCAAAGACGCACTAGATCTTGCATACGAGCGAAATTTTGACCTACTTATACTAGACGTCAAACTCCCGCAAGGCGACGGCTTCTCCCTACTTTCATCGCTACGTGAGCTTGGCGTCACAACACCTAGCATATTTACCACCTCGCTAAACACCATAGACGACCTTGAAAAAGGCTACAAAAGCGGCTGCGATGACTATCTAAAAAAGCCATTTGAGCTAAAAGAGCTACTTATCCGCATGCAAGCTCTCATAAAAAGAAATTTCTCACACCAAAACGGCGAAGATATCAAAATTTTAGATGATCTTTGCTTTCACCCACAGAGCAAAACTCTAAGTAAAAACGGCGAAAATGTAAATATCTCGAGCAAAGAGAGCGACCTGCTCGCCCTATTTTTGCAAAACAAGGGCAAAATTTTAACCAAAGATGAAATTTTTAATAAAATTTGGAAATTTGACGAGGAGCCAAGCGAGCTTAGCCTTCGTGTCTATATCAAAAATTTACGTCAAATTTTAGGCAAAGATGCTATTTTAAATAGGCGTGGAGATGGCTACATCTATGTCTGAAAAGACGCAAATTTTATTTAAAATTTTATCCCTCTATCTCGTTAGTTCCGTGCTCTTTCTGGGCTATTTTTTTATACACGAATACCAAAATAAAAAAGAAGCACTCATCTTAAACGAGGTCAAAATGCTAAAAGAGATAAAGATGGGCATTTACATGAAAGCTAGAATGAATGGACTTTACTCAATCTCAAGTCTAACAAAAGAAAAAGGGGTGAAGGCCTGCATCATTTCAAAAAATGGAGCGAAAATTTATCAAGACTTTGCCTGCGATAAGATAGATAAAGAAAAAAATATAAATTTGATAAACGGCAAGGTTACGATATTTGAAAACATCCAAAGCATGGATAACGACATAACAGACGAGCTTTCTAGCGCCGAGATATTTTTAGTGGGCAAGGACATCAAAAAAGAGATATTATCCCTTGTAATTTCATGCATTGTGGATGCTATATTTTTCCTTTTTATACTGCTTTTCATCGCCTTTTATCTAGCAAAGCTAAGCCTAAAGCCACTTTATGAAAAGATAGATACGCTAAATCACTTCATAAAAGACTCAACACACGAGATAAATACACCTCTAAGCGTCATTTCTATGAGCATAGAAACGGCCGATCTTGAAAACCTAAATGAGCGAAATTTAAAGCGTTTTAACAACATCAGCCTTGCTGCAAAGAGCCTAGGCAGCATCTATGACGCGCTCGTTCATCTAAGTTTTAACCTTGATAAGCCAAGCAAAAAAGAGCTCATAGATCTAAATTTGCTAACTACGCAAAGGTTAAACTATTTTTCACCATTTTTTGCCAAACGCGGACTTAAGATAGATGCTAGCCTAAAGCCTAGTTTTATAAACGCAGACCTTGAAGATGTGAGTAAAATTTTAGACAACCTCTTAAGCAACGCCTCAAAATATGCAGCGCCAAATTCAAAGGTTAGCATCATTTTAGCGCCAAATTTCTTTAGCATAAGCAACACTGGGCGTGGCATCAGTAAAGAGGACCAGATAAAAATTTTTGATCGTTACACGAGATTTAACGACGATCAAGGCGGCTTTGGCATAGGACTAAATTTAGTAAAAGAGTGCTGCAAGAAAAACGGCATCGCCGTAAAATGCCAAAGTGAGCTTGATGGCGAGACTACATTTTCGCTCTCCTGGCAGAGTTAAATTTAAAACTACCCTACTCTAAATAATAAAATTTATTAAAAAAGAGAATTTATACCAAAAATTTATTTTTGATAAATTTTATTAATATTATAATCCTTTTACAAAATCTTAATCAAGGAGAAAAGTATGAAACTACTTGAAAAATACGGGCTTTTCATAAATGGTGAGTGGCGTGACGCAAAAGACGGCGCTACACTTGATGCCAAAAATCCAGCAAACGGCGAGCACCTTGCAAAGATCGCTGACGCTACCGAAGAAGATGTAAATGACGCAGTTCGTGCTGCACGTGAGGCTTTTAAGAAATTTAAACACACCACAATTAGCGAGCGTGCAAAGCTACTAAACAAGATCGCTGATATCATAGACGAACACAAAGAGCACCTTGCAAAAGTCGAGAGCATGGACAACGGCAAGCCAATCCGTGAGACGCTAAATGTCGATATCCCTTTTGCAGCCGAGCATTTTAGGTACTTTGCTGGCGTTATCATGGGCGAAGAAGGCAGCGCAAACGTGCTTGATGAGAAGCAACTCTCTATCGTTTTGCGCGAGCCAATAGGCGTAGTGGGTCAGATCGTGCCTTGGAATTTTCCATTTTTAATGGCAGCTTGGAAGCTAGCTCCAGTTATCGCAGCGGGCGATGCTAGCGTGTTTAAGCCTTCAAGCGAGACAAGCCTAAGCGTGCTTGAGCTATTTAGACTGATAGATAAAATTTTGCCAAAAGGTTTGATAAACATAGTAACTGGCAGAGGTAGCAAGAGCGGCGAGTGGATCAAAAACCACCCAGGCCTTGACAAGCTAGCATTTACTGGCTCAACCGAGATCGGCCGCGATATCGCCATAGCTGCGGCTCGCCGTATCATCCCAGCCACACTTGAGCTTGGTGGCAAGAGCGCAAATATCTTCTTTAGCGACGCAAATTTAGACAAGGCACTTGACGGCCTTCAGCTTGGAATTTTATTTAACCAAGGTCAAGTTTGCTGCGCGGGATCGAGAATTTTCGTAGAAGAGAGCTTTTATGATAAATTTATAGAGGCTGCGGTTAAGAAATTTAGCACCATAAAAGTTGGCGATCCACTTGATCCTAAGACTCAAATGGGCTCTCAGATCAATAAAAAACAAGCTGAGCAAATTTTAAACTACGTCGAGATCGGTAAAAAAGAAGGTGCAAAAGTGGCAGTCGGCGGCAAAGCCTACACTGCAAATGGTTGCGACAAGGGTGCATTTGTCGAGCCAACGCTGCTAGTTGATGTGACAAATGATATGAGAGTGGCTCAAGAAGAAATTTTTGGACCAGTTGGCGTTGTCATCAAATTTAAAGATGAAGCCGAGCTTATCAAAATGGTAAATGACAGCGAATATGGCCTTGGTGGCGGAATTTTCACGCAAGACATCACAAAAGCACTTCGCGTTGCAAGGTCTATGGAGACTGGCAGGGTCTGGATCAACACTTACAACCAAATCCCAGCAGGCAGCCCATTTGGCGGATATAAAAACTCAGGTATCGGCCGTGAGACGCACAAGATCATCCTTGAGCACTACACTCAGATGAAAAACATCATGATAGACCTCACCGGCAAGGTTAGCGGCTTTTACGCACAATGATTTTAGGGGGTTTTGCCCCCCCTTCTGCTTTAAATTTCATAAATAACTTTTCTTTCTAAATTTATCAGCAAATAACAATCTCTATTTTTAAGTTTAATAGACTAAAATTTGGCGCAAAGGAGAAAATTTGAGCGAGCAAATTTACATTATCGGCGACGTTCATGGCTGTTTTAACACGCTTTTAGAGCTTATAAAGCAGTTTCCAAACAAAGAAAAATCTCAAATTTGCTTTGTCGGAGACGTGATAGATCGTGGGCTTTTTAGCTGCGACGTGGTCGAGCTTATCATGCAAAATGACTATAAAATGGTAATGGGAAATCACGAGCGAAGGCTACTTAGCAATAAATTTGAATTTCTAAACAACAAAGTGCCATTTGACAGGAGCTGGTTCTTTGGAAACGGCGGAGAAGAGACATATAGATCATATCTTGGGCAAAGCGTGGAGTTTAAGCAAAGGCATGTGGATTTTTTAGAAAGCAGGCCAGTTTATCTGGAATTTAAAGATTATAAAACCCAAAATGGCGAGCATCTAGTCGTCTCTCACTCAGCCGTTGGCAATATGTGGGAGCTAAGAAACGATAAATATGCTAGCGAAGAGTTTAAAAGGCACCTACTCTCAGGCAGAGGCGACGAGATGCAAGTAGAGGGCATATTTAACGTCTATGGGCACACGCCAGTAAAAGAGGTAAAATTTTATAAAAATAGCGCAGATATCGACACAGGCTGCGTTTTTAATGAAGTTGGTTATGACAAACTAAGTGCGTTAGAATTTCCATCGATGAAAATTTATACGCAAAGAAATGTTGAAAATTTTAACAAAAAGGATAAAGATGTGGTTTTCTAAAAAGAGTTCTAGCTTTGCTAGCAGGGTTGATAAATTTTGGTGCGAGCTTGGTAAAAATTTAGACACCATCAAGCGTAATTTAGAGGATAAAAATTACGAAACAGCGAGTAAAATGACTGAGGAGGCGCTAAATTTATGTTTAGTAGATCCAACTTTTATGATAGGCCTTGTTGATAATAAGATCGATCTAGTGCTAACACCAGAAGGGATGAAATATAGGCTTTTTTGGCTTAAATTTATCAAATCACGCATGCCAAAAGAGTATGAGACAAAGCTTACTTGCACGCTTGGCAAACCACGTGCACCACGCGACGTAGCCACTATACAGATGTATGGCGTGAGTGTTGATGCAAATGAGGTCATGGTCTATGCAAATTTTGAAGAAAAAAGCGTGGATATGTGCCTATACAACGAGACTTTAAGCAAGCTAAAAAGCGAAGATGAAAACAAGGCCTACACACTAGCTTTCATACTTTGCGACAATGTTGTTGGCGAGACAGCGATGATAAACACACTTGGCGACTTTGAGATCGTAGATGAGCCAAGAGAAAAAGGCGTCGCGCTTACCGACTTTGCCGATCTTATAGATGATAAATTTGGCAAAGAGGCCTCGAGCGAACCGCTAAAGCAGTTTAGCTTTTATGAGCTTGAACCCCGCTCAGACGCACTAAGAGATGATGTATTTATGGGATATACGAGCCTAACCTCGCTACTAAATGAATACTATGACGGCAAAAGCGATATCTATAATGAAGCCTACGAGCTTGGCATAAATTTCTGCTTTTTAGCCCTTGATCACGGTGGCGACGTGCAGTTTGGGGTTGATAGTAAAAATAAGATAGAAGATGAGCTTGAAGGGAGCACTTTTTGCGAGAGTATGGGCGCAGCGACTGGCACTAAGCACTCTTATGTTGATCTTATCTGCTTTGATAAAGACGAGCTTGAAAAGGCTGTTAGCAAATTTAGCAAAGAGCTTGATATCAAGATAGAAATTTGCGAGTTTAAACGCTAGATACATAAAATTTTACGTAAAATATTGCATATACTGCTAGCTGGTAAATTTAAAATTGCCAGCTAGCAATAAATTTATCCTTTAAATTTAGAGCTATTTGAGAGATAGGCGCAAAATTTAAGCCCATATAAAAAGATGATCCACGAGATGTATATCCACACAAAGAAGAAAAGCACGGCTGAAAACGAGCCATAGACGCTTAGATAGGTCTTGTTGTAAAGGACATAATAGACAAAGGCTGACTTGCCAAGATACCAAACGAGCGAGGCGGCAAATGAGCTAAAAAACGCGCTTTTAAATTTTATCTCGTCATTTACTGAGATGAGATATGTGACGCAAAATATCACCCAGATGATGAGATATGGCACGATGCTTAAGAAATTTATCCAGCTTGTAAATTTAGTCGAGTTTAGCATCTCTTGCACAAGGCTTGATAGGTAAAAGCTGCCAGCAAGTCCGAGCGGTGCAAGCGTGATGAGCGTCCAGTATGAGCTAAGTGCCGACCAAAAGCCCCTAGCCTTGCTAGCTCTTGTCACTTTTAAGACTACGTATTCATAATCGCTAAAAAACATAGCTGAAGTAAATATCATCGCCACAAAGCCAACTATGCCTAAATTTCCGCTATTTTGGAGGAAATTTTGCAAGTAGTTTGAGATGATCTCTTGGTTGCTTGGCAAAAGAGCTGAGAAGACAAAGTCTTGAATTTTGGCGTAATAATCCTCAAAGCTAGGCAGTTTTGTAAAGATAGAAAACGATATAAGAAGTATCGGTATGATCGATAAGATCGTGTGAAAGCTAAGGCTTGCTGCGTAGTGAAAGAGCTCTTTGTCCTTAAGAGCAGCTAGCAAATTTAAACCACTCTTTAAATCGCTCTTGCTTAAGGACAAACGGCTCATTTATCAGTTGTCTTCTTCAAAAAGTTTTTCGTAGTGAGCGTCGTAGTTGTTGATGTGCTCGCTATTTAGCTTCCAAAATACAGTGTCTATGTCGCTAACTCTTGTGTAAAATGGCAGTTGATAGTACTCAACCTCGCCAGTTTTAAACTCTTTTAGCACCTTAAAGCTTTGGCAATCAGCAAAAACGCTTCTGCCATCCATCGCGACAAAGATAAGACCAGCTGCACTTTGAGCGCACATCTTTCTAAAGTCATCTCTGCTTGGATTTGGCTTGTATTCGTAGCTTAAGTATGCTCCGACAAGGTCTGGGTGGATAAATATCATATTAGGAAATGCGCCCAAAACCTCTTCATAAATTTCTTTATTTGGCACGACGATTAGCGAGCGGTTATAAAGGTAGTTTAGCACGACTATATCGCCACTTGCAGGTGCGATGCCAGGGAGCGGAAGAGCCTTTTGTTCGAGCAGATCAAACACCTCAAATCTAACCTTCGCAAAGCCGGCATTTTTAGAGACAACGCTCACTCTTGCGATGATAGAGCTATCAGTGTCAAATTTATGAAGCACGACGCCGCTTGATCCGATCAAAATTTCAGGACTATCAACTATCGTTGCTGTGCCGTCACTCTCGACGCTAATAAGAGGAGTTCTATACTCATTTAAAGAAAAATCAGCCCCAAAAGCAAAGCCAAAAAACAGCGATAAAATCACGATTATACGTTTCAAAAATATCTCCTAAGTTTAAATTTTTAGAGCGATTATAGCCTAAAATGCTTTATCTTTTGCAAAATTAAAGCAAGTTTTAGTTAAAATCCCTCCCAGCTTTTTAAAAGGATATCGATGCCTCGTATATTTGTGATTTTTGCAATATTATGTATAAATTTATATGCCATAAAACCAACTATCGATGAGCTTAGTTGGCCAAATGGCAGCAGCTTTTTAAATTTCCTTGAAACAAATAAAATTCCACTTTCACTTTACTACAACCTAGCAAGCGAAGATCAAGAGCTAACAGAAGAGATCATCGCTGGCACAAAATATCAAATTTACAAAGACGATAACGGCGAGGTTAAACAAGCTCTCATCCCCGTTAGTGACGAGCTTCAGATACATATTTATAGAGATGACAAGGGTAAATTTCAGCTTGAGTTTATCCCGATCTTATACCAAAGCGAAGATAAAGTTTTAGCCCTAAAAGTCGATAAATCAGTCTCTGAAGATATCTTTGACTACACCGGCTCTGGCACGCTAGCACTTGGTTTTAAAGAGGTTTTTAGCGGCAGCGGGATCGATTTTAAAAAGATAAACAAAGGCGATACGATCGCTATTGTCTATAACCAAAAACTACGCATGGGACGCTCTTTTGGCACACCTGAAATTTACGCAGCGATGATAGAGACTAAAAACAAACGCTACGTGATGTATAAATTTGAAGATAAATTTTATGATAAAAACGGCAAGAAAAATGACAAATTTTTGCTCGTTCGCCCTCTTGCAAACGCTAGGATCACATCAAATTTCACCCTAAAAAGATGGCATCCGATCCTTCAAAGATATAGAGCGCACCTTGGAGTTGATTACGGTGCTCCAAAAGGCACACCGATCAAGGCTGCAGGCGATGGCACTGTCAAATTTGTCGGTCAAAAGAGCGGTTATGGCAGAACCGTCATCATCTCTCACGCTGGCGGCTACGAGACACTTTACGCGCACCTAAACGGCTTTGCAAAGGGCATAAGAAGCGGTCTTAAAGTAAAACAAGGCACGCTAATAGCATACGTTGGCACAAGCGGCATGAGCACTGGCCCACATTTGCACTTTGGCCTCTATCTAGGCGGCAAGCCGATCAATCCAGAAAGCGCCATCAAGGTCGTAAAAAATATAGAGGACAAAAAAGAGTCGGCTAAATTTAAAGCAGTCATAAATAGAAATGATGAGCTGATAAGACAAGCTCTAAGCAATGACAAAGAGTATCACAAGGTGGAATTTTTCCCTAACGTAATAGATTTTTAAAGGTAAAACTTGAGCCAAGAACTAGAAGAAGCAAAAGAGCTGATAGATCAGCACTTAGATGAAAATTTAGAAGACGGCGAGCTCTCTCCTTACGAGCTAGCCCAGCATCTTAAAACACTTAAAAAGCATGACGAGGAGCTTTTTGCCAAGTACCTTGAAAAGCTAGATCCTGAAATTTTGGGTGATGTGGCGATAGAGTTACCTGATCACATGCTAAAAGACGTGATCGATACGCTCCCAGCTGAAAAGATCGTAGAAGCGCTCGAAGAGCTAGAGAGTGACGATGCTACCGACCTACTCCAATACATCGAAGATATCGATGAAGACAAAGCTAGAGAGCTTTTTAACGAGCTAGATAAAGAAAATCAAAACGAAATTTTAAGACTTAGAAGCTACGATGAGGATAGAGCTGGTGCGCACATGCAAACAGAGCTATTTTCAGCTCATCTTGAAGAGAAGCTTGGCAGCGCAGTTGCAAGACTAAGACAAGAGAAGCAAGAAGGCAAACTAGAAAACGTCTCACAGCTTTTCATCATAGATAAAAATAGTGTCTTGCAATACGCCATCCCGCTTGAAGATCTCATCCTATTTGACTTTACAAAGACGCTAAAACAAAATATCGAATCAACCCAGATCGACCACTACAAGCCTCACATGGCAAACGATATGGATCTCATGCAAGATGTCGCTGATATGTTTCAAGAGTACGATCTAAACGTTATCGCAGTTACAAGTAGCACTGGAATTTTGCTAGGTCGTATCACGTATGATGATATCCACGACTACATCCAAGAGAGCGCTACAGAGCAAATTTATAACCTAGCTGGCGTTGATGACGAGTCAGAAGAGGACGATACGCTATTTAAAGCGGGTCGTGGCCGTGCGGTTTGGCTTGGCATAAATTTACTAACAGCACTTTTTAGCTCATCTATCATCGGACTTTTTGACGAGACGATCGCAGCTTACGTCGCACTTGCCGTGCTTATGCCAATAGTTGCTTCAATGGGTGGCAACACTGGCACGCAAGCACTTGCCGTTACGGTTCGTCGTTTGGCACTTGGCGAGATAGAATTTAAAGATGCAAAGAGCGTTTTAAAGCGTGAGGTGACGATCTCACTTGTAAATGGCCTCATCTTTGGCGCTATCATGGGCGTCATCGCCGCTGTTTGGTTTGACAAAGGTATGCTTGGCGTGGTTATTGGCCTTAGTATGGTTACAAATTTATTCTTTGCTGGCTTTTTTGGCACGATCATACCTTTGACGCTAAGGCGCTTTAACATCGATCCTGCCGTTGGCTCAGCGGTCATTCTTACTACATTTACCGATGCGATAGGATTTTTTAGCTTTTTAGGACTTGCAAAATGGATACTACTATAACAAATTTAGAAATTTTACCTCTTGGTGAGTCAAAATACCTAAAACCATTTAAGATGAAATTTAAACAAAATGGCCTGCAAAGGGACTGGGACTGCGTCAAGGTGATGAATAGCGTTAGTATATTTTTATATCACGAGCAAAAAGATGCATTTTTGTTTGTCAAGCAGTTTCGCCCAGCCGTTTGGTACTCGCAAGAAAAAGAAGGCATCAAAACAAGCGAGCAAGGCTTTACTTATGAGCTTTGCGCAGGGCTTATGGATAAGGGGCTAAGCGAAGAGCAGACCGCTAGAGAAGAGGCAGTCGAAGAGGTCGGATACGAGCTAAAAGAGATGGAGCGCATAACGATGACGTATGGCGCTTTTGGCTTTGGTGGCAACATGCAAACGATGTTTTACGCAAAGATCGATGAGAGCATGAAGGTAAATGCAGGCGGCGGTGTCGATGGCGAGGATATCGAGCTAGTTTTTATAAAACGAGAAGATATGATGAAATTTGCCTTTGACGAGAGCAAGGTCAAGGGCTTTGGGCTCATCTTTGCCTACTTGTGGTGGGAGAAATTTAAAGGTTAAAAAGAGACCTTTTTGATAAGCGCAAAGACAACAACCGCCACAACAAAAATGCCAACTAAAATAATATAATCCGACATAAGAAACCTTTACGTTTAAAATTTGCACTATTGTAACTAAATTTTTAACAAAATAAGAACTTTATAACCGCACATATCGTAAAATAATCAAAAATTATAAGGAGAAAATGATGAGCGAAAACGAAACTCTTTTTATCAACCGCGAATTAAGCTGGCTACGCTTCAACTCAAGGGTGCTCGCTCAGTGTGAAAAGGATATACCTTTACTTGAAAAGCTAAAATTTATAGCCATTTATATGACAAATCTTGATGAATTTTATATGATAAGAGTAGCTGGTCTAAAGCAGCTTTTTGCAGCTGGCGTGACGACAAGTAGCAGCGATGGCATGAGCCCGCTTGATCAGCTACGTGAGATCAGAAAGTATCTGCAAGATGAACAAAATTTAGTCGAAGCTCACTACAAAAGCACCGTGGATGCGCTTAGTAAAGAGGGTCTTTTTATCAAAAACTACGACGAGCTTGATGATAGCTTAAAGCAAAAATGCGACGAATACTTTTTCTCAAACATCCTGCCAGTTATCGTGCCTATCGCTGTTGATGCAACCCATCCATTTCCGCACCTAAATAATCTTAGCTTCTCACTTGCCGTTAAGCTTGCTGACATCGAGCATCCTGAAATTTTAAAATACGGCATGATAAGAATTTCAAGAGTATTGCCAAGATTTACCCAGCCAAGTAGCAACGTCTTCGTGCCGATTGAGACGATCGTGCACCGCCATGCAGAAGAAATTTTCCCAGGATATAAGCTCATTAGCTCAGCTGCTTTTAGAGTGACAAGAAACGCTGATATCGTCATCGAAGAAGAAGAAGCGGATGACTTTATGATGATACTTGAGCAAGGGCTAAAGCTTCGTAGAAAAGGGGCTTTTGTGCGTATGCAGATAGACAAAGACGCTGACGCTGATATCTTAGAGTTTTTAAATTTTCATATGAAAATTTTTCACAAAGATATCTACTTTTCAAGCATCCCGCTCACACTTAGCTCTCTTTGGGAGATAGCTGGGAGCAAAAATTTTAGCCACCTAGCAAACCCTCCCTACGCCCCAAAAACCCTGCCTCCATTTGGCAACGGCGTCTCGATCTTTGACGCCATAGACAAAGAGGATGTGCTGCTAGTTCATCCATTTGAGAGCTTTGATCCAGTCGTTAGCTTTATAAGAGAAGCGAGCAAAGATCCAAAGGTGATCTCTATACGCATGACGCTTTACAGAGTCGATAAAAACTCGCCGATCATTCAAAGCCTAATAGACGCTGCAAGCGACGGCAAACAAGTAACCGTGATGGTCGAGCTAAAAGCAAGGTTTGATGAAGAAAATAACCTCCACTGGGCAAAGGCACTTGAAGATGCTGGCGCACACGTGATATATGGCATCACAGGCTTTAAAGTCCATGCAAAAGTTAGCCAAGTGATCCGCCAGATCGGCGATAAACTCAAATTTTACATGCACTTTGGCACTGGCAACTACAACGGCAGCTCAGCAAAAATTTACACCGACGTTAGCCTATTTACTAGCAAAGAGGAATTTAGCCAAGACACGACCTCGTTTTTTCACATCCTATCAGGATATAACAAAAACCGCCGTCTAAACGCCCTTAGCATGTCGCCCTTTCAGATAAAAGAGCGCATCATCGAAAAGATAAGAGTGGAGGCCAGCAAAGGCAGCGAGGGCAGGATCATCGCTAAGATGAATGCGCTAATAGACGAAGACGTGATAAATGAGCTTAGTCGCGCCTCGAATGCAGGCGTGAAGATCGACTTAATCGTCCGTGGTGTGTGCGGACTAAGGCCTGGCGTAAAAGGCAAAAGCGAAAACATCAGGGTTCGCTCGATCATCGGTAAATACTTGGAGCATGCTAGAATTTTATATTTCAAACACGCCAATCCAAAAATTTACATCTCAAGCGCTGACTGGATGCCACGAAATTTAGAGCGCCGCTTGGAGCTCATGACGCCTATCTTTGAGCCAAGACTGCAAGAGAGACTGCTTGAAATTTTAGAGCTTCAGCTAAGTGATAATGACCTAGCATTTGAGCTACAAAATAACGGCGAATACACAAAAGTAGCTAGACGCGAGGGCGAAAAAGTGATCTCTTGCCACGAAGTTTTAGAAAACTACATCTCTAAAATTTATAAATCCGTCAAAAAAGACACCGACAAAGCAAAAGCTGACATGCTTGCAAGCAAGCTTTTAAAAGAGAGCTAAAAGATAAATGGCTTTTAAATTTAAGTTTAAAAGCCATTTTTACCATAAATACTAAATCTTAAATCCAAATTTCTAAATTTTCATATACTTTAAATTTACATTGTAAGCCTCTAAAATGCTAACTTTTATCGCATAATAATTTTTATATATAAATTACTCATAAAATTTTATAATTAATTATCAAATTTTATATTTTAAATATTACATAAGCATAGGCGTTATAATATTTAAACAAATTCCAAATCAAAGGAGGCTTTATGAAAGAGAGTAGTGATACTAAAAAACTCGTCATCGGTACGATCACACTTGCAATTGCGATCGTTTTCTTTGGAGGTTTTTTACAAAACACCTATGGTGGTATCTTTGACTTTAGCAAACTTGCTGGTCAATTTCCAGAATGGTTTAAAACAGGAAGTGGCACTAGCGCAAAAGGTGGCTTTTTATTTGCCCTTAGTCTTGCCCCTGCTGTTATGCTCGCACTTGGCTTTGTTGCTATTTTTGAGAAATACCATGCACTTTACGCAGCTTCAAGACTGCTAACACCTGTTTTAAAGCCACTTATTGGCATACCAGGATGTTGCTCTATCTCTTTGATAGCAAGCACACAAAGTACCGACGCAGGCAGCTCAACGGCTAAATTTTTGCGTCAAGATGGCCTCATATCGCACAAAGAGCTTCTCATCTTTGCAGCGTTTCAGTTTAGTGCTGGTGCGATGATCACAAATTTCTTATCTTCATTTGCACCTGTTTTACTAGTTACCGACAAAGCTGGTAACACAGCCCCTGCTACTATAGCCATGGTGCTTGGCATAGTCTTTGTCTTTAAAATTTTGGGCGCAAATTTGATGAGACTTTATGTCAAAAAATTTGTCAAAGATGATGAGGAGTAAGAGATGACTGAAAATAAACTAATAACCGACGTATTTGTAGAGGGCGCTAGAAAAGGCTGGGACATCGCCGTAAAAAACACCATCCCAAACGTGCTTATGGCATTTGTCATCATCCACATCCTAAAAGTATCTGGCGCGCTTAGCGTGATAGGCAAATTTCTAGGATTTATCATGCTTCCACTTGGTCTTCCAGGTGAGTCCATAGCCGTTTTCATGGCTGCATTTTTGAGCTGGGGCGGCTCAGCAGGCGTGCTAGTAGCGCTTGTGGGAGATGGTACGCTAAATGCAAACGATATCGCTGTCTTGCTTCCTGGAATGGCGCTAGTTGGCTCGACTGTGCAGTACATGGGACGAGTTTTAGGCGTGCTTGAAGTACCAGGTAGACACTATCTCGTGCTTTTTGGAATTTGCATCCTAAATGCCTATTTAGCGATGTTTGTGATGAGCTTGCTCGTATAAGGATAAAAGATGAAAGATAGTGAAATAAATGAATATTTAGCCGATTTAAAGGAGCTAACCGACATCGAAAGCCCTACTTCAAGCATAGATGGCGTAAATGAAGTTGCAGCTTGGTTTAAAAAAAGAGCTGAAATTTTAGGCTTAAAAAGCAGGAGCATAGAGCTTGGCACTGACAAGGTCGCTCCTTGCCTTTTCATCTCAAACGACCTTGAGACAAAAAGCTACGACTTTTTATTCATCGGACACATGGACACCGTTTTTCCTGTGGGCACAAAGGCTGATGTGCCATTTAGCAAGATAGATGAGCGCATCAACGCACTTGGCGCGATCGACGATAAAGGCGGCAGCCTGCTCTCGCTTTACGTCATCAAAGAGCTTGATCTTAGCAAACTAAAGATCGGCCTCTTTTTAAACTCACATGAAGAGACTGGCTCAAATTTCGCCAAAGACGCCATAAGAGAGCTAGCCAAGAAGTCTCGCTACGCCCTAGTCGTCGAGCCTGCAAGAGAAGATGGCTCGATGGTGGCTACTAGAAAGGGCGTGATCTCTTATGTGCTAAATTTCCGTGGCGTTAGCGCGCACGCTGGCAACCACCCAGAGCGCGGCCGTTCGGCTGTCGTGGAGGCTGCAAATTTCATCGTTGAGCTTTCAAAACTCACTGATTTTAAGGCTGGTCATACATTTAATAGTATAATGACAAAAGGTGGCGACGCCCAAAACGTCGTGCCAGACTTTGCCAGTGTGACATTTGAGATGAGATATCGCCACGCTAGCTCGGTAGAGTTTTTGCATAAGAAGATGGATGAAATTTTATCTCATCCGATAGTGTCAGAAGTGAGCTGTGAGCGCATCCTTATAAACGAAGAAGGGCCGATGATAGACGAGGTAAATTTGCCAAATATCAAAAAAGTCTTTGACGAGGCTGCGAAGGCCACTGGCACAAAGGTCACTTGGGTCAATGCTGGCGGACTAAGTGATGGCAATATCAGCGCATCGGCAGGATGTCCTACGATAGACGGCCTTGGTCCAACTGGTGGCAACATGCACACGAAAAACGAATATCTAGAGATAAACTCAGTCGTTAAAAAGTGCAACCTCATAGTTGAAGCGATCAAAAAACTTTCGTAGTTTAGGCAAGCTATATGCTTGCCTAATTTTTAAATTTATAACATTACAGCGATCAAAACCTACCCAAATATCTCAAATTTATGAAATAGCTCAGGCTCATCTTTCACTACGCCACGCTTCACAAGCTCAGCCACCACTTCGCGCTCGCAGTCAGTTTGCATAGGCCAGCCACGAGTATAGCCCTCTAGCTCGTCCTTGCTCGTCGCATCCACGCAGAAATTTTCACCATCTATGTAGATATCACGCAAGGCATCTATATTGTTTGTCACACGCCAAAGCAGCATATATGGATTTTCTTAACATTTGGCACAACGCTTTAAAATTTAGCCAAAAGCTCATCATCACTTAAAACCTCAGGGCTAAATTTAACTCCAAATTTACTGCAAAGTCTTTGCCAAAGTAAATTTTCACATTGACACAAGCTCTAAATTTGCTACAAAAGAAAAACAGCCTAACAAACTGCGTTATCGGTAATGACGGCTTGGCTATGCGCATACAAAAACTGGCAAACATGAGAAATTTATCATAATAGCAACGTTGTTTTAGGGATTTTGTAAAGATCAGCGCTTGCAAGGCGATAGACTGCGGCGTTTTTGAAAGCACGATGATTGCAAACTACACAAGGACATAAAGTCTCGTTTAAAAGCCCTCAACTAAATCAAATTTCTAAATTCCCAGCCAAGTGGCTTAAATTTAAACCTGCCCTACTCCAAAGCTTTTAAAACTGGCTCTGGTTTTAGCTTTACGCTTGGGGCATTTTTGCTAAAGCTTATGAGATCCTCTGTCGTTTGGATGCTAAAAGGTAGGCGCTTGAGGCAGACTTTAAAGATTTCAGCCGCTGCTATTGCGTCATTTAGGGCTCTGTGGTGGGTATTGTTGATGCCAAGGAGTTCTTTTAGCGAGCCAAGGCCGTATTTTTGCGAGGCGATGGTGCGGCGGCTAAGATCGATGGTGCAGAGTTTTCTGTTTAGCAGTATGCCAAGGCCGATCTCATTTAGGCTATGCGAGATAAATCCGTAGTCAAAATTTACGTTGTGTGCGATAAAGACGCTAGTTCCAAGAAAAATTTTAAACCGCTCCAGCACGTTTAGCAAATTTGGCGCACCAACTAGATCGCTCGCTCTTATGCCAGTTAGCTCTGTGATATTTTCAGGTACCATAGGAGCTGCTACAAAGCTTTCAAAGCGCCCTATTTCGGTGCCATTTTTCATTTTTATAGCGCCTATTTCTATGATCTGGCCATTTGTCGTGCCACCAGTCGTTTCGATATCAACTATGCAAAATTCCTGCTCGCTAATATCTCTAAATCTCGTGCCAAGCTCGATCTCGTTGCTTTCATTTCTAGTGATGTCAAGCCCGAGAGTTCGCCACATATCAAGGTCGCGCACGTCAATGAGCGATGAAATTTCCTCGATATCACTAAATTTCAAGATAAACTCGTGATAGCCTAAATTTTGCCTAGCTAAAATTTCAATGCTATTTTCTAAACGCTGTTTTTTTGGTTTCAAAACTCAAGCTTTATGGCGCGAATGGCTTGTTCGTATGAATTTGATGAAAAGATATAGCTGCCAGCCACCAAGACATCAGCCCCGGCCTCTTCAAGATCAGGCGCATTTAGTCCGTTTACTCCACCATCTACTTCGATGAGGCACTTGGCATTTTTGCGCTCTATTAGCTCTCTTAGTGCCCTTGTTTTCTCAAGCACGACTGGCATAAATTTCTGACCACCAAAGCCGGGATTTACGCTCATTAAAAGCACCATATCGACTTCATCGATGATATGCTCAATCGCACTAACTGGCGTGTGCGGATTTAGCACGATGCCAGGGCTAACGCCATTTTTTCTGATGTGATCGATGAGCCTCATTGGATGCTTCTCTTCTTCTATGTGAAAGGTTAAAAATTTTGGCTTTAGCGGCAAGAAAAGGTCAGCAAAAAATGAGTTATTTTCAACCATCAAATGTATATCAAGTGGCTTTGTAGCAGCCTTTGCAACGGCACTTACCACGACTGGTCCAATGGTTAAATTTGGCACAAAATGCCCATCCATAACATCAACATGCACCAGATCGCACCCAGCCTCGCAAATGGCTCTTATCTCAGCTGCTAAATTTCCAAAATCAGCCGACAAAATACTAGGTGCAACGTACATTTTTTCTCCTTATTTGCTCACAAATATCACGCCAGTTTGGCTCTCTTTTGAATTTAATGTGGCTAAAATTCCACTGCTAGCTCTGTCAAAAAACATCTCATTTTCATAAATTTTAAAAGCGCTCATTTTTACCTTGAGCTCTCTCTCTATGAAAATGGCTATAATTTTGCTTGCAATGATACTAAAAATTTGCGAAAATCCGCTTAAACAGCCACACTCTAGATCGCCATTATCTGAAAAAATAGAGCAAATTTTACCAAGCTTGTCCTTTTTAACACCAAGCAAAATTCTCATCTGTACGTCGCCATAAAAGAGCACGCAAGCCCTCAAATAGTCATTTTCGCCCTCTACATTAAAGTTGCTGATCTTCGCATCAAGGCATAAAATTTCACTCTCTATCAAAGGCGAGAGCACGTCTGTGACACTTGAAATCACAAGTGGCAAAAACTCAACCAAGTTTTTATTCATCTTTGTAGGCTCAATGTCGATAAGGCGCTTTTTAAAATAAAGCGTCGAGTCATCTTTGAAAAAGTCATCCATCTTTTTATATAAAAGTATCTTTGCCGCTTTTAAATTTGATGCAAGTGTCTCTGAGATGTTGCCCTCATTTAAGCCACAAATTGCCACTATAGCGCCACTTTTTTGGCTCAGCTCAGATAGCTTTATCAAAAAACTAGCGCCTATGGTATTTAAAGCGCCAACCGAATCAGACCAAAAAACAAAGAATTTAAAGCCTACCTTTTGCAACCTTTCGTGAAATTTATAGTCAAATTTCTGCACAAAAGAGCTATCTATAAGCCCTGCTGCCTTATAAATGACAACGTCGCCTCTTACAAAGGTGCTAAACTCTTTTTTGCCTAAAACGATGTGATTTAGGATGCTAATGGTGTATTTGTAAGCTTGTTTGGCAGCGTTAAATTCTTCTACGCTTTTTACAAATTTACACTTGTAACACTTTTGCTCCAAAAGCGAGTTGATGTAGTCTTTGTACTGCTCGTTTTTGTTATAAATCACAATGGCTTCGCTGCTATCTGCTAAAGTATCGTTTAAAAATAGCGTCGCAACTTTTTCATTTTCAAAGAGTGAAAATCTCAAAATATTTTTTGAAGTCTTTGCGACAAGCTCATAAAAAGTATCGTCATAGTCGCAGACTGCAAACTCAGCGCCTATTTCTCTGGCGATGCTTGATAGATGCTCGCATGTGCTATTTAGCCAAAGAGGACTAAAAAATGTGACATTTTTTAATGAAAGCAAAATAGCACTTATCTGCCTTGCGCAAATTTGCTCTACTTCGGCCTTTTTGATGCTTGAAGGAGTGATATTAACCTCTAAAAATCCAAATGGCCTAACTATGGCTAAAGAGCCCTCAAAAGTTACTTTCATTTTCTAAGAGCCTTTTTTAAATTTATAACCATATCAGCCGAAGCATGGACGCTAACATCGGTGATCCTGTCGATACCAAAGTCAAAAAATTTAGCAGTGCTTGCCTCATAAGAGAGCAAAATTTTAAAGTATTTTAAGACCAAAACCTCTTCTCTAGTGAGCCTATCGCTCTCCCATCCTGCAAGCTTTAAAAGTACTCCAAATAGCGAAATATCAAACCTTCGCTGCAAGATCCTATCAAAGCTCATATCAGAAAAACCAACGATATGCTTAAGCGAGTGTGGATACTTCAAAAAGATCAGCTCGCAAAATATAAGCAAAATTAGCGCGTAGGCAGCTAGAAATAAATTTTTTTGATTTTTTAGCCCAAGATAGTTTAGAAGTTTGCTCCAGTCAGATAGAAATTTGGCATTAAACTCCATCATCGAGTGTAAATTTACGCCAAAATTTTTATATCTTTTTGGAGATTTGATAAAAACAAAATAAGAGCAAATTATCATTTTTAGGTTGTCTATGCCTAGCGGATAAGCCATAGCATAGATATCTCTAGTGTGGTTTTGAACGCCAAAATCGCCTAAATTTACTATCGTAGCAAAGTACGCTTTAAAAGTCTCACTACCCCTCAAAAGCTCCATAGCAGCAGTGATGTCGCCCTCATCCAAGTGCTTTTGGCACTCATAAAAAGCATCGGGCATTTTATAGATAAAATTTGAAATTTCATCTATTTGATTTTTAGTTAGCATTTTTGTTTTACCGATTTTTTATTTTGGGGCTATTTTAGCCTTAATTAAATAAAAAATCAACAAAACTTATAAATATAAATGTTCATTTTAAGCAATACTTTGGTTTTGTTTAGATAAAATCAGCAGAAATTTTTGTTTATAAGGAAAAAAAATGTCAAAAAGATGTGCGATAACTGGCAAAGGACCAATGGTAGGCAACAACGTGAGCCACGCCAACAATAAAACTAAAAGAAGATTTTTACCAAATCTTAGAACTATCCGTGTTACTCTAGAAGATGGCACAACAAGAAGAATAAAAGTTGCTGCTTCTACTCTAAGAACTATGAAAAAGCAGTCAAACTAAGAGATAAAATGAAGAGGAATTTATGTCTTTTCTCTCAAGACTTTTAAAATTCCTCAACTGGTCAAACTCCGCAAAACCAGAAATAAGCCTAGATACTGAGCTTTACGAACAACTAAAACCTTTTAGATTTCCACTAATTTCAGTGGTACTACTGTTACTTTTTGGAACACTAGGTTATATCTTTATAGATAACTTCTCTCTCATAGATGCATTTTACCAAGCAGGTATGACCTTCACGACGGTCGGTTTTACCGAAGTTGCGCCCATAACTCCAAAGGGGCGAATTTTTACTATAACATTTATCCTTGTTGGCTTCATTATTTTTACGCTATCAATCGGTATCGTTGTAGAAGTTCTAAAAAGAGGCACATTAATTAGCATTTTAAAGGAAAGGCGTATGCTTTACAAGATCGCAAGACTAAAAAATCACTTCGTTATTTGTTATCACAACCTCTACACGATCGAGCTTAGCGCTCAGTTTCGTGAAAATCACATACCATTTGTGGTGGTTGATGACAGAGAAGATATCGCAGAATTAGCTCAAATTTACAAGTATCCATACTTCATAAAAGCTCAGCCTCACACTCAAATAGCCTTTTTAAAAACGCATCTATCAAGCGCAAAAGGACTAATCACTCTTAGCCCAAATATCGCTGACAATATCGCACTTATCGCATCTGTTAGACTTTATGAAAAAGAGATAGGCCGCAAAAAACCTTACCATATCATCACAAACTCCGATAGTGAAGATGACACACAAAGACTTAAAAAACTTGGTGCTGACAACGTCGTAAGCCCATCTCGCCTAGTCGCACAGCGTCTAAGTGCCATGAGTGTAAGACCTGATATGGAAAATTTACTCGAGCAATTTCTATACACAAAAAGCTCACCTATCGACATAGAAGAAATTCTTGTGCCTGACTACTCTTGGATCAGGTTTAAAAGACTAAAAGAGACGCACCTAAGAAATATCACAAATGCTGACGTGGTAGGCATTAGAGACATAAATAACAAATTTATCCCAATGCCAAATGGTGATACTCTAATTGGCACAGGCACAAAACTTTTAGTCATCGGTACAGTTGATGGCATACGTCTAACCAAACGCCTAGTAAAGAGCAAACACAAGCCAGAAGAGCTAAAATACGTTTAGTTTTTTGCATTTTATGATAAATTTGGCTTAAACACTAAGCTTTTATATATCTAAATTTAGATAGCCAAACATTTACAAAGCCTTGTTAGAATTTATAAATTTTTTTACAGGAGCTACGTATGTTACACGAATACACTGATCTCATAAATGAGTTGAAAAAAGTAGATGTTCATTTTGCCGCACTTTGCAAAAAGCATGACGAGCTAAATGAAAAGATAGATAGCAAAGCAGCGCAAGCCTCTGAGCTTGATGCCTTGAAAAAAGAAAAATTAAAACTAAAAGATGAAATTTACGCTCAAGTTTTAAAATACAAAGAGCAAAAATAAGCAAAAGCCAATCTAACAATGGAGCCAAATTTAACTTAGCTCGTATTTTAGGCTTTTGCTAGACTATAAATTTAAAAAGCCCAAAATTCTTTGGGCTTACAAATTTTATATAGCTTTTATCATCACTTTTGTTAGAAGTTCTGAAAATTTAGCTGGATTTTCTAGGCTCATGCCCTCATTTAGCCTTGCCATATCAAGAAGCAAAGGCGCTATATCATAAATCATCGCCTCATTTTTCTCAAGTTTTGCAAAAATTTCATGATCAGCATTGATCTCCAATATCGGCTTAACTTTTGGAGCATTTGCGCCTTGTCCCATCTGTTTTAACATCTCTTGCATAGCATAGTCAGGGTCGTTTTTATCATATATTAGCACCGCAGCCGAGCTTGAGAGCCTTGAGCTTAGCCTAACGTCTTTTACCTCGTCTTTTAAGATCTCTTTCATCTTAACAAGCGTGTTTGCAACCTTGCTCTCATCGACCTTCTCATCGTTTTTGATCTCGTCGTTGATATCAGCGTGTGAGACTGATTTTAGAGGTGTTTTGTCAAATTCATTGACCATTGGCATGACGATCGTGTCGATCTCTTCATCCATAATAAGCACTTCGATGTCGTTTTTCTTAAAGCTCTCAAGAAGCGGCGAATTTCTTAGCATATTTTCGTTGTTGCCGCTGATGTAATAGATCGACTTTTGATCCTCTTTCATCGCTTCTTTGTACTCTTTTAGGCTGATAAGTCCATCTCTTTTTGAGCTTTTAAATAGGCAAAGATCCAAAATTTGCTCTTTTTCAGCGTTAAAGCCGTAAAGTCCCTCTTTTAAAACCTTGCCAAATAGTTTGTAAAATTTTATGTATTTATCGCGGTCGCTCTCTTTTACTTTTGCAAGCTCGCTTAAAATTTTCTTCACGCTCTGCTCTTTAACGGTTCGCATGATCGCATTTTCTTGTAAAATTTCGCGGCTAACGTTTAGCGGCAGGTCTTCAACGTCGATCACACCTTTGATAAATCTTAAATACGGCGGCAAAAGCTCTTTTGCATCGTCAGTTATAAAAACCCTCTTCACATAAAGCTTCACGCCACTTTGATAATCAACCCTAAAGAGGTCAAACGGCTCAGTGCTTGGCACATAAAATAGTGTCGAGTACTCGATCTTGCCCTCAGCTTTTGTGTGGATATAAAGGAGCGGATCGCTGCTGTCATGTGAAATTTGCTTATAAAAGTCGTTGTAGTCTTGCTCTTTTAAGCTGGCTTTATTTAGCCTCCAAAGCGCATTTGCCTTGTTTATCTGCTCGTTTTTGGTCTCATAAGTGCCCTCTTTTTCGCCTTCTTTTGGTGCGACGTAGCTCTCTTTATCCATAAAAATAGGATAAGGGATGTGGTTTGAATATTTTTTAACTATCTCTTCGATACGCCAAGAATTTGCAAATTCATCGTCATTTAAATGTAAGATAATATCCGTACCAAAGCCATCTTTTTTAGCATCTTCGATCTCGTAGCTTTTTGCATCAGATGTCCATTTATAGGACTTCTCGCTTAGTGCTCGTTTGCTTATGACTTCGATCTTGTTTGCCACCATAAACGCTGAGTAAAAGCCAACGCCAAACTGGCCGATCAGCGAGCTATCTTTTTTGGCATCGCCACTTAAGCTTTGCATAAAGCCTTTTGTGCCACTTCTTGCAATGGTGCCTAAATTTGCGATGAGCTCGTCTTTATCCATACCGATACCGTTGTCGCTAATGGTTAAAGTCTTAGCTTTTTCATCTACTTTGATGTCGATCCTTGGAGTGTAGCTTAAGCTTTTATACTTTTCATCAGTCAAGCATAGGTAGTTTAGCTTGTCAAGTGCGTCGTTTGAGTTTGATATGAGCTCTCTTAAAAATATCTCTTTGTTTGAGTAAAGAGAGTGGATCATCAAATTTAAAAGGTCATTGACCTCGGTCTGAAATTCAAATTTATCTGCCATTTTCTTTTCCTTGTTTTAAATTTTTGGCAGATTATAGCATAAAGTGATAAAAATATACTTAACCTTGATAGCACTACTATCAAGTTTTTTAACAATTTTTTAGGCATATATGGTAATTTATAAATAAAATAAAAATATATGTTTAATTTTTATTATTTAAAATGCTATTTTGTATAGTATTTATTTAAAATAATGCAAATTTAGCTATAAATCTTTTAGAAAATGTTGCTAGTCTGTCTTTCAAAATAAGAAACAAATACCGATATAAATGTATAACAAAGATCAAAAACCAATAAATTTACGCACTTGGCGGACTAGACAGCGGGAACTACAAAGAGGCCATAAAAGCTGGCGCAAGCGGAGTTTGTTTTATGAGTCTAGCGATGAACGGCGATATAGAGCTTATAAAAAAGATAGTAAAGAGCAAAAACGGCTAAATTTAGTATAAATTACATAAAATAATACATAAAATTTTACTCATTTTTGCTAGCGATATATGTTTTTATATCAAATATAAGTAGCGTAACAAGCGATGGCAGCATATAAGAGTTTAGCACTAAAAGCAGCAACTTTGTCAAATTTGACTTTATTAAAGTCTCTATGTCAAGGCTGCTGTTGTAGTTAAAAAAATATAGCAAGGCAAACTCGCCAATAAGAACTATGCGAGAGATCTTTAGCAAGATGTCATTTCCCAGCCTTGCAAATTTATCATCAACCACAAGCGACAAAGTGATCCAGCCAAGCAGCCAAATTGAGCAGGCTAAAGCATAAACAGTAATGCTTTCATCAAATTTTTCAAGTAGTAAAAATACCAAAGGTTGCAAAAATACAAGGCTAGCGATAAACCAAAGAAGTGAGCTAAAGGCTAGCAGGCAAACACAGCCAAAGATAGAAATGGCAGAGATAAAGCCAAAAACCTCTAACCAAAGATAGTAGGCCAGCGCATAGGATAAAAAAGAAAAAACAAGCCAAATTTTAATAACAAGTCACCACCTATTTGCAAAGGCAGTGGCTTTTAAATTTAGGCTATCTGTCAAACTCATTTACGAGATTTTCTTTTGTTTTGGGCGGAAAACTTTCATCACGTTTTCATCAGTCTCGATAAACGCACCCTCTATAAGATCGATGCAGTATGGCACCGCTGGAAATACCGGCTCTAAGCACTCTTTTATCGCCTTTGGCTGTCCTGGTAAATTTATGATGAGCGCGTGACCTCTGATGCCTGCTGTTTGGCGTGATAAGATCGCTGTTGGGACATATTTTAAGCTTGCTGCTCTCATTAGTTCGCCAAAGCCTGGCATCATCTTCTCGCAAACTGCCTCAGTAGCCTCTGGAGTGACGTCTCTCACTGCTGGTCCTGTGCCTCCAGTCGTTAGCACAAGGTCGCATCCTAGCACGTCTATCATGTGCACGAGCCTCTCTTTTATGAGATCAAGCTCATCAGGGATCACCTCGTAAAAATACTCTCTCTCGCTTACTATCCAACCGTCAAGCACCTCTTTGATCGCTGGACCTGATTTGTCCTCGTATGTGCCCTCACTTGCGCGATCTGACATAGTCAGAATTCCTATTTTTGCTTTCATTTTTTCTCCTTTATTAGTAGTTTTCATTTAAAATTTTAGCAAGCGTCTCTTTATCTACGCTCTCATAAGCAAGCAGATATGAGCTTATCCTTGCGATCTGCTCGTTTGTGCCCTTTAAAAAGGACATTATCTCATCTTTTGCTTGTTTTAAAATTTCTTCCACATCGTTTGGATTTGGCACGAAAGAATTTCCCATGCCATACTCATAAACCATCTTTGAAGCGATCTCTTTTGCCAAATTTAGATCATTGCTTGAGTTTGAAAAGATATCGTTCTCATCTATCTCGAGCTTGCACATGCCAGAGATTAAAACCTTTATGCGCGAGAGCATCTGTGACTTTGACTCGATCTCTTGCTCAGTCGCCATAAAGCGGTCTTCAATGAGCGAAATTTTTTCAAATTTCACATCAAACCAGTAAGCACTTAGCGCCTTTGCGCCTTGATAGATGGACTGAATTTTCTTCTCGCTCTCGCTGTAGCTTAGCACCTTTTTCTTGCCGAGCAAGACCTTGTTTAAAACAGCCTCAAAATCCCTCATCCTAAGCACGCTCTCGCCGTTTCTTAGGGCATTTATAGCTGCTTCATTTACAAGCGTGCTAAGTGCCGCACCAGAAAAGCCAACACTCATCCTAGCGATATCCTCGGCTAGCACTTCGCAGTTTTTATCTCTTAGATATGTGTTTAGGATAGCCACCCTGTCGTTAAAATCAGGCATTGATAAAAATATACGCCTATCAAAGCGCCCTGATCTAAGCAGTGCCTCGTCGATCATCTCGATCCTGTTTGTTGCAGCTATTACTATGACGCCGGAGTTGTCCTCAAAGCCGTCCATCTCGGTTAGCAACTGATTAAGAGTGGCTTCTCGCTCGTCGTTTCTAGCCCCACCCCTGCTCTTGCCAACAGCATCTATCTCGTCGATAAAAATGATTGATGGTGCGTAAGACTTTGCCCTACTAAAGAGCTCTCTAACTCTTTTTGCGCCCATGCCGACGTAAATTTGCACAAAGCTTGCGCCATTTTGGTAAAAAAACGGCACATTTGCCTCGCCAGCGACCGCCTTTGCCACAAGTGTCTTGCCAACACCTGGAGGGCCGATCATTAGCACGCCTTTTGGCATTTTGATACCAAAATTTCTATATTTTTGCGGATTTTTAAGAAAATCAACTATCTCGCTAAGCTCGCTTTTGACCTCGCTAATGCCCGCCACATCGCTAAATCTAACGTTTGAGATGACTGGCATAGCATTTTGATTTAGCACGCTTTCTATCTCAAAAGCGCCGTCCTTTTTGCTTAAAAGGCTCTCCTCTTTTTTCTTGATAGCCCTAAAAATATATGCATACCAAAGCACAAGGCAAACAAAGATGATGCTTCCCCAAACCATGCCAGGCGTGATATATTGCACGTTTCGCTCGACTGGGACCTTTTTGATGAGCTCTTTTATGTCTATACCCTCTTTTATGATGGCAAAGCGGTTATTTTGCGCATAGAGGATAACCTCATCTTCCTCGATGACCGCTTTATCGATGAAATTTCCATCCATTAGTTGCATATATTGCGAGTAGGTGATGTTTCGTGGCTCTTTGCTCACTGCAAAAAGTAGCGCTATTATCAGAGCCATAGCGGCTATTATCAGGATGTTTTTCTTGTTAAATTTAAATTTTTGCATAATTGGCATCTGGCTTAATTTCATATTCGCTTACCTCCAACCACTCTTTTGTTATGTCATTTTGACTAGAAATTTTAGCTTTGTTGTAAAACTGATCAAAGCCCTCGTAAAAGTCGCCATTTTTTTGCTCGACTAAAATTTTTAAAGCCCCGTTGTGTTTTTTTCTAAAATTTTCATTGTTTTTAAAAGCAATGCCTTGTAAAACTTTTAGCCTTGCCTTTGCCACATCGCCGCTTACGTCGCTCTTTAGCGTCGCTGAGTGCGTATCTCTTCTTGGCGAATAGACAAAAGCATGCAGATGTGTGATAGGAAATTTCTTGAAATTCTCCACCGCTTCTGCCCAAATTTCTTCACCCTCACCTGGATGACCCACGATGTAGTCAGTCCCCAAAGCAAAACCAAGGGAGCTTAGCTCATTAAAAAGCTCTAAGTCGCTAAATGCGTTATTTCGCCTGCGCATGATCTTTAGCATCGCCTCGCTTGTATGCTGAAGTGCGATGTGTAGATGGCGCTCCAGCCACTCCTCTTTTAAAATTTCTCTAAAGCTCTCATCTATCTGGCTTGGCTCGATACTGCCAAGTCTTATGCGTCTGATGCCTGAAATTTTGCCTAAATTTGCTAGCAATTTGCCAAGCGAGCTATTTGTATCTTTGCCGTAGCTGCCTATGTTTGTGCCAGTTAAAACGAGCTCATTATAGCCATTTTGAGCTAAAATTCTAGCTTCTTTTAGTATCATCGCCTCGTCCATGCTCCTAGCTCTGCCGCGCACTGATGGGATGATGCAGTAGCTGCAGTTAAAGTTGCAACCTTCTTGAATTTTTATAAAAGCCTTTGTGTGATTTTCGTAGTTTGTGACGATGTTTTTATCGACTGAGTTTAAATTCCCAAGCTCAAAAAAAGGCTTTTCTTGTTTTAAAAGCTCGTTTAGATCGCTCTTTTTACTAGCTCCTAGCACGCCAAAGACGCCGCTACTAAAAAGCTCCTTACCCTTGCTAACCGCGCCACATCCTGTTAGTATAACCTTTGCGCCACGCCTTTTTACGCCGTTTATATAGTTTCTAACTCCGCTATCAGCCGAGTTTGTAACGGTGCATGAGTTTATCACGACGATATCAGCGCCCTCTTCGTCATTTGTGATCTCATAGTCTTTAATGTAGCTCTTTAAAAGCTCGGTGTCATAGATGTTTGTGCGGCATCCAAATGTCTTAAAAAATATCTTTTGCATTAGATATTTTCGCCCTCTTGCTCGGCGTGAGCTACGTGATCGCTTGGCGTTTCTTTTTTGCCTATAAACATAGTTTGTGTTGGGTAAGCTATCTTTATATCATCGTGAGCCAAAAATGCCTCTATAATCTCAGCGCTTATCGTGCTTCTAAGAGCAAGCGTGGCGTATGAGTTTGACATAAACCAGCATGAGATATTTATGCCATAAGGCTCAAAAAATGTGTAAATTCTTGGCTCTACGTTTGGATTTTTGATGCTGTACTGGCTTCTTAGCTTGTTCATCTGACGTTTTGCGATGTCGGTGTAGCCTTTTGAATATTTTTTTACTATATTTTTTGCTAGATAGGCGGCTTTTTTGTGATTGCTATCAAAGCTTATCACGACATCTATGCCGTCCCAAACGGTCTTCATGCCGTAGTGTGAGTAGTTTGCGATGAGGTCTGTAAAGATGTAGTTATTTGGCACAAAGATGATCCTACCTGCACGGCGATTTGTCTTATAGGTCGAGTAGCTAACATCTTCAAAAACGGTTAAGCGAAGCAGTGAAATATCTATCACATCACCCACAAATTCGCTCCCGTCGTGATAGACTCTGACGCGGTCACCCACGTGGATCGTGCCACCAAACATGATAACCATCCAGCCAAGCATACTCATAAACATATCTTTCATCGCGATGGCGATACCAGCTGAGGCAAAACCTAGCACGGTTACTAGATATGTGACGTTTTCGATGTATGAAAAGAGCAAAATTATGATGATAACGGTGATGTTTAGCACGTTTAAGAATTTATTGACCGTGTAAAATCTCTCGTTATCCGTGATCGTTCTTTTAACGATAAATTTAGCGATAAATGTTAGTCCGATCGTCAAAAGGATGACGATGGCTGTATAGCCCATGCTTAAAAACTGAGCCTTTATGTCAGAGGTCGTCATATTTACCGCTTCATCTGCCCTTTTTTCATAGACACTATAAGTGGTATCAGCGATCTGTTTTGCAGCTTTGAAGTCGCCTATCTCTTGCTTTGCAAGGTTCAGACTTGCTCTATTTTGCTCGCTGTCATCTATCAAATTTAGCCTATTTAGCAAATTCTCTTTTGCTTCAAGCTTCTCAAGCAAGGTGTCAAGCTCTTTGATGTGCCTTTGGTATTCGATCTTGTCGCTTCTTATCTTTTTGATGTATGAAAAGCCAGATACTAGCGCAACTGGGCTATTTATCCTAGGTGGATTTTCCATTTCTGGGGCTGCAAGCATATTTGAAAATGGCGTTTTCTCATACTCTTTTAGCAAATTTATCTGCTCTTTTAGGGTTTGACTTCTCTTAATGAGATCGCCACCTCTTTTTGAGCCTTTATCAAGCTTTTTAAGCTCATTTTCATTTTGCTCTAGCTCATCAAGTAGCTTTTGATAGGTGTTGTAGTTGGCGTATCTTGTGATCCAGATGTTGTTTTTTAGAGAGTTATCTAGATTTGAAATTTCTTTTATAAGCTCGCTATTTTGTAAATTTTGTGAGACATTTTGCTCAAGTGTGGCGTTTTCTTCAGCGTAAAGCGCAAAGCAAAAAGCTAAAAAAACTAGGATCTTTTTCATTTAAATTCTCTCAAAGTTTCTAAAACGTCCTCTTTTTTGACGTCATTTTTGATGAACGCACTGCCGATTTTATCTGCGATGATGAAATTTATCTTATCGCCTTTTGTCTTTTTATCCATAAAAAATGCCTCGTAAAATGCATATTCATTTTCTATTTTATAGCTTATAGGCAGATCAAATTTCTCTAAAACCTGCTTGATCTCCTCTGCCTCCGCCTCGCTCATGAGACCCAGTCTAACGCTTAGGCGATTTGCCATATTTATACCTATCGCCACCGCTTCGCCGTGTAAAAACTCTTTGTAGTTTGTCTCATTTTCGATGACGTGAGCGAAGGTGTGACCGTAGTTTAGTATGGCTCTTAGCCCCTTTTCTTTCTCATCTTGTTCGACCACCCTAGCCTTTAAATTTATCGACTTTTCAACTAGCTTTGCTAAATTTTCATCGTCTAAATTTACGCTCTTTAGCCAGCTAAACATCTCTTCATCAAAGGTTATCGCCATCTTTAAAGCCTCAGCCACACCAGCTGCAAATTCTCTCTTTGGCAATGTTTTTAAGAAATTTATCTCGCAAAAAACTGCCTTTGGCTGATAAAATGAGCCTATTAAATTTTTACCAAATTTGTTATTTACCCCTGTTTTTCCACCCACACTAGCATCGACTTGCGCTAGAAGTGTGGTTGGGATATTTATAAAGCTTATCCCTCTTTCATATATGCTTGCCGCAAAGCCGGTCATATCGCTGATGACGCCACCGCCAAGGGCTATGAGCGTAGATGAGCGGTCAAATTTACTAACAAAAAGCTGCTCTAAAATTTGCTCTATCGTTGTTAAGTTTTTATACTCCTCGCCGTCTGGCACGCTTATGATAAATTTCTCATCGCACTTTAAAACGCTAAGTAGCTTTTCAAGGTGAAGCCCCGCCACTTTGGCGTTTGTGACGATGCCGACCTTGCCCTTTAGCTCTAATCTCTCAAGTTCGTTTATATAAATTTTATAGCTTGACGCCTTTTCCTTAAGGTTTAAATTTATCTGCATTTTCTACTCACTTACTGGCACAAAAAGCTGTGCGTTTTGGCTTAGTTTTTTATAAAGTCTATTTAAATTTGTCGATAAAAAGGCAAAAGCGCTGCCATTTGCCACGCTCTTGCTAAACATCACAAAATGAAGCAGATCATTTGTGCCTTTTAGCTTCACTAGCGGGTTTTTGAGGCTGTGATTTTCTATCTTTATGCGCTTTGAAAAGAGCGTGCTAATGCTCTCAAAGTGCTCTTTTAACGCCTCATCGTCGCTATGTTTGTTATCAAAATAGTAAAATCTCATCTCCAAATCAAGCTGCGCGCAGCAGTCTGTAATGATAGCTGATTGATTTTCCACCTCTTGGCTTTGATCGCCCAGTATCACGCCCTCTTTTACCTTTGAGAGCAAAATTTTACCCGTTTTTAGCACTGGAATTTTAAGCTCATAAAATAGCTTTTGAAATTTAAAAAAGTATCTATCGTCGCTTATGATTAGTCCGATATCGTGTTTTAAAACGTCATCTTTTATCGATTTATTGTCGCTGTTAAAATAATCCATCAAAACAAGGATATTTTTCTCTTTTATCGCCTTTAGCGTCTCTAAATTTTCGCCCAAAGTTGGGTTTATCACCCTAAAGATAAGGCGTTTGTTATTTAGCTTTGAGTGCACATATAGGCTATCTTCGATGAGCTTGCTAACTCGCTCTTTGCTCATTGATCTCATATCTATTAGAGTGTATATGTTGCTACCAAATGGACTTGGAAACTGCCCACTCTCGCGCTTTATCGAGCGATAAACGTTTTGAAGCACGTTTGGATCGCCAACGATTAGTAAGATATCGCTTGGTTGGATCATTGTATTTGGCTTTGGCAAGATGATCTCAGCGCCCCTGTAAATGAGCGCTATCCGCCATCTTTTTTGAGCGATTGAGCTTACATGGCGATACATATATGAGCTGCCAATAGGCACCTTAACCTCCATGATCTCGCCTTCGCTAAAGCCGATATTATCAGCATATACAGGCATATCTGGCAGATAGTCCATGAGCCTAGAAGCTGCGATATCTCTTATATCAACCACGCTTAGATGCTTATCGCTTGCAAAAGTCTCCTTGCACTTTTCATCAAGCTCCCACGAGTTCATAAAAATGGTCTCAGTCTTTGTGCTGATCTGTCTTAAATTTTCATAAACAGCAATCGCTTCATTTTTGTTCTCACTCACGATACAAAACTGGCTAAAATAGCCATCACTTATGCTCTTTAGCTTTGAAAGGCTCGTTGGGTCAAACTGATAAAATGTGAAATTTTCGTAATTTGCCTTTTGGCTGTGATCTTCGTTTGAAACAACGATATAGTGGTGTAAATTTGACTTTGCTCCAAGAAGTCTATCTAAAAAATTTCTTGCAAAAGCTCCACCAGCGATTATTAAAATTTTCTTCATTAATTCTCCGTATTTTAAAGCCGCATTATAACAAAAGGTCTTTAAAATAAGCTATTTTTGGCTGTAAATTTAAGCTTTCACAGCCAAAAAATTTAAGAAAATTTTAGTAGATTATTTCAGAGATTAAAGTATCGATAGCTGAATTTGCAGCCTTGTTTATCGTCTCAAAAATGGTGCTTGAGCTTGGATCTGGGCAGAAAATTTCTTTTGTTATCATGCCTGATTTTAGCGAGGTGTTTGCGTTAAATAGCTCATAAGCTAGTGAAACTTCGGCCTTATCGCCTCTTATTTGAAGTGAGATGATGCTAACTTTTAGCCTAAGATCCTTTGCATTTGGTGAAAATATCGGCTTTGCAGCGCAGTTTGAGTAAAGTCCTTTTACGAGCGACTTATAGATCATCTCGCTTGGCTCAGAGACAAATTTAGCGTCTGTCAAATATCTTATCTTATTGTTTTCAGCGACGATTAGGATCTTTCTGGTATCGACCATATCAAGGGCGCTTACGTTTTCTATAAAGACATTTTTTAGCTCTTTTTGCTTGTTTTCAGCTGAGCACTCTTTGTTTGAGTAGTGAATTTCATACATAGTTGCCACTGGCACGTCGGTCTTTAGCGAGCAGCCAAAAAATAAAAATGCAGCTGCTAGAAAGATTAAATTTCTCATTTTTTATCTCCTTTGTCATTTGGCACTGGATTTGTGAAGAAAAACTCGTAAGGATTGTCCTCAAGTCTTTGAAGCGCACCTCTAAACTCACGTAGCGTCTTATCAAATCCATTTAAAAACTCGCTAGCTTCTCTAAGCAGCGGAGAGACCGTGTTTCTAAGGTCATATTCGCCGTTTTTTACCTTTTGAGTGATGATATCTTGAAGCGAGCTATATCCAGTGACAGCCGAATTTGCTGAAGAAAAAACTGAATTTGCACTTGCGATTAGAGTGTTTAAATTTTTAGCAAGCTCTTTTGTGTCTGTTTTGTTTAGGCTGTCGGTGAAATTTTTTACATTTTTAACGATGCTATCAACCTCGCTTAGACCATTTTCATCGGTTAAAACCTGAGTAAATTTATCGATATTTCTTAGGATTGATTCGATGTGAGAGATATTTTCAGCTGAGAAAAATCCATCAACTTTATCAAGGGTTTGATTTATCTTTAAAGTGATGTTCTCAGCGTTGTTTCCAAGCTTTGAAAGAAGGCTCTCTTCAAGCTTTAAAATAGGCTTATCGCCTGGTTTAAAATCCTTCGTGCCTCGGCTTATATTTATACTAGCCACACCGCTAATAGCCTGAACTTCGATGCTAGCCACACTATCAGCCTTGATAGGCAGGTCCTCTCTTATCTTCATCGTGATGTTTATAAGAGCGTTTTTGTCATCGACAAAATTTATATCGCTAACGCTTCCAGCTGGCACGCCGATAAATTTAACCGTAGAATCAACCTTCAGTCCGCTTGGCAGCTCGCTTGTGTGGATGTAATACTCTTTAAAATCAACCTTTGTGTTATTTTTGCTAGTCATCCACCAGATAAATATGGCAAATGCTGTAAGGCAGGCTATGAAAAACATGCCAACAATGGTATAAGAATTTCTATTTTCCATCTACTTTTTCCTCATTTTAAATAGCTCTTCAAGCGGGTTGTTTTCAAGATGCTCAAGCTCTTTTATATCTCCCTCAAAGGCTATCTTTTTGTTATCTATTATCAAAAATCTATCCAAAATATCAAAAATACTATCCGCATCATGCGTCACCATGACGACAGTTACGCCGATGCTATCACGAAGCTCTTTTATGAGCGCGTCCATCTGCCGCGAGCTAACTGGATCAAGACCGCTATTTGGCTCGTCCAAAAATAGCACTCTTGGACTTAGCACCAAGGCTCTTGCAAGCGCGGCTCTTTTTTTCATACCGCCACTTAGCTCGCTTGGATAGAGCATTGAAACCTCTTTTTTAAGCCCCACCTTTTGTATCCAAAACATCGCTATCTCATCGATCTGGCGCTTGTTAAATTTAGAGTATTCATGAAGCAAAACGCCCACGTTATCAAGGATAGTCATCGAGCTATAAAGCGCTCCAAACTGAAACATCGTCCCACTTTTTAGCTTTATCTCTTGCTGCTCTGCTTGACTACTTTTCCACATATTGACGCCATCAAAAAATATATCGCCCTTACTTGGCTTTTTTAGATATATCATCGTCTTCATAAGCGTCGTTTTACCAGCGCCACTACCGCCCAAAAAGCCATAAATTTCAGCCTCTTTGACGCTCCAGCTCACATTATCGTGCATTATCTTATCGCCATAACTTGTCGTTATGTTTTTTCCAACTATTATCTCGTTCATATCTTTAGCCACATAAAAATTATCGCGAAAAATGCATCAAGCGCAATGACCCAAAATATCGCATTTACAACGCTAACTGTTGTCATCGCTCCAAGGCTTTGGGCGTTTTGACTAACGCCAAATCCCCTCATGCAGCCAATGATCGCTATCACCGCGCCAAAAAACGGAGCCTTTATCATACCAACAGCAAAGTGCCTAAGCTCGACCATCTCGCGAAATCTATTAAGATAGTCGCTAAAGCTGATATCAAGAATAGTTTGGCAAATGATCATCTGCCCTAAAATGCTTATGCTATCAGCTATAAAGATGATGACAGGCACGCAAAGCACCATGGCGATGATGCGAGGCAAGACCAAGAAGTTAAATGGCTCAAAGCCCATCGTCTTCATCGCGTCTATCTCCTCAGTTAGCTTCATAGCGCCAATTTGCGCGGTAAAGCTAGAGGCCGACCTGCCTGCCACGACGATAGCAGCGATTAGTGGGGCCACCTCTCTAAGCGTTAGCATACCCATGATCTCAACTATAAATATACTTGCCCCAAAGCTTGCAAGCATCGCACTGCCAAGATAAGCAAGCACGACGCCTATCAAAAAAGCGGTGAGCGATACGATGAAAACAGCATTTACGCCACCATCTTTTATGTAGTTGCTAAATTCTCTAAATCTTAAATTTGCAGGATTAAATAAAATCCTCACACTCTTTATCAAAAACTCGCCCAAAAACGAGCCAAACTCAAGCAAATTTACAAATCCCTCGCAAATTTTCTCACCAAGGCGTGAGAAGAAATTTAGGCTATTGTGAGGTGGCATGTAGTCAAAGTCGATCTTCTCGTCATTTAAAAGATCACTCATCGCCTTTATCTTTTCGTCGTTTGTGACGATCTCAAATTTCTTGCCATTTAGCGTGTTTTTTAAAAGGATCAAAACAGCATAATCAATGCTCTTTAGCTCGCTAAAGTCAAATTTAACATTGCCTTTAAGCTTTTGGATTTTTTTAAAAATGCTTTGTAAATTTTTTGCGTCTTTATAGCTAAACTCGCCTGCAAATTTTATGGTCGCAGTGCCGTTTGCTTCGGTAAAAACGATATCATTTCTCTTTTGCAAAAAGTTCCTTTGCCTTAAAATTTCTGGATTATATTATAATTTTTGTTAAAATAAAAAATCAAGAATTTTAAGGACTTAGATGAAATTTGAAGTTATAAAAAAAGATGGCAATGCAAGGCGAGGCGTCCTAGCAACCGCTCACAGCGTGATACAAACGCCAGTTTTCATGCCAGTTGGCACGGTTGGCGCAGTTAAAAGCCTAGATGCCTTTGATATGAGTGAAATTTTAGACGCAAAGATAATTTTAGCAAACACCTATCACATGTACTTGCGCCCTGGCAGCAAGGTCGTGCGTGAGTTTGGTGGACTTCACGGCTTTTCTAAATTTGATCGCTCGTTTTTAACTGATAGCGGCGGATTTCAGGCATTTTCGCTTAGGTCAAACACCAAAAACGACGATGGCGGGATAAAATTTAAGAGCCACATCGACGGCAGCACGCACTACTTCACGCCAAGATCCGTCCTTGACACGCAGTATGAGCTAGGCAGCGACATCATGATGATACTTGATGATCTAGTCGCCTTGCCTGCTGAGCCAAAAAGGATAGATCTAAGCATAAAGCGAACGATAAAATGGGCAAAAGAGGCGATTGATTATCACAAATTTATGCAAAGCAAGGGCGTTGGCCTGCAGCAAAATATCTTTGGTATCGTTCAAGGCGGCACCGACTATGAGGCACGTAAATTTTGTGCGCAGGCACTAAACGAGATGCCATTTGACGGCCTTGCGATAGGAGGTCTTAGTGTTGGCGAGAGCAACGAGGCGATGTATGACACGGTTGAGGCGGTTATGCCATTTATGGATGAGCTTAGACCGCGCTATCTAATGGGCGTTGGCACGCCTGAAGATCTTGTAGAAAACGTGGAGCGAGGCGTTGATATGTTTGACTGCGTCATGCCAACAAGAAACGCAAGAAACGGCACACTCTTTACTAGCTTTGGCAAGATAAATATAAAATCAGCCAAATTTATAAACGACCACGCGCCGATAGACCCAGCTTGCCAGTGCTACACCTGCAAGCGTTACTCCAGAGGCTATCTAAACCACCTTTTTAAGGCAAGGGAGCTAACATTTTTTAGACTTGCAAGCCTTCACAACCTGCACTACTATCTAAATTTAATGAAAGAGATGAGAGAGGCGATAGAGGTCGGCGAATTTGCTAAATTTAAGCGAAATTTCTACGCAAAAAGGAGCGCAGATGAGCTATAAAAACGTGGTTTGTGGATATTTTTATGGAGATGCGTTTGACTACATCACGCTCATCTCATCATCGCAAAAGCAAGTTTTTAAATTTTTATTTAAAGATGGCAAAATTTACAAAGAAGATCTTGAGCATGAATGTGACAAAAGCACGTTTGAAGCAGCTATCAAGGGGATTTGTAATGAATATACAAATAAAATTTTAGAGCACCAAGACGAGCTAAACGAGTATGAAAAAATTTACGCAAGTCAGAAAAATTTTGAGAAATTTATAAAAAGACACCACTTTTTAAAGTATGAGATCAGAAAATTTCAAAATAGCATTTCGCACTTTTACGAAGCTCTTGCGATCTGCCAAAGTGAGCAACAAGGTCTTAAAAAAGAGCTTAAAAACAGCATCCACGAAGCAAGTGTCTTTAAAACAATAGCCAACGAATATGCCTGTAGGGTCGAAGACATCTATACATTTATACAAAGCGCTAAAAATGACAAGATAAATAAAAATATCTACCTCTTGACGCTCATTTCGGCTCTATTTTTGCCGCTAAATTTCATCACTGGCTTTTTTGGTATGAATACAAATGGCATGTTTTTAAGCTCATTTAAAGATGGTACGTTGATAGTTTTTGCCTTTGTAGCGATGCTTTGCGTGCTGTTTTTTATATTTTATTACAGATTAAATAAGGATATTAGTTAAATTTATAGTAGGCTTGGCAAGTTGATCCAACCTGCCAAGTAAATTTGAAGTTATTTTTTCTTAATGATGATCTTCTCACCGTTGCTATCAATGGTGATCTCATCGCCACTTTCAAGCTCATCTTTCAAGATCATATCAGCGATCTTATCTTCAACTAGCTCATAAAGCGCTCTTCTAAGAGGTCTTGCGCCATAAACTATGTCAAAGCCAGCTTTTGCGATAAATTTCTTAGCCTCTTCGCTTAAAACTGCCTTGATACCGCGGTTATGAAGAGTTTTTTCAAGCTCTTTAAACATGATCTCAACGATAGATATCAAACCTTGCTCATTTAGAGGATTAAAGATGATAGTATCATCAAGCCTATTTAAAAACTCAGGTTTAAAGTAGTTTTTAAGCTCGTTTTTAACAGCTACATCGCGGTCTTCGCCCTTTAGCTCCATTATGAAATTTGAAGCGATGTTTGAAGTTAAAATGATGATCGTATTTTTAAAATCAACCGTTACGCCTTTATTATCAGTCGCGCGTCCATCATCTAAAATGCCAAGAAGTATGTTAAATACATCCTTATGAGCCTTTTCAACCTCGTCAAAAAGTATGACTGAGTATGGTCTTCTGCGAACTGCCTCTGTTAGCTGGCCGCCCTCATCGTAGCCTACATATCCTGGAGGCGCACCAAGAAGCCTGCTCACGCTATGTTTTTCCATATATTCGCTCATATCAAAGCGGATAAGCGCCTTCTCATCGTCAAACAAGAACTTAGCCAAAGCCTTAGCTGACTGAGTTTTACCAACGCCTGTTGGTCCAAGAAATAAAAATGAACCAATCGGCCTTTGACCCTCATTTAGACCAGCTTTGTTTCTCTTAACAGCACGTGCAAGTGCGTGTAGTGCGTCATCTTGACCGACAACGCTCTCTCTTAGATGCTCTTCGATGCGCAGATATTTCTCTTTTTCGCTTGTTAGCATCTTTTTAACTGAAATTCCAGTCCATTTGCTCAAAATTTCAGCTACAAGCTCTTCATCGACTTGATTTTTAAGAAGCACGCCCTCTTTTTTCATGTGCTCCCATTTTTCTTCAAGCTCGTGTTTGTGCTTTTTAGCGTCAGCTATCTTGCCGTATTCTATCTCGGCAGCCTTTTGAAGATCGCCATTTCTTTTTGCTATCTCAGCTTGTGATTTTAAGCTATCGATCTCTTTTGTTGCTTTTGAAATTCCGCCAAAAACGGCCTTTTCATTTTCAAATTTAGTATCAAGTGCTAGTTTTTTCTCATTTAGGTCAGCTATCTCTTTTTCGATCTCGCCAAGTCTCTCTTTATTTTTATCCGCATCCTCCATCTTTAGCGCTTCTTTTTCTACTTGAAGCGTTACGATCTCGCGTTTTATCTTTGAAAGCTCGTATGGCTCGCTCTCTATTTGCATCTTAAGCTCAGCTGCTGCCTCGTCTATAAGGTCTATCGCTTTATCTGGCAAGAAGCGGTTTGCGATATATCGGTCACTTAGCCTTGCTGCGGCAACTAGCGCGCTATCTGTTATCGTGATGCCGTGATGAACTTCTAGGCGCTCTTTTATACCACGTAAAATTTGAAGTGCCTCATTTACGCTTGGCTCTTTAACGTCTATAGGCTGAAAACGTCTTTGAAGTGCTGCATCTTTTTCAAAGTATTTTCTATATTCTTTTAATGTTGTCGCACCAACAGCGTGAAGCTCGCCACGTGCAAGAGCTGGTTTTAGGATATTTGCAGCGTCCATTCCGCCCTCGCTCGCACCAGCTCCAACTATGGTGTGAATTTCATCTATAAAAAGTATGATATTGCCAGCTTTTTTGACCTCGTCGATGACAGCTTTTAGCCTATCTTCAAACTCGCCTCTATACTTTGCTCCAGCTACAACTGCGCTCATATCAAGTGCGATGACACGCTTGTTTGCAAGGCTTGTTGGCACATCGCGAGCCACTATCTTTTGAGCTAGCCCCTCAACGATAGCTGTTTTACCAACGCCTGGCTCACCAAGCAAGATAGGGTTATTTTTGCTCTTTCTTATTAAAATTTGCATCATTCTAGTGATCTCTTCATCACGTCCGATGACTGGATCAAGCTCTTTATTTAGGGCTTTTTGTGTTAGATCGATACCAAATTTCTCTAAGCTATCAAGAGTATCATCGCCAGTTTGGCTATCTATCTTTTTACCACCTCTTATGCTCTCAAGATTCTTTTTGATCTCTAAGATGTCGCAAAATTTGCTTAAAATTTGTTTGATCTCACTAAGCTCAAGAGCCGAGATGATCCAAGTATCAACAGCTATGTAGCTATCGCCCATGCTTACCATTAAAGCTTTTGCATTTTCAAGCGAATTTATAAGCTCTCTTGAAACTGAAACGTTATCTTTTGTGACGTTTGAGCTGCTTGGGAGTGACGAGATCTTGCTTTTTATCTCAAGCTCGACTGCGTCTTTGCTTATGTTCATCTTATTAAATACTTGATTTAAAATAGAATTGCTATCAGCGAGTAAAGCCCAAAAGACGTGAAGTGGCACAACTTGTGGATTTTTAGAAAAGATCGCTAAGCTAACGCCTTTTTCAAGTGTCTCTTGCATCTGCGCTGTTAAATTTTCTGTTATGTCAGCCATTAAAGCTCCTTAAGTTATTTTATAATGGCGGCATTATATAACTTTAGTCTTATATTGTCAAGTATTTTTATAGCCTTTGTCACTCTTTTTATATAATTGCTAAAATTTGCTGTTATAAATTTGTGTTAAAAATAGACAAAAGTTAAAAATATAAGGTTAAATTTATGCTTTTTTTAGCCAAATGTTAATAAAATTGAGCCAAAAAATATAGGAGATATTTTGAATAAATTTACTAGATCTTTTGCGCTAAAAATAACAGGCGCCCTGCTCATCTCAAGCGTAGCAGTAAATGCACTTTTTGCTAAAACTGAAGATGAGGCGAGTGCGAAACTTGAAGCACTTTCAAAACTTACAAAAACCATCTCAACTGTTGAAAAATACTACGTTGATGACATTAAATTTAAAGAGATAATCGACAAAGCCATCGCTGGTTTGATGCAAAATTTGGATGCTCACTCAAGCTTTTTAAATGAAAAAGCATATAAAGATATGCAGGTGCAAACAAGCGGCGAATTTGGTGGGCTTGGCATAACAGTTGGTATGAAAGATAGCGCACTAACCGTTATCTCGCCTATCGAGGACACTCCAGCTGATAAAGCAGGCATAAAAGCTGGCGATATCATTTTAAGGATCGATGGCAACTCAACTATCGGCACAACGATAGATGAGGCTGTAAATAAGATGCGCGGCAAGCCAAAAACTCCGATAACAATTACGATCTTAAGAAAAGGCGAGCAAAAGCCATTTGACGTAAAGATCATAAGAGATCTTATAAAGGTTGAGTCTGTCTATGCAAAAATGATAGAAAATGAAAACATCCTTTATATACGCGTCACAAATTTTGACAAAAACGTCGTCACAAAGGTAAAAGAGGCGATCAAAGAGCATCCTAAAGCAAATGGCATCATACTTGATCTTAGAAACAACCCTGGCGGTCTTTTAAATCAAGCTGTTGATCTAGTGGATCTTTTCGTAGATAACGGTATCATCGTCTCCCAAAAAGGTCGTGATACATCTGAAAATGTAGAGTATAAAGCAAGCGCTAGCAAAACCTTATCAAAACTCCCACTTGTAGTGCTGGTAAATGGCGGAAGTGCAAGTGCGAGCGAGATCGTAAGCGGTTCACTGCAAGATCACAAGCGTGCGGTGATAATCGGCGAAAACACCTTTGGTAAAGGCAGCGTTCAAGTGATCCTGCCAATAGACGATACAGAAGCGCTAAGACTAACCATCGCAAGATACTACTTACCAAGTGGCAGAACTATCCAAGCAGTTGGCGTAACGCCTGATGTAGTAGTGCATCCTGGCAAAGTGCCACAAAGCGACGATAGCGCATTTAGCATCAAAGAGAGCGAGCTAAAAGCACACCTAAAGAGCGAGCTAAATAAGATAAATCCTACAAGTGAAGGCAACAAAACTGAAGCAAAAGATGATAAAAACATAATCACACAGAAAAAAGTCGATGAGGACATTCAGTTAAAAACAGCGATTGATACGATCAAAATTTTAAAGATAAAACAACAATAATCTAAAGGAGAACAACATGCAAAAAAGAGAGCTTATCTACGAGGGAAAAGGCAAGAAAATGTACGCCACAGACGATCCAAATCTACTTGTGGCTGAATTTAAAGACGATCTAACAGCATTTGACGCTCAAAAAAGAGGCAACGAAGCTGGCAAAGGCGCACTAAATAACAAAATCTCTACTCAGCTTTTTAAACTGCTAGAGAGCAAAGGTATCGTCACTGACCTTGTTGAGACCATCAGCGACACTGAGCAAGTGGTCAAAAAATGCGAGATCATACCTCTTGAAGTTGTTGTGAGAAATATCGCAACTGGCTCACTTAGCAAAAGACTTGGCATAAAAGAAGGCACAGTTCTACCTTTTACACTTGTTGAGTTCTACTATAAAAACGACGATTTACACGATCCACTAGTTACTGATGAGCACTGCATTATCATGGGTCTAGTAAAGAGCGAAAAAGACCTTCAAACGCTAAGACATACAGCAAGAGAGATCAACTCTATATTATTTAAATTCTTTGCAGAGAGAAATTTAAAACTAGTTGATTTCAAAGTCGAATTTGGTATCGACAAAGATGGCAACATCATCTTAGCTGACGAGATAAGCCCTGATAGCTGCAGATTTTGGGATGCGACAACAAACGAAAAACTTGACAAAGATAGATTTAGACAAGACCTTGGTAGCGTAAAAGTAGCTTACGAAGAAGTTTTAAGAAGAATTCTTTCTTAAGGACAAAGATGAAAGCTGTTGTAAATATAGCATTAAGAAGTGGGGTCTTAGACCCTGCTGGTAAGGCAGTAGAGCACGCGCTAAATTCACTTGGATTTAGCGGTGTTTCAAATGTCAGGATAGGCAAACAAATCGTTTTAGATATCGACGAGAGCGATAAAAACAAAGCAAAAGAGCAGCTAAAAGTGATGTGTGAAGAGCTTCTAGCAAACACCGTCATCGAAGACTACGAGATCGTGCTATGAAAGTAGCGATCATACTTTTTCCTGGCACAAACTGCGAAGAAGACACAGCTCACGCCTTTAAGCTACTTGGCTGCCAAACGCAGATTATCTGGCACAAAGAAGATAAGATCGATGCTGATCTAGTCGTTTTGCCTGGTGGTTTTAGCTACGGCGACTATCTAAGAACGGCTGCGATAGCTAAATTTAGCCCAGCGATGCAGGCTGTAAAAGAGCATGCGAAAAAAGGTGGCTATATCCTAGGAATTTGCAATGGCTTTCAGATGCTTCTTGAGCTTGGACTTTTAAAAGGTGCGATGAGAAGAAATGAAAATTTAAATTTCGTCTCAAAATACCACCACCTAAAAGTGATCTCAAATAACAATAAATTCCTAGCAAATTTAGCCAAAAACGAAGTGGTAAATATCCCTATCGCTCATGGCGAGGGCAACTACTACACCGACGAAGATACGCTAAAAAGCCTATATGATAACGAGCAAGTCCTACTAAAATACTGTGACAGCCACGGCAATGAGATAAATCCAAACGGCTCGGTTGATAGCATAGCTGGGATTTGCGATGAGAGTAAGAGGATCTTTGGTCTTATGCCTCACCCAGAGCGCGCTTGCGAGAAAATTTTAGGCACAGATGATGGCATGAAGATGTTAAAAGGGCTAGTTTGGTAAAACGAACACTTTTTATCGCCCTACTCGCGCTAAATTTATTTGCCGCAAACACTGATGAAGTCAGCGTTTTTGACATGATGGATGAGGCAAGAGAGGATAAATTTGTAAATAGCCCAAGTTCAAAGCCACAAACAAAGACTCCAAGCGAAGAAGAAATATCAAGAAAGCTCGTATCTCCACGCTCTATCGCCCCACAGCCAGAGCGTATCACTCCAGAGCAGATGCGAAATATCGTGCCGACAAACGAACCAGACATCAGTGTCCCTGATAATCAAGTCTATGACAAGATAAAAATAAAAGACCTCCTTTTAAAAGCGACAAATATCCCTAAAAATGTCGTCGTAGGAGAAATTTTTAGCGTTGAGATCGTAGCTGATACGCAAAGTGACCTTGAGTTTGAGTTTGAGACACAGCTTGATGAGACAAATATCAAATGGTTAAATAAGAAGAATTTTCAATGGGTAAAAGGCGATGAAAACAAATACATCGGCACTTTCTACCTTGAAGCAACGAGCATTGATGCAAAGACTTTACGAGTTAGCTTGGATCTAAAAAGAAATGGCGAGAACTATCAAAACTCAAACATAAATATCTTTTTACCAAAGCTAAAAGAGCTTAGAAGTGACGAGAACTACAACCACATCGTTGCTGACAACCTTGAGGTAAAGAAATTTAAAACGACTAAATTTGATGATATAAACAACATCATGGTCGTGGAAATTTACGGCAACAATGTCGATCTAAGCGCATTTAATATCGAAAATAAAACGATCCTAAAGCAAGGCGTAGATACGATAAACGGCGACTTTAACTCGCAAAGTGCATATTATTTTGCGGTATTTAAGCCAAATAAAAAGACACTTGACTTTAACTACTACAACCTAAAAAAAGCCAAATTTGAGAGCTTTTCACTGCCTGTGAGCGTCGAAGAGGACGAGGTTAGCACGCAAATCGGTCTAAATCCAAAGCAAAGCGAGTTTAGCACTTACAAAGATATCACGATCTACTCTTTGGTCGCTATCTTTATCTTGCTAGCGATCTGGCGAAGAAAGCTAAGCTACTTCTTTGTGGCAGCTGTTTTTATCGCACTTGGGATTTACACTTACAATCCTTTTGGCAAAGCAGTGCTTAAACCAGATGTGAGCGTCACTATCTTGCCAACTAAAAATTCAACCGTTTTTTATACATCTCGTAAAAATGAAAATGTTGAAATTTTAGACACAAAAGATGACTACTCAAAAATTTTATTCGCAGATGGCAAAATCGGCTGGGTAAGAAAGGGTGATCTTGTCAAAAATTAGAGCTATTTTCTTCTCTATCACATTTGTTCTTAGCGTTTTTGTCGTGGTATTTTTTATGTGGCTTTTTAACTCGAAAAATAGACCTATTAGAAAAATTTGGGGCAGAGCTCAGAGATTTTTTGGCGGTTATACACTTGAGGTGGTAGGTGAGTTTAAAGATGAGGCGAATATCTTACTAATAAATCATCAAAGCATGCTTGATATCATCGTGCTTGAAGAGGTGCACCCTAAAAATCTTTGCTGGATCGCAAAGGCGCAGATAGGTAAGATCCCGATCATCGGTAAAATTTTGAGCCTTCCAAAGATGATAGCGGTCGAGCGAGAAAATAAGCACTCGCTAATAAAGCTTTTAAGCGAAGCAAAAGACAGAGTAGAAAATGGCCGTGTTTTAGCGATATTTCCAGAAGGCACAAGGTCTCAAACCAAAGAGCTCTTGCCATTTAAAGGTGGCGCAAAGTTGCTAGTTGAAAAGCTAAATTTAAAGGTTCAGCCTATCGTAATCGTCGGAAGTGATGCGATGAAAGTGAAAGAATTTAGCTTTAAAAAAGCTGACATCAAGCTCTTTTGCCTTGATCTAGTCGATACCTCAAAACAAAACTGGCTAGAGGCGACTAGAGAGAGCATGCAAAAAGTCCTAGACGAAAATAGAAAATAAATTTAGCTTTGTAAATTTCTTTTCTAGAATTCACATTTTATGTAACCACTATAAAGAGTTAAAATTAATAAGCAATAAAGTAAATGTTGGTGTGATATTACCTTATAAATTTAGGCAAATCACCTTAGTAAAAGGAATTTTATCCACCAGCGTTTTACTAATATCTTTTAGAAGTTTTTATATATCAAAGCATGTATCCAAATTTGCTTTTTACCGCCACGAGCAAACAACCTGTAGTAAATGGGCTACTCTATACATCATTAAACACAAAAATTACTACATCTTATAACACTTTGCTCATATTAGTTCAGCCGTTTTGTTATGTTATTTAATATGCAAAAAATCTAATGCTTAAATTAGATCTCTTGCTAGCTATTTTTATTAGCCATAAATATGGTTTGTGATTGCGGTGAAATAAAATAAAAGAAAAATTTAAATTATAGAAGTGCGACAACTATTTGGCGGAGAGCTCCGCCAAATTTAGTTTTTCTTAAAAAATCTCAATATCTTTGCTTGTAGTTTAAACTGCTCTGAAAGCTCCATTATCGGATATGCTCCAGCGTATTTTTTGCCGCCAGGTAGGTCTTTGCTAACGCCACCGCGTGCTGCGATCTGAGCAAAGTCTCCGACACTTACGTGACCAGCTGAGCCACTTTGTCCGCCCATGACGACGTTTCTGCCTAGCACTGTTGAGCCAGCAAGTCCAGTTTGTGAGACGATGAGGCAGCCATTTCCAAGCTCGCAGTTATGACCTATTTGAACGAGATTATCTATCTTTGTGTAGTTTGCGATCATCGTGCTTTCAAAAACGCCACGATCTATCGTCGTGCAAGCTCCGATCTCGACAAAATCGCCCAAAACAACGTTGCCGTTGTGATAAATTTTCACATGCTCGCCAGTTTTTGTATGCGCATAGCCAAAGCCGTCGCTGCCTATAACGCAGTTTGCTAGCAGGTGGCACTCATTGCCGATGACGCAGTCGTTATAGATGACTACGTTTGGGTGGATAATGCAGTTTTTACCGATAGTTACGTTATCGCCCAAAAAAGCTCCAGCCATCACTATCGTATTTTCGCCCACGCTCACGTTTGAGCCTATATAGACATTTGGCATTATAGTGGCGCTCTGGGCGATATTTGATGGTTTTGGCTCGCAAAAAAGCGGCTTAGCGTAAATTTTGCTAAGGATGGCAAATGCAAGGTGCGGGTTGTCGCACACAAGCGCTACCATGCCAGCTGGCACTAGGTCTAAAAGCGATTTTGTCACCAAGATAGCTCCAGCGTTTGAAGTGCTTATAAATTTGGCATTTTTCTCGCCGTCGCAGTATGTTAGCTCAGCTTTATTTGCATTTTTTAAAGAATTTAGAGCAAAAATTTCAAGATCTTCTCCACTAAAAGTAGCATCTACTTTTAAGGCTATTTCGCTTAGTTTCATCATATATCCATTATCACAGATCCGCCGCGCACGACGTCAACTGGGTTAAATTTCTTTATTGACTTTAAAAAATTCTCTATCCTGCTCGCATCGTCAGCCACCATGACGACGATGTAGTTTTCGTTTGTATTTGTGACGATACCGTTGTATGACTTTAGTATCGCCTCAAGGCCAGCGAAATTTTCACCAAGCGGAATTTTCACAAGAGCCATCTCTTTTTCGACAAATTCGCCACTTTCTATGACTTTATATGTTGGGATGAGCTTGTGAAGCTGTTTTACGATCTGCTCTAAAACCCTCTCATCGCCGCTTGTGACGATGCTTAGTCTTGAAAAGTTGCTCTCAGGTATCGGAGCGACTGTGAGCGTGTCGATGTTGTAGCCCCTGCCCGCAAAAAGCCCAGAAATCCTAGCCAAAACGCCATGTTCATTTAAAACTATAACCGAAATCGTTCTTCTGATACTCATTTTTCTTCCTTGCTCTTTAATATCATATTATAAATCGCAGCCCCAGCTGGAACCATAGGAAGCACGTCCTCAAAGCGGTCGATCCTCACGTCGATAAGAGCTGATTTTTTACTCTTGATCGCCTCTTTTAAAGCCTTTTTAAACTCATCTTTGCTCTTGCAAACAAAGCCAACGCCGCCAAATCCCTCAGCGATCTTGACAAAATCAGGCTGCAAGCTAAGATCAGTTGATGAGTAGCGCTTTTCATAGAAAAATGTCTGCCACTGGCGCACCATGCCTAAGAAGTTGTTGTTTAAGATGATGTTTATGACAGGGACATTTGTCTCATAAGCCGTCATTAGCTCTTGGATATTCATAAGTATCGAGCCATCGCCTGTGAAATTTACAACCAAATGCTCAGGCTTCGCGCACTTTGCGCCGATCGCTGCAGGCAGGCCATATCCCATCGTGCCAAGGCCGCCACTTGTGACAAGCTGCCTTGCGCGGTTAAATGGATAAAACTGCGCCACCCACATCTGGTGCTGACCGACGTCAGTTGCGATGATAGCCTCAGGACCAACTATCTTTGCAGTCTCTTCAACTACCCATTGTGGTTTTAGCACAGTGTCGCTGTCTGTGTAGCCAAGTGGATTTAGCTTTTGATATCTATCTAAAATTTCTCTCCAAGGCGCATAGTTTTTAGGCTCACCTTTCACCTCTTCATAAAGCTCGCTTAGCACGTTTGTAAGGTCGCCAACTATCGGATAGTGAGCGTTTATGATCTTTGAGATAGAGCTTGGATCGATGTCGATGTGAATGATCTTTGCGTGTTTAGCAAACTCATCTGTCCTGCCTGTGACCCTATCGCAAAATCTAGCGCCAAGCGAGATGAGAAGGTCACACTCGCTAAGAGCCATATTTGAAGCGTAGCTGCCGTGCATGCCTGCCATGCCTAAATTTAGCTCATCTTTTGCATCAAGCACGCCAAGAGCCATAAGCGTCTCGACCGCTGGGATGCCTGTTTTTTTCATAAATTTACGTATGATCTCGCTTGCATTTGATGCGATCGCACCACCACCTATGTAAAGAAGTGGTCTTTTTGCTTCATTTATCGCAGCTGCTGCTTTTTTGATCTGCTTAGAGTTGCCTTTATATGTCGGTTTGTAGCTTGGGATAGAAATTTCTTTTGGATAGACAAAGTCGCCAAGCCTTGAAGTGACGTTTTTTGGGATATCGATATGAACTGGTCCTGGGCGGCCTGATCTTGCGATGTAAAACGCCTCTTTTATGATACGAGGTAGCTCCTCGACGCTATTAACCAAGAAGTTATGTTTGACACAGGGGCGTGAAATGCCGACTGCATCGATCTCTTGAAAGGCATCTGTGCCGATCATAAAGGTTGGTACTTGACCGCTTATAAGCACAACTGGGATGCTGTCGCTGTAAGCCGTGGCAAGACCAGTGACTGCGTTTGTAAAGCCAGGACCGCTTGTCACAAAAGCCACGCCAACTTTGCCACTAACCCTAGCGTATCCGTCTGCTGCGTGAACGGCAGCTTGCTCGTGGCGAACCAAGACGTGCTTAAAATAAGTTTGTTTATATGTCTCGTCGTAGATATTTAAAGCTGCACCGCCAGGATAGCCAAAAACTATCTCAACGCCCTCTTCGTGCAAGGCTTCGCTTATCATCTGTGAACCAGAAATTTGTTTTATCATCACTTTAGCCTTTTGATAAATTTATCGCAAATTATATCCCAAAGCATTTTAAATCCATTTTAACTTTTTAGCGAAATTTGGGCGTTATCTTAAATTTTTTGAAAAAATTTTGAGTTAAAAAAGCGAGAAATACAAAATATTTTACATATATTTATGCATATTATTTTTAGTATTTTTGATAAATTTGGCAAATTTAGAAAAAGTGGAGGGGCGATAGCCAATCCAGCCAATCCAGAAAACCAAGAAAAACAGATAAATTTAACTAGAAATTTTCAAAAAATTAGCAAGAAATTTATGTCGAAGTATAAAAATCGCCTTAAGCTAAGCCATTTTTAAGTGCAAAAAACCGATCTATATTAAATTTAAAAGTAAATTTGACCTAGCAAAATAGAGCAAATTTAAATTTGTAGATAAATTTTACCCCCAAACAAAGCGTCACAAGGATTTAAAATTTCGCCTCAGCTCTTATCAAATTTAGCTTTTTAACAGCCTCTTCAAAGTTGTCGGAGCTTACGAAAACATCGATATTTTCATTTTTCTTATAGACCTTGTCGTAGTATTTTGTTAGTAAAATTTCAGCCACTTTGGCGATGTCGTTTTCGTTAAATTTAGCCACCGCCTCATCTCTGGCCTCTTTGTCTATAAAGGGCGAAATTTTTTTTATACACTCATCAAAAAAGGCTTTATCCACGCTTTTATAGTCGCTTGTGATGCAAGAAATTCTATTTTCTAAACTTGCCCTAACCTCAACGCAGATGCCGCTGCGCATCGCCTCATAAAGGCTTTTTGGAAGTGTTAGCGAGCCGATCCTTCTACTTTCGCCCTCGATAAAGCAAATTTGATCTTTTAGCGTGATGAGCTTTTCAAAGAGTGCATCCTCAAAGCTTTTTTGACTAGGCTGCGCGCCGTTTATCGCGCCAAAGACTGAGCCTAAGTGATTTGCCATCGCTTCAAGGTCTATTGATGGTGAGAGTGCTCTTATAAGCTTGCTTTTATAGCAGCCAGTGTTGCCAAAAAGAGTGATAAATTTCGTGCTTAAAGGACGCTCTAAAAACTCCAAAACGTGATTTCTATAAGCCTTGTAGCCGCCATTTAGTCTGTAAATTCTATATCCGATCATGCTTAGCACGTAGGCAACCGAGCTTGATCTAAGCCCGCCCTTTGCGCAGTATATCCCAACTGCTGAGCCAACCTTGGCCCTTTTATAGACCTCATCGATGATATTTTGTAAATTTTTGCAGATGTATTTTGCTCCAAGGCTCTTGGCTAGGGCCCTGTCACTTTTGTAGATCGTGCCTACCTCTTTGTGCTCAGTGTCATCAAGTGCGTATAAATTTAGAGCATCTTTTATATGCGAGTAGGCATATTCATGCGGCGATCTAGCGTCTATCAGGACTTCAAACTCGCCTCTTTTTTCAAGCCACTGCTCGATATCAAGCTCAAATAACGCCACTAAAAGCCTTTTTTAGCTTTTGATAAAGCGGATGAAACGGCGTACCATTTACCCTGACATCGGCGATCGTTGTGATGAAATTTGTATCCCCGCTCCACCTTGGCACAAGGTGATAATGCACGTGCTCAGCTATGCCAGCACCTGCTGCCTTGCCTAAATTCATACCGATATTTACGCCCTGAGCATGAAGCTCACGCTTTAAAATTTCAACCCCAAGTCTTACAAATTTACTCATCTCAAACCACGTCTGCTCGTCAAGCTCCTCGATCTTGTCGGTGTGGTGGTTTGGTATGATCATAAAGTGACCTGGCGAATATGGGTATAAATTCATGATCCCAAAGCAGTGCTTAGCACGAAAAAGCACGCCATTTTTCTCGTCGTCCTCTTTTGAATTTATGACCTCGCAAAAGACACAACTATCTTTTTTTGCGCTGAAATACTCGCTTCTCCAAGGGGCACAAAGGTGCTGCATCACTCGCCCTCCTTTATCTTTTTAACGGCATTTTTTATATCATCTTGCCTCATGAAATGCTCTCCTATCAAGAAGGCATCAACTCCGATCTTGTTTAGCTCACAAAGCTGCTCATGCTCGTAAAGACCGCTTTCGGCGACTATTATCTTGCCGTTTGGCAAAAGCGGTACGAGCTTCTCGCAAAGGCTCATATCCATCGTAAAATCATCTAAATTTCTATGATTTATCCCTATTATATTTGCTCCTGCAAAGACCGCCTTTTTCACATCGCTCGCGTCATGTGTCTCTACTAAGACCTCAAGCCCCAAGTGGTGCGCGTAATCAAGTAGCTCTTTTAGCTCGCCTTGAGTTAGCGCTTTAGCGATGAGCAGGATAAAGTCTGCTCCATAAACAAGAGCTTCTAAAATTTGATACTTATCAACGATAAAGTCTTTTCTAAGGATAGGCTTTGAGGCGTAGCGGCGAACCTGCGTGATATACTCGATGTCACCCTTAAACCAGTGAGGCTCCGTTAGGATACTAAAGGCATTTGCGTATTGCTCGTACTCCTGAGCGATCTTGATCGGCTCAAAGTCCTCTCTTATCACGCCTTTGCTTGGACTTGCTTTTTTTATCTCGGCTATGATCTTTATAGGCTCATCTTTGCTTGATCTAAGTGCGCCCAAAACGTCTCTTGGCACGTATGGGTTGTATGCGAGCGAGCGGCCCAGCCACTCCTGCGGATAGTCAGCTTTTCGCTTTTTTAGATCCTCTTTTGTCTTTTTTATGATCTCATCAAGTATCATTTTTTAAGCCTTTTGTTTAAATTTATTATGCAGCGCTCGATTAGATGCAGGTGCTCTTTTGCCTCTTTTGAACTCCTAAAATCAACATCTTTCATCGCGTGACTCATTATGCCCTTTGCCTTTTTGCACTCGCCAAGCTTGAAGTACCCCCACGCTAGCGAGTCCTCGTAGTAAGGTGATTCTGGCGAGATCTCAAGGGCTTTTTGCACCATCTCCACACCCTTTCTAGGGTCTATCTCGTGATCAATGAGCAAGTAGCCGTAGTAGTTAAAAAACATATCGTTATTAAGCTTTGGCACGCTAGCTTCAAATTTATCTAAGATATCAGCGATCTTTTTCTCATCTAGGCTATCTTTATTCATCTCATACTCGTAGATAGCGGCCTTTGCTAAGAAATTTAGATCCCTGCTATCGTTATAAATTTTAACCGCCAAAACGTATGCATCGCCAAAATTTCCAGTCGCAGCGTAAAGATCCATCAGCGTGGCGTCGTTGTAGCCATATTTTTTCAAAATTTCAATAGCCGCTTTATAATTTTTAGCATAGACAAAATACTGCACGATCTTGTCAAGATAAGAGGTGTCGTGAGTGATGTCGTAGATCTCCTCAAAAAGCTCGATCACCTTTGGGAAATTTCTTTGCTGAGAGTAAATTTCAGCCAAAAGCTCACATGTCTTTTGAGTGCAGCCCTGCTCCTCGCGGAATTTCTCGAGGTATTTTGTCGCATCATTTACATTATCCATGCGGTTTAAAAGTATATCAACGATGCGGAGTAAATTCTCCTCTTCAGGCTTTAGCGAGTATGCCTCTTCAAAGTATTTTAGCGCCGTTACAGTATCATTTTGCATCATGCAAATGGTGCCAAGCATGAGCAAATTTTGAGCGTTTGGCTCTTTTGTGGCAAGCTCTTGCATCAGCTCTTTTGCCTCGTTTAGCTTAGAGAGATTGACAAAATTTGCCACTTTGATCCTGATAAAGTCGCTATCATCTTTTAGGCTATTTTCGCCCTCAGCCATGAGGCTATCTAAATTTTCATTTTTTGTAGCAAAGGCTAGCTTGATCGCCTCTTTTAGATAGGTCTTTTGATTTGTCTCTTTAAAAAGTCCTAGATAGGTCTGGATGCTAGCATTTACATCGCCACTATCTTGCGAGATGAGAGCTTGCATTAGGCGTAAATTTACACTTTTGTTGTCATCTGCAAGCAGATGCGTGCTAAAAAATACGCTTATAAAAATTATTAAAATTTTACGCCAATGCATTCTGCTCTTAGCTCCTTTAAATTTTTTTTAAAATAATCCCAAAACGGAAATGTCCTGCACTGCTTAGGTCTTAGCTTATAAACCGAGCAGTTTTTATTTTTCTCATCAAAAAATATGCAAGCAAAACCGTCATCATAAGGCTTTTCTTTGATGCTTCGTCTTACGCCCACTTTTATTAGAAATTTGCTCTCAAACTCATCTTTTGGCATATCAAAAGCGGCGCAAAATTTTAAAATTTCACCCTCATCTATCCAGATGTAGCCACTCTCGCCAGTGCAGCATTTGCCTCCGCAACTCTCGCAAAAGCTAGGATCAAACTCATAGCTAAAACCCTCAGCCCTCACGCTATCTCCTTGTAAGAGACGCTGTTTGTATCTGCTTTTTTAAAGATCTCGCTTGCCTCTTTCGTGTGCGCGCCATCCTTGCTCATCACTAGAGGCGGCAGGACTTTTAGCTTTGAGTTTGAGTTGTTTCGCACTTCAAGCAAAGCCAAATTTGCTGGCTTATCCTTTTTGGTATGGATAAATTTTAAACTCACCAAATTTAGCTTATACTCTTTTAAGCATGCCGCTATCTCGCTAAGATCATCTGGCGCATAGCAAAAAAATGCCCTTTTATGTGGCTTTAAATTTACGCTTATGCCTCTTATAAAATCCTTTAAATTTAGCGAGCTTGCATATCTACTAACTTTTATGTGCTCATTTTGGCTTTTTGTAACACCGTCGTGATAAAAAGGCGGATTTGAGATGATTAGATCAAATTTCTCACTATCTTTAAAATTTGCAAAATCAGCCGTTATAGCTCTAGCCTCTAAGCAGTTGTTCTTTGCGTTAAAGCTTGAAATTTCGCTATTTAGCTCCAAAAGATCAAGCATGCTTAGATCTATCTTTTTAAAGTCACGCTTAAGCAAAAGTCCAAGTATCCCGCACCCTGCTCCAACGTCCAAAACCCTGCCAGAAATTTCGCCTACACTAGAGCAGATAAAATCATAAAGAACGAGCGTATCGCTGTTGTAGCGATAGCCATTTTCAAGCTGAGCCAAGATCATCTATAAACCTTGATGATAAAGCCGCGCGTCACATCTTTTACGATCACTTCGGAGCTAAAGCTGATCCTTGCAAAGTCGCCAAATTCCTCTTTGATAAGCTCAGCAGCTGCCTTTGCACGCTCCTTGCCAACGCCGTAATTTACGTAGTTGTTTAGCTTGCCAAGGTCATCTTTTTTGATATTTTGAGCGACATTTGATGGGATGACAAAATTTTTCTTATCCACGATCGGGATGATCTCATACATGTAGTTTGAGTTAAATCTCTGCAAAAACTCGCTCACTCTGTTTTTGCACATTATGCTAACCTTGTCTTTTGCGTCCATATCGTCGCATTCGATGCTAGAGATGAGGACTAGCTTTGTTGGCGTTTCTGGCTTTGTCGTAGCCTGTAAGATATTTTTTAAATTTACATTTTCATTTTCAAGCTCATCTTGTCTGTTTAAATTTTGCTCGATATCTTTTTGGAGCTCGACTATCTGGGCATTTACACTACCGCTACCGCCTTTGTGAGTGGTTGAGCTTAGCTCATTTATCTTTGAATTTAGCCGCTCGATCGTCTTGTTGCTCTCATTTAGCTTTTGTTTTGCATTTTCTAGTTCATTTTGCAAGCTTAGTAAATTTTTGCCGCCACTTTTGTTGTTATCGGTTAAAAATGTTGAGGTATCGACTATCTTTTTTTGTAGCATGTTTATTTGCTGACGCAAAATTTCATAGTTTTGCATATCGATCTTTAGTGTTCTTTTTTGAGTTTCTAGCTCGCTTTGCTTAGAAAGGAGCATCTGACTTGTCTTTGTGACATTTTCTTCAAGCTCCTTTATCTTTGCATCTTTTAGATCGAGCTTTGAGCTCAAATTCTTTAGCTCGCCCTCGTTTGAGCCAAGTTTCTGCGACTGCAAAGAGATGGTTTGGTTTTGATCAAATAGCGTTTTTAGAAATTTAGTTGTCTTCGTATCAAGCGCTTTTAGCTCTTCTTGGCTCTTTTTAAGGCTCTCTTCACTTAAACTTAGCTTTTTGCTTAGCTCACTTAGAGTTGAGTTTGCGTCTAAATTTTGCTTTTCAAGCTTTTTATTTAGGGCATTTGCCCTCTCAAGCTCTTTTTTAAGCGAGCTTATATTTTCATTTGCAAGCTTGTTCTCTTGCTCGCTTTTTAGGCTCTTTTGTTTTAGATCGTCAAAACTCTTATGAAGTGCCGCAAGCGAGGCATTTAGCTCTAAATTTTTGCCATTATAGCTTTGCGCCATTAGATCTTTTGAGTTTAGGTTTTTCTTGATCTCTTCAAGCTCGTAAATTCTATCTTTTAGTGCGGTCTTGTTTGACTCAAGAGCCTCCTGCAGATCGATTATCTTGTTTGCCTTTTTAGAAAGCTCATCCTCCATAACACTCTTTTGTGTCTCAAAGCCATCATTTAGTGCATTTATCTCTTTTTCGTAGCTAAATTTTTGAGTGTCGGCGTCATTTTTAACTCGCTCGATCTCCTCTTTTAAAATCAAAATTTCTTTTTTCTCGCCTCTATCTTTTTCGCTTTGAGCTTTTTCATACTCTTTTATAAGAGCTTCTTTTTGTGCAAGCGTCGCATTTAGCTCGTTATTTTGCTCTTTTAAAGCGGTGTAGTTTGCCTCAAAACTCTCTTTAAATTTATTAAAGCTGGCCTTGGCATCTTTTAGTTTGCTCTCATCGTCACTTCTAGCGTCATTTATCGCATTTTCAAGGTCGATTATCTTTTTCTCATAAGCCTTTGAACTCTCTATCATATCAGCTTGCGCTTCATTTAGGCGCTTTGTCAAAGCTTGGATATTTTCAAAGTGTTGCGCCTCAAGCTCGCCAAGAGCCTTTTGATTTTTTTCTACTATCTCGTTTTTTTCATTTTCGATATTTCTTTTCATCTCTGAAATTTTGCTTATAAAGTCTAAATTTTTCTCGCTCATATCGACATTATCAGCGGCCAAAATTTCATTTTTTTTGCTTAGCTCGCGCACTTGCTCTTGAAGCTCATTTACATTGTTTGATAAATTTAGATCCTTGTCATCAACAAAATTTTGCATGTAGCTCTTTGGCGTGATGTAGCCACCATACTCGTAAAGATCGTCTTTACTTACATATCTTTGCTTCTCTTCTTCAGGGAGATCATCAAAATTTATAGAGTAAATCGTTTGATTAGTATCTTTTGGCATCTCGTCCTCTTTTTGAAATTTCAAAAACGAGAGAGAAAAGCCAGCTATCAGACAAACAATAGCTAGTGCGATTTTATTTATCAAGCTTGTGCCTTGCCTTTTAAGATATCTTTGATGACGCTATGAGCGTGATTTAGTCCGACTACTATCGAGCCGCCATTTTTTAGCACGATGTCGCCTCCCACATATAGTCCTGGCACGCTACTTTGGTAATTGCTATCAACTATTGGAGTGCCTTTCTCATCAGTTTTTATCTGACATTTTTGTAAAAAATCAACCGGACTTGAGCCACCGATCGCATAAACAACCCTGTCATAGACACGGATCTTGCCATTTTCATAATGCACTCTTACCTTGCCTGATTCATTATCGATCTCGGTTATATCGTGATTTAGCCTTACTTTTATCTTATTGTGCTTCTCAAGCTCCCAAAGTGCGCTTAAATTTGTCTCATTTACACGGCTAAATTTATCTTTTCTGTAAGCGATCGTAGTTTTGTTATACTGACAAAGCTCGATAGCATACTCAACCGCAGAGTTGCCACCGCCCACAACTAGCACTTTTTCGCCGTTTGTGCAGTTATCAAGGTTAAAATTTACAACTGAATTTAGTGATGGCGGGATCTTATAGTCAGGCTTGTTTGGTCGCCCCATTTTGCCGATAGAGACCATAACATTTTTGGCTTCATAGACAGCTTTTGAGGTAGTTACTTTAAAAATTTCTCCCTCTTTTTTTACGCTTTCGACCTCAGAATTAAAAAAAGCCTCGATATTCTCAGAGTCAAGTAGCTTGTCAAAATAATCAAGCGTGCTCTCTTTTGTGCCATCTTCAAACGAAACTAGCCCATGTATCGTGCTATCTTGCCCTTTATACTCTTTATCTACGCGTTTATTGTCTTTATAAAATTTTCTGATCGTTTGGCTGTGGTTATCGCCTTTTTCAAGGAGCAAAACATTACTTAAGCCATTTCTTTTAGCCTCAACTACGCTAGCTATGCCACAAGGTCCGCCGCCAACTACTATTAGATCATAAATATTTGCCATATTTTTCTCCAAATTTTATAAATTTTAAGCTTTTTTAACTAGATCAGCCATCAAAAATGCAAGCTCTAAAGCCTGATCAGCATTTAGTCTTGGATCGCACTGCGTCTCATATCTCTCTTTTAGCGAGCTTTCAGTGATGTTTAGCGCGCCACCAGTGCACTCTGTCACATCTTTGCCAGTCATCTCAAGATGCACGCCACCTGCTCTTGTGCCCTCAGCTTTATGAATTTCAAAAAAGTTTCTAACCTCGCTTAAAATTTTACTAAATTCACGAGTTTTGTAGTTGTTTGAGGTCTTAACGGTGTTGCCATGCATCGGATCGATGCTATAAACGATATTTAGCCCCTCGCGCTTTAGCTCTCTTAAAATTTTTGGTAAATTTTCGCCGATCTTGTCAGCGCCCATTCTGATTATCACATTTAGTCTGCCAGCTTCATTTTCTGGATTTAGCTTATTTGCAAGCGCGACAACTTCTTCAGCTTTTGCACTTGGTCCGATCTTTACGCCGATAGGATTTTTCACACCACTTAAAAAATGCACGTGAGCATCGTTTATACCGCGTGTTCTCTCGCCTATCCAAAGCATGTGAGCCGAGCAATCATACCACTCGCCACTAAGGCTATCAACCCTAGTTAGCGCCTCTTCATAAGGCAAAAGCAGTGCCTCGTGAGATGTATAGACTGCGGTTTGATTTATCGCTGGGGTGTTTGCCGAAGTGATGCCACAAGCTGCCATGAAAGATAGAGTTTTTGTTAGATCATCAGCTAGTTTTGCGTATTTCTCGCCTATCTCTGGCTTTTTAACAAAGCCTAAATTCCACTTATGCACCTGATGAAGGTCGGCCAAACCTCCTCTTGAAAAGGCTCTTAAGAGGTTCATCGTAGAAGCACTTTGATAGTAAGCTTCTATCATGCGTTTTGGATCAGGTACTCTTGCCTGCTCGTCAAATTCAAAGCCATTTATGATGTCGCCTCTATAGCTTGGTAATTTAACTCCATTTACCTCTTCATAGTCGCTACTTCTAGGCTTTGCAAACTGCCCTGCCACGCGGCCTACTTTGACCACCGGACAGCCACCACCAAAGGTTAAAACTATCGCCATTTGAAGCAAGACCTTAAACATATCTCTGATGTTGTTTGCGCTAAAATTTGCAAAACTCTCAGCACAGTCGCCACCTTGAAGCAAAAAGGCCTCGCCATTGCAAACTTTTGCAAGCTCATTTTTAAGACTTCTAGCCTCACCAGCAAATACCAAAGGCGGAAGTGCTTTTAGTTTTTCTTCAGCCTCTTTTAGCTCTTTTAAATTTGGATAAGTTGGTTGTTGCAAGATGTTAAATTCTCTCCAACTATCTCTGTTCCAAGTCATAAATTTTTCCTATCTTTTACCTTGATTTAGCGCAGATTATATCACGCAAAACTTAAAAAATAAAAGCCATTAATGGACTATTAAAGATATTTTGCATACAATCGCTACTTTAAATTTACCCAGAAAAAGAGAAGATTTTTTTCATGATAAAAGGCATATTTTATTCGCTTTTAGCCTCGGTTTTATTTAACTGCATCTACTACATGTCAGTGCTCATGAACCCCATCAGCACGCAAGCTCTTATTGGATACCGCATGATCTTTGCCATGCCTTTTGTCATCGCCGCCATTTTTTTGTTAAAACAGCAGCGAAATTTCAAATTTTTACTTCTAAAAATAAAGCTAAAACCTAAAATTTTACTAGTTTTGCTTGCTACCTCGCTCATCGTCTCATTTCAGATGTGGCTCTATCTCTGGGCTCCAAGTAACGGCGCAGCGCTAAAAGTCTCGATAGGCTACCTCATCATGCCAATAGTCATGGTCCTTTTTGGACGGATATTTTTCAAAGAGCACCTCTCAAAAACAAAGTTAGCATCGATATTTTTCGCTGCCATTGGCGTCTTTAGCACAGCAGTCATTAGTGGTGGCATCTCGTGGGAGAGCGCTGTAGTTTTTTGCCTTTATCCAGTCTATTTTACCATTAGAAAGTACTACAACCTTGCAAATTTCTCAAGCTTTGTTATAGAGATAATTTTTATGTTTTTATTCTCATTTTATTTTGCGCTCACAGCCGATATGGACTACGTAATGAGCCAAAATCCAAACATCTACTATCTGCTCATCTTGCTTGGTGCTATCAGCGGCATAGCCCTCATCGCCCAGATCCTCTCAAGCACGCTCGTGCCGATAAATGTACTAGGTTTGCTTACATATTTTGAGCCTATAATGATGCTTTTTGTCTCATTTGCCATCGGCGAGAGACTGGAGAAAAGCTCATACTTTTTGATGATCTGCCTAGCCATCTCTGTCACGCTTTTGATGATAGATAGTATAAATTCTATAAAAGGCGACAAAAATACCAAGACTAAATGAGAGCCAAAAAGGCGTTATTCTCGCGCTTAGCGCCTTTTTTATGTGGGGATTTTTGGCGGTTTATTTCAACCTCTTTAGCAAAGATATCGATGCTTATGAAATTTTAGCCCACAGGATCATCTGGTCGTTTTTCTTGATGGCGGCAGTGCTTTGCATTAATGGCAAAATGGGCGAAATTTTTGCGCTTCTTAAAGATATCCGCTCGCTAAAGGCTCTATTTTTAAGTGGTATTTTTATCACCATAAACTGGGGCGTTTATGTCTATGCGGTGGGTAGCGGCAAAATTTTAGATACGAGTTTGGGATATTTTATAAATCCCTTGATAAGCATGCTCCTTGGCGTCATCATCTTTAAAGAGCGCCTGAGCAAAGCTAGCGCCATAGCCGTTTGCATCGTCATCGCAGCCGTTTGCGTGCAAATTTACGCTAAAGGTGGCCTGCCACTTGTCTCTATCATCTTGCCACTTTCATTTGGATTTTACGCGATGGTTAGAAAGATGGCGAAGATTAGCGCATTTAACGGGCTTTTTATCGAAACATTTTTTATGTTTCCATTTGCGCTTGGCTACGTTTTATGGCTGGTTTTTCACTCGCAAAGCCACTTTGGACTAAACGAGGACTCACTTTTAATGATCGCTTCAAGCATCGTAACCATCGTGCCACTTGTCGCATTTAACGCAGCTACGACAAGGATAAATTTAACGACTATCGGCTACTTGCAATACATCTCACCAACCATCGCGATCCTTTGCGCGGTCTTCATTTATGGCGAAATTTTAGATGGCTACAAAGTCGTCTCATTTTGTATGATCTGGCTGGCACTTGCGATAATTAGCGTAGATAAATTTAGAAAAAGGAGTAAAAATGAATAGCGTTACGATCTATTTGCTGCTTGCATTTTTTGCAGCGCTTATTTTATATTTTCAGATACAAAAACTAACCAAAAAGCTTGACGATGATGGGGCGGTACCTGCCTATCAAAAGGCTGCGCAAGAGGTTTTAGAAAATTTAAACAACGCTGAGAAATACCCTAAATTTTGCAACGTCATACAAAAAAAGATAAACGCTCTAAGACAAGACATACTCTTTGAAGATGCGCTAAATGAGGCTAGCGACAAAGACAAAGCACTGGATCAGCTCGAGCAGACAAGAGATAAGGTCGAGGCGCTTTTAAAGCGGGAAAATGCAAACTGGGAGAGCGAACTAGTTGAAATTTTAGACGAGATCGATGGCTTTGTGAAGGCAAATTTAAAAAACGGCGAAGATAGAGCCGAAGAGCTAAGGGACGAACTAAAGAAAGAATTTGATGGGTTATGAGAGCGACTTTGCTAAATTTTGAAAATTAAAGGAGTAAGTGTGTTTGAGGATATAGACTATGACGGTTTTAAAGATTATTGTAAACAAACTTTAAGTAAAAACACAGTTCCACAATATCAAACCTATTTAAGAAATTTTATTAGTTTTTTAGAAGACAATAAAATTTACTCAATTTTTGACTATTATAATGCAAAGAGCAAAAATCCAAAATATCTAGAAGAAGAGTTTATAAAATCAGGAAGACCTAAAAAACATTTTTCTAATTATAACTCTGCAGTAAACAAATACATAGAATTTAAAAATGGCAAAGGAGATACAATGCCAACAGAAAACAATGGACAACAAAAAGCTAAGGTAAATTTTCCACTAAATCAAATTTTATATGGCCCTCCAGGAACAGGAAAAACATATAGGCTTTCAAAGATCATGGATAATTTTACTCAAAATCTCAATGTAAAATCGAACGATGACACTGACGCGCTATATGAAATGTTAAAAATAGAAAACTACACTTGGTTTCAAGTGGCTGCAGCCATATTATATGATGCAGCTATTTCAAATATTAATGGTGGTTGGCTTAAGTTAAACAACGGCATAGTAAATCACACTTTATTTAAATTAAAATCAATAAAATCTGGCTCAAAAAGACCAAATCAGACAATATCAACAGAATTGCTGGCTCATACAAAAATGGATTGCAAATATGTAAATATTAAAAGAAAAAATCCGCCTTTTATATTTGAGAAAAACGAGAAAAGTGAATGGTGTGTAGATATAAAAGCGCTCAATGATGAGTATCCTGAGGTCATAGAGCTTTACGAAAAATACAAAGAGATAAAAGATAAAAAAGTAGGCACAAGCTACACTAAAGAAAATTTTAAATTTATAACATTTCACCAAAGCTATGGATATGAGGAATTTGTTGAGGGCATAAAGCCTCTATTTGATAGCGAAAACGAAGATGGCGATATAACTTATGAGATATCAAAAGGAATTTTTTATCAGTGCTGCGAAAACGCCTTGCTTCTTAGTGATTACAAAAGCAAACTTAGGGACTTTTGCGATTTGCCAAAAGATGAGCGACAAAAGTTTTTTAATGAAAACACACCAAAATATGCCATCTTTATCGACGAGATCAACCGCGGAAATATATCTAAAATTTTTGGTGAGCTCATAACTCTTATAGAACCGTCAAAAAGGCTAGGTGCAGATGATGAGATAATGGTCGAGCTGCCATACTCAAAAGAGAAATTTGGAGTGCCGTCAAATTTATACATAATAGGCACGATGAATACAGCAGATAGAAGCATAGCTCTTATGGATACGGCTCTTAGAAGAAGGTTTGAGTTTGTGGAGATGATGCCAGAATACGACACGCTAAATGAAACAATCATTGAAGGCATCAATGTAGGAGAAATGCTAAAAACGATAAACGAGCGCATAGAGTATCTTTACGACAGAGATCACACGATAGGACACGCTTATTTTATAAATGTGTCAGACTTAAAAACGCTTGCAAATGTCTTTAAAAACAAAATTTTACCGCTACTACAAGAGTATTTTTACGACGACTGGGAGAAAATCAGGCTGGTTTTGGGGGATAGTCAATTTATCAAAGAAAAGAAGCCAGCAAATGCTTTATTTAAAAGCGGCACTGACTATATAAACGATAAAATTTTATACGAAATAGACAAAGAAGCTTTTTATGACAAGCAAAACTATCTAAAAATTTACAATTTAACAAGTAGCCAAGTAGATGAAGCAAAGTCAGATAACGATAACTGAGTTTGAGCGTATATATCAGCACGATATAGACAAAAAAGACTTTGGCGATATAGAAAATTTTATCCTTAAAAATAGCGATGAAAATGCGCCGTTTTTAAGGATATCAAGCGGGGTTGGCGGGAAATTTATACAAGCTAGAAACTACGTCGGTGTTTTGCAAACAAAAAGTGGCTTAACGATAGAGATTTTGCCAAAAATAGCAGACAAAAACGACGCCGAAAGATCAAAAGCAGTTTTTATAAAAATGCTAAAAACTCTAAGAAATTTCCCATTTAAAAGCTCAAATTTAGCCAGTTTAAAAACACAAAATTTACCGCTTTTGGAAATTTTCATCTCTATGTTTTTAAGTGAGCTTGAAGCTCTTGTAAAAAAGGGGATAAAAAGCGACTATGTAGCGCTAGAAGAGAACCTAAATTTTCTAAAAGGAAAGCTTAATATAAACGAGCAGATAAAAAGAAATAGCATCCACAAAGAGCGGTTTTACGTAGGATACAGCGAATTTTTAAGCAATATAAAGATAAATAGGATCATAAAAACAACACTTAAATTTCTATACAAAAAGTCAAATTCTAGTAAAAATCAGCAAAAAATACGCGAGATTTTGTTTATATTTGATGAGGTTTTGGAGTGTGAGGATTATAAAAATTTCTTTGCAAAGCTTGTCATGAACCGCCAAGTAAAGCACTACGAGCAAACTCTTTTATGGTGCAAGATCTTTTTACTTAACAACTCATTTACACCGCATAAAGGCGATGATCTAGCCTTTGCCTTGCTATTTGATATGAATGCACTTTTTGAAAGCTATGTTGGAGATTTTATAAAGAAAAGCTTTCCAGACGCTATATTACAACACTCAGAAAAACACCTCGTTGAAGATCCAAAAAGCTTCAAACTAAGGCCTGATATATTTTTAAAAGGCAAATTTATAGCCGACACAAAATGGAAGATCATAAGCTCAAGAGATGATATCTCACAAGCCGACTTATATCAGCTATATGCTTACGGCAAAAAACACGAGTGTGACAAGCTACACCTCATCTATCCAAAGATAGATGACATAAGACAAAAAACTATGAATTTTAGATACGAAGATGAAATGTGGCTTGAAATTTTATATTTTGATCTTGAAAAAGACGAAAATAACGCAAATTTACTAGCGTAACTTTCTAAAAGCCAAATTTAAAGCTTCGATTTTAGCGCCATTATCCTCTTGTATGATGCGTCGATTCGCTCTTTGCTGATCTTTTTCTCATTTACAGCATCGATTATGATCTGAGTGATTAGATCAGCCGTTCTTTGGTTGTTTATTTTAAACTCACTAAAGAGCAAGATATCACCACCAGCGTTTATAAATTTCACCACTTTTTGAGCTAATGTCTCGTCGCCAACGCCTTTCATCAGCATATCATCGCTGATAACCACGCCATTAAATTTAAGCTCATTGCGAAGCAGATCGGTTATTATTTTTTTAGAAAGTGTGGCTGGATTGTCCTCGTCGATGCCTTTTACAAAAAGGTGTCCGACCATGATGACCTGTGCTCTACCAGTGCTTATGGCGTCTTTGTATGGTAGTAGTGCGTCTTTACTTAGCGTGACCTCGCTCTTATTTTTATGTGAGTCCTCTTTTGAGCTGCCGTGTCCTGGGAAGTGCTTAAGTGTCGTTAGTATGCCCTGCTCTTTAAATGCGTCCATAAAGGCATCAGCGTAGATCACAACCTTGCTTGCATACTCGCTAAAAGCCCTTTGCTTAGCAGCGATGATCGGCGAGTTTTCATCGTGCAGATCGACCACTGGGGCGAAATTTAAATTTATGCCGCACTCTTTTAAATTTATAGCCATTTTTGAGTAGAGATCGTATGCGCTTTTGATATCAAGCGTGCTTGCGACCTCGTATGCACTAGGATATGGACCATCAAAACTCTTATCCTTCATACGGCTTACGTTGCCGCCCTCTTCGTCGATAGCGATGAAAATTTTAGGACTTTTCTCTTTGATCGCCTTTATGCTAGCTTTTAGTTGGGCTTTGTTGGTGACATTTCTGCCAAGTAGCATCACTCCGCCAAATCTCTCGTATCCAGCGTCGCTTAACATCGCGCGAAACGCAGCGTCTTTTGTGCTAGCTCCGTTAAAGCCAACCATTATCATCTGCGAGACCTTGGCCCTTAGGCTCACCTCTGCGCCGTTTAACCCCAGAGCAAAAATAGCCACAAAAAGTATAAATTTAAAAGCTCTCATCTTCTTCCCAAAAGCGATTTTACGCTCTCAAAAACATCTTTGCCATTTAGCATATTTTCAACCTCGCTTGCGATGGGCACATATATGCCCTTTTCTTTAGCGATCTTGCTAATGGCCCTTGCAGTATCCACACCCTCTGCCACCTCGCCAAGCTCATTTAAAATTTTCTCCAGCCTCTCGTGCCTTGCGATGCCAAGACCTACGCGGTAGTTGCGTGAAAGTATCGATGAAGCGGTTAAGAAAAGATCACCTGCGCCGCTTAGCCCCATAAATGTCTCATCTTTTGCACCAAAAAATTTGCCAAATCTAGCCATCTCAACAAGCCCCCTCGAAATGAGACTCGCCCTTGCGTTATTGCCAAGACCAAGTCCGTCGCAGATGCCACCAGCTATGGCGATCACGTTTTTATAAGCCCCGCACACCTCAGCGCCGATCACATCATCAGAAGTGTATGCTTTCATATAGCTTGGGAAAAATGAGGCAAATTTTAAAGCTAAATTTTGGTTTTTAGAATTTACCACCAAGGCGCAAGGTAGCTTTTGCATGATCTCTTTTGCAAAGGTCGGGCCTGAGAGAAAGGCTAAATTTTCTCTATCAACAAAGTCTTCATAAATTTCATTTAAAAATTTAAGATTTGCCGTGTCTATGCCCTTGCTGGCAACTAAGATCTTTTGACCTTTGTTTTTGTAGTTTTGCTTTAACCATAAATTTGTAGCTTGCGTTGGGATCGTGCAAACTAGGTATTCGCACTCCAAAGCTTCATCTAAACTTACAAAATTTGGCATCTCTCTTGGCGTTCTTGAGCTGATGACGCACTCGTTATTTTCACTAAATGCGTGAAAAAGCGCACTGCCCCACTTACCAGCTCCGATGACTGCTATGCTCATTTTAGCCCTTTTTTAGCCTATTTTGGCCTTTAAAAGTTCATTGACCTTGCCTGGGTTAAACGCACCCTTGCCCTCTTTCATCACCTGACCGACAAAGAAGCCAAACATCTTATCTTTGCCGTTTTTATACTCTTCGACTTTGTCGGCGTTTGCGGCTAAAATTTGATCTATGATCGCGATGATCGCTGAGTCGTCGCTCACTTGTTTTAAGCCAAGCTTTTCGATGACACTATCGACATCTGCGTCATTTTCCATTAGATAGTCTAATACCTCTTTTGCAGCTTTACCGCTTATCGTGCCATCTTCTATGCGTTTTAGTAAATTTATCATCTTGGCGCTGCTAACTGGGCTTGTCTCGATCGTTACGCCGTTATTTAAGCGGCCAAGAAGCTCGACTATAAGCCACGTAGTAGCAAGTTTAGGTTGAATTCCAGCAGCGATCAGCTCTTCAAAATATCTAGCCATCTCAACGCTTTGAGTTAAATTTAGCGCATCACTCTCTTTTACGCCTAGCTCACTAACATATCTTGTGACCTTTTGCTCGGCAAGCTCTGGAATTTTGATCGCTTCGTTATACATCTCTTCTGGCACTTCAACTGGGAGCAAATCAGGGTCAGGGAAGTATCTATACTCCGCGCTATCCTCTTTGCCACGCATCGATCTTGTCACTAAATTTGTCGTGTCAAACAGCCTTGTCTCTTGATAGACCTCTTCGTCATATTTGCCATCTTCCCAAGCTGTACTTTGGCGTTCTACCTCATAATCAATCGCTTTTTGGATAAATTTAAATGAGTTTAGGTTCTTTATCTCGACCCTTGTATAAAGATTTGTGTCACCTTTTGGCCGGATAGAGACGTTTGCATCGCAGCGGAAGCTACCTTCTTGCATATTTGCGTCGCTGATGTTTAAAAAGCGAAGGATCGAGTGTAGTTTTTTAAGATAAGCTACCGCCTCGTCGCTACTTCTAAGGTCTGGCTCGCTAACTATCTCAAGAAGCGGCGTGCCGGCCCTGTTTAGATCGACCAAGCTCTCGTTTTCTTCGTGGATGTTCTTGCCAGCGTCCTCTTCAAGGTGCGCTCTAGTTACGCCGATACGTTTTTTAGTGCCATTTACGTCGATGATGAGCTCGCCACCTTCTACGATAGGTATCTCAAACTGTGAAATTTGATATGCCTTTGGAAGGTCTGGGTAGAAGTAGTTTTTTCTATTAAAGACTGATTTTTTATTTATCTTAGCATTTATCGCTGTGCCAAAGCTGATCGCCTTTTTAACAGCCTCTTTGTTTAGCACAGGTAGCGCTCCAGGCAGAGCTAGGCAGGTTGGACAAACGTGAGTGTTTGCCTCGTCGCCAAAGCTAGTAGAGCAAGAGCAGAAAATTTTAGTTTTTGTATTAAGCTGAGTATGAACTTCTAAACCGATAACGACTTCAAACATATTTTTACCTTTAAATTTATGCAAATTTTTAGTGCGTATTTTAGCGATACTTTCTTTTAAAATATCTAAAGGGGAGCTTTAGCGATACATTTATATAGGTTAAAAAGGTTTTTGGAAAAGAAATTTAAAAGAGAAAAGCCATATAAAAATATGGCTTTAAATTTTAATGCTCGTGCTCGCTAATAGCGACTGCGCCAGCTAGATAAACGTAAGTTAGCATCATGAAGATAAATGTTTGCAAAACAGCCATAAGTGTTAGAAGTGCAAAGGCTGGAAGTGGAGCAAACCAAGGCGCAAGTGTAAGCATCGCAAGTAAGAACAAGTCATCGCCCTTGATGTTACCAAAAAGACGAAAAGATAGCGAAACTACACGTGAAAGATGTGAGATGACTTCGACTGGAAACATTATCGGAGCTAGAAATTTATTTGGTCCCATGAAGTGTCCAAAGTATTTGAAAAAGCCATTTTCTCTAATGCCCTCAAAGTTGTAGTAAATAAATACAACCAAAGCCAAAACTAGGGTTAAATTTAAGCTTGAGCTTGGTGACTCAAAGCCAGGGATGATGCCAATGACGTTTGAGAAAAATACGATAAAGCCGATAGTTGCGACAAGCGGGAGGTATTTTCTAGCTAGCTTTTCGCTACCTAAAGTATCCTTGCCCATAGAGATAACGCCCTCTAAATAAGCCTCAACTATGTTTTGAAGGCCTCTTGGCACAAGCTGCATTTTACTCCTTGCGATGTAAGCAACGATGAGAATGATCAAAGCTACAAGGCAAAAGTGAAATGCGTAGACAAAGGCATGTGAATGGTTTAGCAAATTTGAGAATAGAAACAAATCTTTCATTGATTTACCTTAGATTTAGAATTTTGCGTGATTGTAACAAAATTATTGTTAAAACATTTTTAATTTTAAGCCTTGAAGTAGTCAAAAAGTAGTTTGCAAATGGTCGCTGCGACAACTATCAAAAACATCGTTCTAATAAATTTGACCTCTTTTTTGATGACTAAATTTGAGCCAAAATAAGCTCCTAAAATTTGCCCCACAGCCATCAAAAAGCCAACTAGCCAAAGTATCTGCCCGCCGGCTATAAAAACGCCAAGTGCAACGATGTTGCTAGTAAAATTTAAAGCCTTTGTGTGAGCGACCGCCTTTTTTAAATTTAGCCCAATTAAAGCCACCATCGCAAACATCCAAAACGAGCCTGCTCCTGGGCCAAAAAAGCCATCATAAAAGCCAAGAATTAGTCCAAATATGACATAAAATAGCCTCTCATTCATCTTTGCAGCCCTGTCGTTCTCGCCTATTTTTGGCATAAAAAGCGTGTAGATGAAGATGGCGATTAGCAAAAATGGGATGATTATTTTTAAGAAATTTGCATTTAAAAATAAGATGAGCGTTGCGCCAATGAGGGCTCCGATAAATGTAAAAACTATGCCAACAAAGCACTCTTTGTAATTAATCAGCCCTTTTTTAGTGAAATTTAGCGTTGCCGTGAAGCTGCCAAATACGCCTTGAAGCTTGTTTGTACCAAGGGCTAGATGAGGTGGCACGCCCATAGCCATGATGGCTGGCAAAGTGATAAGTCCGCCGCCTCCTGCGATCGCATCGATAAAACCGCCCAAAAACGCGGCGACAAAAAAGACAGTGTAGCTAAGTAGGTCAAATTCCATTTTTGTTCTTTGTAAATTTAAGTTAAAAAGCGGATTGTAATTTAAAATTTTGAAATTTCATCTTAGAAACGGGGGTTAAATTTGAGCGTGAAATTTAAAAAAAGCCTTTAAACATTAAATTTAAAGGCTTTTTGTGGGGTTTAATTATTTAATAACGCCGCAAAGCATTCTAGCGCCGCCACCGCCAAGTGCTTTTGGCTGGTCGCTGTGGTTGTCACCACCGACATGAACCATTAGTGAGTGACCTTTTAGCTCGTCAAGGTTTTTTATCTTTGGAGCTAGCACTGGGTAGTTTGCATTGCCCTCAGCATCTACATAAAGTGCTGGTAGATCGCCTTTGTGACCCTTATCATCCCATGCAAATGAGTGCATCTTTGTCTCAGCTGGATCCCAGTGACCACCTGCTTTCATACCAAGACCTTTTTCAGTCGCGCCACAATCAGCATTTTGGTGAACGTGAAAGCCATGAAGTCCTGCAGGAAGACCTTTTAAATTTGGAAAAAATGCAACGCCGTAGTTTGTCTTAACAGCTACTACTTCGCCAACGCTCTTATCGCCCTTTTCGCTTAGCTCATTAATAGGTATGACTAGATGCTCGCCAGCCTTTGGATCAAAGTGATGACCCTCGTGAGCAAAAAGCAAAGTTCCTAAAACTGCACTTAGTAAAACGATTTTTTTCATACAAGCTCCTTATGGATAAAATTGTATGGTAAGTCTATCCTAAATTTAGAAATTTAGCAATAATTTTTATTTTTTAAGATTTTTTACGATGGTTTCTAGCTCTTTGCTCTGCCCTATCCTGTAAAGCGCAAAGTCGTATTTTATCGGGTCTAGCTCGTCAAATTCTCTAAGTTTTTTTGTAAGCTCCATGACCGCTTTGAAGTCGTAGCTCTTTCTATTTATAAGCCCTAAATTTAATGAAACCCTATGCGTATGCACGTCAAGCGGCATCAAAAGTCTATCTTTTGGCAAATTTTTAAATAGCCCAAGATCGATGTCGCTATCTCGCACCATCCAGCGAAGATACATATTGTAGCGTTTATATGGGCTTTGAGGCTCCCTCTCAAAACTCTTGCCAAAGAAAAACTCATATCCATCTGAGCGGTAAGAATTTAGCCCATAAATAAATTTAATAAGCTCATTTACTGCTTCTATCATCTCGCCGTTTTTTGCAAGACCTTGGCACAAAATTTCTTCTATATCAGCTTCTTTTTTCAGGCGTGAAAGCGTGATAAAAATTTCTTTTACGTCGTTTTCATTTTGAAAGCGGTATTTGAAATTTGACAGATTTTTCTTGATATTTTGTTCGCTCTCATCAAGCAGGCTAAATTCAAGTGAATTTAGAAATTTCACTATCATTTTTGCATTGCCATAGGCAAATAACGCACAAATAAGCGCTATGTTTGGCTCTTTAAATTTAGTAGCTACTTGAAGTGGATCCGGGGCGTCAAATAGCCCCGAATTTGTATTTTTGCTAAGTACGTGTGAGTCTAAAAGGCTCTTTAGTTCGCTCATTGTTTTAGTGAAAGAAGCGTGTCAAGCATCTGATCAACTGTCGTGATGATCTTTGCTGCTGCGCCGTAGCTTGCTTGAAAGCGGATCAAGTTTGTAAGCTCTTCGTTGGTATCTACGCCGCTTGTTGATTGAAATTCCTCTTCAGCAGTCCTTTGCAAAGATGTGTTTGTGTCGTGGATAGTGTTGTTCGCCTCGGTATCGCTCGCCATATCGGTTGTGAAATAACGATAATATCCCTCGATCGTCTCATCTCTATCAAGCGCAGTGCCACTTGAGTAAAATGTCTGCTTTTGATACTGAAGCTGGATCATCTTGTTTGCAACTTCGTTGTTTCCGACAACTGGCTTTGAGTAGGCACGAAGCTTTGTGTGATCTTGGGTGAAATTTTGATTGATGCCAATTGTATTTGAGTTTGTACCAGAGAAAAATCTGTTGATACCAACAACACCTGGGAAATTAGTGCCGTGATCGACTATTGAGATGCTATAAAGCCCTTGAGCTTGCTTTGGTATGAGCGCAAATGTGCCTTGGTGCGTGTTTTTATCATAAAAATACGACGCTTCAAAGAAGTCATCGACGTCATTTAGCATATTGTTGTCGTTGTTATCGTCTGAATTTGAGTTAAAATCCTGCACAACAGAGTTGCCGTATTTTGTATCGTTCATCGTCGTAGTGCCGTTTATCTCGATGGTCTTTTTAGCTACGACGTTACCCTTGTTGTCATAAACGATAGCATCAAAACTGCCGTTTCTTATGCTGTTATCGTGGTTCATCAGCGTCTTGTCGTTTTCTAGATAGCTGATCGGATCTGAGTTTGAAATTTCAACCGCAGACTCGGCATAGACGTTGTTTGTGCTAGTTATTAAAGTTTTTGAAAATGTATTTAGATTGTCTATATATTTTTGGATGATACCATCGCTAAATTTATCATTGTCTGGCTCGTAGTTGCGGCCTCTAAGATCAAGCGCGGCGCCTATCTTGCCATTTGTGATCTTCTCCTCCATAGGGATGCGTCTGCCATCTTCTCTTTCATAATAAATTTTCGTGTATTGCCCACTCTCGGTTGAGCTCATAGAAATTTCATGAAAATTTACACCATCAACGATGCTCACACCGCCGATATTTAGGTTGTAGTATCTTCCTTGATCGCTTATGCCAGTATCTATCCTTGACTCGCTTTTTAGATCGCTTTTATAAACAGCCGTATTTACCAGCTTTGACATAGCAAGCTCTAGCTCATCGCGCTTGTCGCGAAGGTCGTTAGCATTTATCTTGATACCAGCATCTGCGCCTGATTCAACTCTTTGAATTTGTTTATTGATATTTGCTATTTGCTTGCCAAGTGAGTTTATCTCGTTTATATTTATCTTTATAGTCTCATCTATCTGCGTGTGCATATCATAAAGCATCTTTGATGAGCGATTGATGCTAGCTGTTAAAACGCTAGCTTTGTTTATCAAATTTACCTTTTGAGCGCCCTCGTCTGGGTTTGAAGCGAAGTTATTCCACGCAGCAAAATACTCCTGTATATCTTTTATCATGCCATTATCTTTTAGATCTGGGAAGTATTTTGTCGCCTCTTGTAAAATTCTCTGTTTATAGCCTGTATTTTCTAAATTTGATGATGAATATTTTAGTCTTGAATAGGCAAACTCGTCGTGAAGCCTTGTCACGGTATCTACTTGCGTACCTGTGCCAACGCCACCAGGAACAGTGTTCATCGCTGGAGATGCAGACTGGACTACACGCTGCCTTGTGTAGTAGTTACTATCGGCGTTTGTGATGTTGTTTCCAGTTGTGCTTATTTGCACTTGGGCTGCATTTAGCCCTGAAACGCCTGTGCCTAATGACATAAAGATATTAGCCATTTGTTAAACCCTTGATTTGTAAAAATTATTATCTGTGCCGCTGCCGTCTTGTCCGTATTCATTAGTCTGAGTGCCAAAGACTTTTTTGCTAAGCGAGTCAAAAAACTCCTTAACAACAACGACGTGTCTTGCATATTCTTTATTTACTTTATGCAAAATTTCAAGCTTTGAACGCATAAGCACTAGCTTTGACTTCACTTCATCATCTAAAACATTTGCAAGTGTCGTAGTGCCACTCTCTTTTGAGACCCTTAGCAGCTCTTTATCCAAAGCTCTTTTTGTATCTTCAAAAGCGCGAACAAGAGCATTTTTCTTCTTCACGCTCTCATCAACGCTTGAGTGCTTCGCCTCTTTTATATTGGCGATATCTTGCATTGTTAAATTTATAAGCTCGTCTAGCTCGCCTATGGCCTCGTCCAAAAGCTTCTTTATCATTTAAATTCCTTTAAATTTAGAGCAACGCATCAGCCACAGCCTTAGCTGTTTTAGAGATATCTACCTGATAGGTGCCATTTGCTATTGCATCAGCTATCTCTTTTACCTTTGTGTTTTCGTTTGTTTTTACTTCTTTGTTTTCATTTTCAACTCTAGCATCGCTATTTTTATTTAGCGTATTTGCCTGGTAGTTTGGTCTTTGGTTCAAAGGAGTTATCATATCCATACCTCTTAAAATAAAATGTTTATATCACTACATCGGCAAAATATAAATTTACTTAAGAGTCTCTCTTCAAAAAATCGTATAAAAGTTCTGAAAAACCTAAATTTCCACTCAAAGCTTTGCTCATAGCATCGTTATACATAGACCTGTAAATGTCGCTGCCAGCGGCTTTTGGATAGAGTGAGTTCTTATCATCTTCTTTTAAAGCGATATCAAGCACAGCTTTTACCATATATGCTTCAAAAGCGTCAGTTTGCTCTTTTAAAAGTGCGTCTTGTTTACTATTTAGGTTTTTTATCTTGTTTGCTGAGATGTCGTTATACGAATTTAGTGCTAAGGTGTTGTCTATTTGCATTATATTATCTCCAGATCGACTTGTATCGCACCAACTCGTTTTAAATTTTCAAGTATCGAGATGATGTCACTTGGTGTTGCTCCAAGTTTGTTTAGCGCTCTTGTCACGTTTGCAACGGTTGTTTTTTCGCCTGAAATTTTAAGTAAATTTTGACTAGGAGCCACCGAGGTGTCGCTACCTATATTTACATCATTTTGCGCCGCCTCTTCATAGCTGTTTGGCTCTATCTTTATTGTAATTGCGCCATGAGTTATCACGACTGGACTAACTACCGCGTTTATACCGCTAACTATCGTGCCAGTTCTCTCATCAACTACGATCTTCTCATCTGGCTTATACTCCACATCAAGATCAAGCACAGCGCTTGCAAGCTCGATGATGCTAACGTCATCTGGCTTTTTAACGATAACCGTTCTTGGATCGATCGCCTTTGCAGTATCGTCTGAGATGTTTGCATTTATGGCGTTTTGGATATCAAGAGCGGTTTTAAAATTTGTATCTTTTAGGCTTAGTTTTATGCTATCTTGATTGTAGATATCGTAAGTGACCTCGCGCTCCACAAGGGCGCCATTTAAGATAGTGCCTACGGTTGGGTGATTGCCGCCACTTCTTCCTGCGCTCTTACCACCGATACTTAGAGGTCCTTGAGCCAAAGCGTAGATATCGCCATCAACGCCTTTTAGTGGGGTCATAAGAAGGGTGCCACCTTGTAAGCTTTTTGCATCGCCGATAGATGAGATCTCGATATCAAGCTTGTCGCCATGCCTTGCAAATGCAGGCAATTTTGCTGTCACCATAACAGCAGCTGCGTTTTTAGACTTGATATCATCTGGATTTATCTTGACATTTACGCCTTGAAGCATGTTTGATAGCGACTGGATCGTAAATTTTGACGTTGAGCCGTCCCCTGTGCCGTTTAGTCCGACGACTAAACCATAGCCTATTAGCTGGTTGTCCCTTACGCCAACGATGTTTGCAAGCTCTTTTATCTGCGTAGCAAAGGCTGAAGTAGCTATCACCGAAGCTGCTACAAAAGATAAAATTTTTTTCATATTTTTTCCTAAAATTTAGCTATTTTAGGTTTTTAAAGCAAAAGATGTTCCAAAATTTACTGAAAATAAGAGAGAGAAGTGGCTCCAAATTTTTTAAATTTAACAAGCTTATACGCAGAAATTTCATCGCCAAATTTAAAGTCGCTGTTATGCTCAAAAACTATCATATAAATTTTCTCTTTTTTTAGCTGCGAGATCAAATTTACAAGCTTTTCGTAGATATCATCAAAGCCAGCTCTTATGTCAAATGGCGGATCAAGATAGAGCAAAACCTTGCCATTTTGCGAATTTACAAGATCAGGCAAAAGCGCAAAGCTATCGCCATTTATCGCTTTTAAATTTGGACTTTGCAGGCTTGCAAGGTTGCTTTGCGTGATATTAAAAGCAGCCCTATCTTTTTCGATAGCGATGGCCTCGCGCGCTCCGTTGCTAACAGCCTCGCTTGCCATCACGCCGCTTCCGCCAAAGCCCTCTATAAATGTAAGCGAGTAAATTTCATCTCTAATGACGTTAAAAAAGGACTCTTTTACGATGCTTTTTGTGCTTCTAGTCGTGCTTAGACTTGGTAGCTCAAGCCTTTTGCCTTTAAATTTACCACTTGAAATTTTGGTATAAAGTTTCACTGATTTGCCCTTAAAATTTCAAGCAGATCAGCTTTAAATTTATCTATCAAATTTGAGACTTTTTGCTCCAAACTCTTTTCATTTACTATCTGATCTGGCTCTTTTGCCTTTGAAATTTGCGTGGCTGAGTAAAACTCCTCGAGTGTATCAAGAAGAGTGGCTCTTGTGAATGGATGAGAAAGATGAGCGTTCTTACCTATTATAAATAGCGGTTTTTTTGTGACGATTTCGCGGTCACTTACTACAAAATCACAATCCTTATGATGAGCGGCTAAATTTCCACAAAAAAGCAGCAAGGTCTTTTGCAGCAAAATGCAGTCGCATTCAAATGAAATTTTCATATCCCGTCCTATAAATTTTGCTCGATTTTAACCTAAATAATCAAAAATTTATATAAATACTAAAGGAATTTAAAATTTTACCGATGTAGGAGCTAGCGTAAGTTTTAAGGAGTAAAACTATGGAAATTTTCAAAGCAGCGGCAAATCAAACACTTGATGCAAACATGAGTACGTCGGCTCAGCGTCAGATAGACAGCAGACCTATCGAGCACTCTGATGTCAAAGTAAATGCCGACAAAAACGGCAAATCAAAGGATGCTAACGAGCTTGACGGACTTAGCAACGAGGATCTTGCTAGAAAAACAAGAGAGGTTACTGATAGGCTAAACTATCAGATGCAACAGCTCGATACTAATGTAAGATTTGCTTACAACGAGAAGTTAAATTTAATGGTAGTGCAAGTAAAAGACGCCAAAACAGGCGAAGAGATAACACAGCTTCCGAGCAAAGAAGCTATAAAAATCAGCGAGTATTTCAAAGAAAGTATCGGAATACTTTTTGACAAGGAGAGTTAAAAATGGCAGTAGGTAACGTAACAAATTTAGGCATCGGTACAAAAAATAGCGGCCTAAACGATGAGCTTATCAAGAAACTAAAAGAGGCTGATGAGGCTGGACAGATCAAACCACTTACAACAAGACTAGAGAAAAATGAGCTTAAGCAAAAGGACCTTGCAGCGCTAAAAACTCTTGTTAGCAACGTAAATGTTAGTGGCAAAACACTTGGCGGCGAGGCACTTTATCTAAAAAGAAATACCAATAACGCTGGCAAAAGCGTCACAGCTTCAGCGGCAAACGGCGTTAGCGTGCAAAGTTTTAGTATCGATGTGCAAAAACTTGCTCAAAAAGATACATTTCAAAGCAAGAATTTCAAAAATTCTTCAAGCATGGTGGGTGCGACAAATACTGGCTCATTTGACGTTGAGATCGATGGACAAAAATTCTCTATCGGTGTGACAAGATCGACAACTTATCAAGATATCGTTGATAAGATAAATGACGTAAGTGGCGGTAAATTACAAGCTAGAATTTTAAATGTTGGTGGCGATAAACCAAATCAAATAATGCTTCAATCAGGCAGCACTGGGGCTACACAGACTATTAAATTTTCAAACGACACTGCTGGCATTTTAGACAAGCTTGGCTGGGATGATACGCAGTTTCAAGACACAGACGAGCACGGCACAGCGCTAACAAATCCTGATGGCACGCCAAAGATGACATCAAATTTGGAGAAAAATAGAATTCTAAAAGCGCAAGATGCAGAATTTACATATAATGGCGTAAATATCAAAAGAAGCAAAAATAGCTTTGATGATCTAAGACCGGGTGTAAATATCACGCTAAATGAGACTGGCAAGACAAACGTAAGCATCTCTCAAAACACTGAAGAGGTCGTAAAAGCGGTTGAAGAGTTTATAAAAGACTACAACCTAATGACAATGAACCTTGAGATCGCTACAAAATATGATGAAGAAAAAGGTGCTGGTACTTTTCAAGGTGTGAGTGAAATTTCAAGCCTTAGATCAAACATCGGACGTCTAGTAAATGGTCAAGATAGCGAAGGCAAAGCGCTAAGTAAATTTGGCATAGTGCCTGACAAAGACGGTCAGCTTCAGCTTGATCTAAATAAATTTAACGCAGCTCTTAGCAAAGATCCAGAAGAAATTCAGAAATTTTTTATGGGTTCAAGCAAGACTGAGCCGATAAGCTACATGGGTAACTCAACCGTTAGCGCAGGTGCGTTAAACATCCAAGCTGGCGATCTAACGATAAATGGCAAGTCAGTTATATTTTCAACCACAGCTGGTTCAACAGCTGAAGATAACGCTCTAAAACTTCAACAAGCTATCAATGACGCTGGTATCGACGGTGTCACAGCTAGCCTTGATCAAAGCGGCAAGAGGATCATCTTAAAAAGAAGCGATGGCGAAAATATCGAAGTAAAAGGCAAAGCTTCTGCACTAGCAACTCTTGGTATGAGCGAAGCCACTGTAAATCCAGTGACTAAAAAAACTGATGGTCTATTTACAAAGCTAGCTAAGATGCTTGATGGTGCTGTTGGCAAAGAAGGTACGATGATCGCTATGCAAAATCAGCTAAAAGATGAGAGTGAGTCTATCACTAAAAACAAAGAGAGCACTCAAAAGCTTTTAGATGAGAAATATACAACGATGCAAGAACGCTTCATCAAGTATAACGCTATCATCGCAAGTTTAGAAAATCAGTTTGCTACACTAAAATCAATGATAGATGCTGAGCTAAACAATAAGAACTAAGAGAGAAAAATGAATCAAAGTGCATATAGTGCATACGCACAGTCGAGTTTCGGGGGCATCGAGTCCCCGACTAAATTAATAGAAATGCTTTATGATGGAATTTTGAAATTTATATTTCGCACAAAAAAAGCGATCGAAGCTGGAGATATAGAGAAAAAGGTCTATTATATAAACAGAGCAAACGCTATCTTTGTCGAGCTTTTAAACTCGCTTGATTATTCTCAAGGCGACGTGGCTCACTACCTTAGCGGACTTTATACAAGGCAGATGCAGCTTCTTGCTATGGCAAATATCCAAAATGATATAGCAGCGCTAAATGAAGTAACAAATGTCGTAAAGCAGTTATCAGAAGCATGGAGGGAGGTAACATCAGGTGAATAGCTGGATCAATGAATTTAAGCTAGCGTTAATAAACGAAGATACAATAAAACTAGCTGCACTATCACAAAGCTTTAGCGAAGATATGTTTAAAAGCTTAGCTTCGGCTCAAGAAGCACAAGCGCTAATTGGCGGTGCGATAGAGCTTTTTAAAACCAAATCTTCACACATCCAAAACGAGCTTACAAAACTACAAAAAGCTCAAAAATACGTAAAAAACTAATCTAAACTCAAACTTTCAAGGCACGGCATATTTGCCGGTTTTGTCTTGAAAATCTTTTGAATTTACCAACTAATTAAAATTTACTCTAAATTTAAGCAAAGGCACGGCGTTAAGCCGAGTTCTGTCTTGAGCGATCATTTATCTACGCTTGCTTTTACAAACAAGCTCTAGCGAAGGGTTTTAATATAAGACCAAAACCATCCCTTCTTACTGCAAGTTGGGTTTATATGGCCACGCAAGTTACCAAGCGTGCCGGTGGGCTCTTACCCCGCCGTTTCACCTTTACCGCCAAGGCGGAAGTTTGCTTTCTGTTACACTATCCCTTAGGTTTCCCTAGCCATCCGTTAGATGGAACTTTGTCTTATCGCAGCTCGGACTTTCCTCTTTTGTAAGATACAAAAGCGACCGCTTACCGTGCCAGAGCGTGATTATATTTAAAAATATATAAATTTACCCTGCGACCAAATTTTTCATCAAATTTTGCAAATTTTATCTAGGCATTTTTTTGATTTTTGAGCCTAAATTTTGTCACAACTTGGTATGAAATTAATTTTTTTATTTAATCTTTTTAAAATTTCTTTACAAAAACAAGAGTAAAACGCTCCAAATTTCACTTTTTTGTTATTTCTCTTTAAATCTTAAACCAATCTAATAAAATAGACAACAAATCAACAAAACGATACAAATTTAAATTTTAATCCCTCAAAAGCGCAAAATTCTTGCTTTTGCCAAACTATAAATTTTGCTTAAAAAGCCAAATTTAAATAGCAATTTTTTATAAATTTTTGCTCCAGTTTCATAAAAGTTATAATTATAAATACAAAGCAAACAAAAATTTAAAATTCGTTATTTTTCCCTAAAATTCTATATGTTTTACGAGAAAAAATTTGTATAATAAACCCTTAAAATCTAAACCAAGGAGGATATAGATGAATTTGCGTAGCATCTTAGTCAAGGTCTCAGCGGTCATCGCTTTAGTTCTTGCCATTTGTATGGCTTGCTTTGTATTTTTTATATCACATGTCTTAGAGCGTGAGATCAAGGAGGGAGTAGAAACAACTATCCAGCAAAACGTTGCGCTTGCGATGGACACGGTTGAGCTATTTGATGAAGATAACGAAGATAATGCAAAACTATATATGCATGTCTTAAAAGAGGCTTTAGGTAACATAAGAGCCACTAGCCAAACCATAAAGACTGAAAATGACGACGCTTTAGAGCTTATCTCAGACAAAATGGGCGTGTTAAATAACAACCATGAAATTTCTGATAAGATCAAAAAGCTAACAAACGGCGGTATCCCAACCATCTTTGCAAAATCAGGCAATGAATTTGCTGCTGTATCTACTTCACTTTTACTAGATGATGGCAGTAGAGCGCTTGGTATGCTAAATAAAACGATCTATCCAAAGATGATGAACAAAGAGACATATGTGGGTGCTCTAAATATTTTTGGCAGAAACTACATGTGTGTTTATGAGCCAGTCGTTCAAAACGGCGAAGTTGTGGCAGTTTTATTTATAGGTTACGACTTTACTGAAGGCTTAGAAGATCTTCAAAAGACAATGGCACAAATGAAGCTAGGCGAGCGTGGCTACTTCTCTATCTTTAATACAAAGACAAATGTCTATGACATTCACCCAAAGCTAGCTGGCAAAGCACCAGAAGGTCAGCTAAAAGATATAGTTGATGACATAGTAAAAACTAAAGAAGGTGTCAAACTCATAAATGTTGATGGAGTTGAGAGAGTAGTTGCTTTTGAGCCATTTGATAAGCTTAACTGGATCGTGCTTGGCTCAGCTGTTACTGATGACTTCTTGACACCTCAAAAAGTAGTTAGCAAAAACTTCATCATCGCAAGCATTATAGTTACATTGCTTCTTATCATAGTATCTATCTTCTTGCTTAAAAAGCTAGTTGCAAATCCTATCGATAGACTAGGAGCAAATTTAAATGCTATAACATCTGACTTTACTCTTAAAATCCCGATCTACGGCAAAGACGAGATAGCTAAAATAAGCAATGATATAAATAACTTCATAGAGCGCATTAGAGTTCTTATAAGCGACACCAAAAACCTTTCAAGCGAAAACAGCTCAGTTGCTAACGAGCTAAGCTCTACCTCACTTCAAACAGGCAAACGCGTAGAAGAATCAACCCAGATCGTCGAAGAGACAAATCAAAGATGTAAGTCTATGCAAGAAAGCATGAAAGAGTCACTTTCAGTTGCTCAAGCTGGCAAAGATGATCTTCAAAAGGCAAGCACTCATATAAAAACAGCTACTGAGGCTATCAGAGCCCTATCATCTCAGATCATAGACTCTGCTAATGTAGAAAATCAAATGGCTGGTAAGATCGAGCAGCTTAGCCGTGATGCAGAGCAGGTTAAATCAGTGCTTGTTGTTATCAACGATATAGCTGATCAGACAAACCTACTTGCTCTTAACGCAGCCATTGAGGCAGCTCGTGCAGGTGAGCATGGACGTGGCTTTGCAGTCGTTGCTGACGAGGTTAGACAGCTAGCTGAGAGAACTCAAAAGTCTCTAACAGAGATAAATGCAACTATCAACGTTATCGTTCAAGCGATAAATGATAGCAGCGAGCAAATGGGTATCAACTCTAAACAAATTCAAGAGCTAACCCACGTTGCAAGCGACGTTGAAAAGACGATAAATGATATGAGTGCAACGATGAATAACGCCATAGCGATGTCTGACAAGACTATGCAAGACTACATCGCAACTGGCAAGAATGTAAATGAGATCATGGATGGCATCTCAGAGATCAATCAAATTTCATCTGAAAATGCTAGAAGCGTAGAAGAGATAGCTTCTGCGGCTGAACATCTAAATAAGATGACAGACGCGCTAAATTCTAAACTAAGTGTCTTTAGAACTTAAGTTTTTACCTCTTAAATTTAATGTTTTAGGTCTAGCTCCGGCTAGACCTTTTTAAATTTCACATAACTAAATTTAGCCAGCAACCCTTTTTAACCTATCTTTAAATTTAGCCTACTCAAATATATTTTTATGCAAAATTTCCTCTAACACAACTGTGGCGTATGAGCCCTTTTGAAGTGTGAAATTTAAGCTAAAGTGAGCGTTTTCTTCGTTGTATTTGTAGCTTGTATTTTCTAAATACGCCCAGTTAAAGCGCCTTGAGCCAGTGATCTTTGAAGTAAGCAAAACTGCCTCAGCGAAAATTTCATTCTCAAGCTCTTTTGCCACGCCGCTTGCTTCATAGGCCTTTGCGCCGACAATGAGACCAAGGCTTGTTATATCACGCCTAGCAAATCTTTGTGCCTCTTGATCTAAATTTTCACACAAAAAGAGCTTGCCAAATGGATAGTGCCCCAAAACCTCTCCAGGAAGCAGCTTAAAAAAGCTCTCCTGCGCCTTCATCGCCTTTAGATCATCTTTGCTAAAATTTTTGTAAATTTCGCCTAGCTCATTTAGACTAAAGTCGCTTACAAACCTTGAAATTTCAACCCTTTTGCTAAGATAGCGGTTAAAAAGATCGCTTTGATAGGCTGAGATCAAAAAGTCATTTAGCTTTACATTTTTGCTCTTTTTGCCATTTATCGTGCCGTTTTTAAGTAGCTCCAGCCCAGTTTCAGCATTGTCGCCAAATTTGCCAAAACGCTGGTAGCCAAAGTAGTTTGCATAGCCCATTTTATCGATGCTGACAAAGGCCTGCTCTAGCTTTTTAGCGCTACTTGGCAGCACCTTTTTTAGGCGGATGAAAAAGCTATTGCCCTTTAGATGTCCGATGCGAAGCTTGTTCTTATGCACGTTTAGGTTTAAAATTTTCATCTTTTCGTGGCTAAAGTTTGCAAGCGCGCTCTCAAATTTACGAGGCATAGAGATAAACTGCGTAGTCATCCCCTGCTTATCCTTTAGCCCAGCATAGCCAAAGTCGCGCATTTTTGCCCCTGTAACCTCGCTAAAGACGTGCAAAGCGTCGCTTGTCGTCATATCTTTTTTAGAAATTTCAACGATCAAATGCTCGCCGTCACCGCTAAATTCATAAAGCGGTATCTCTCGCACGACAAAATCATCTGAATTTTTAGAAAAATATGCCTCAATGGGCGCATGAGTGAGCGCATAGAGTGGCTTAAAAGTGGTGGCTTCTTGCATTTTGTCTTAACCTTTTGTGTGAAATTTTGGCAAAAATCGTGATCTTTGTCCTAGTTTTATCGGCGATCCTTTTAATAGCGCTTAAATTTTTAGGGCTAAAGGTAAATAAAACCTCATACTCCTCGCCGCTACTAAGCTCAAATTTGCTTAGCTTTTTTGTAAATTTAGCTCCCTTTTTGCTAGCCTTTAAAAGCTTGCCAAGGTCGGTATTTAGCCCGTCTGAGATATCCATGGCAGAATTTATAAGATGAGCTACTTTGTAAAAAAATTTATCTCTTAAAACAGGCTTTTTAAAACGTGAGTTTTTTGAAATTTGAGCCAGTCTTAGAAGTGAGTTTAGCCCCTTTTGACTGCCTCCAAGCTTGCCAGTAAATGCAACAAAATCGCCAAATTTAGCATTTCTTCTAAGCACAGCCCTGCCCCTTAGCTCGCCGATCACGCTAACGCTTATGTTTAAAATGGGGCTACTTATCGTGTCGCCGCCTATTATCTTTACGCCAAACTCCTCACACGCCCTATTTATGCCACTGCTTAGCTCGCTGATCTGCCGAGGCGTGAAGCTCTTTGGCAAGCTAAGGCCAAGAAGGGCAAATTTTGGCTTTGCATTCATCACGACCGTGTCTGAGAAATTTACGATCATCGCCTTGTAGCCGATCTCTTTAAGGCTTAACCAGCCAAGCTTAAAGTGCGAATTTTGCGCAAATATATCTTTGCTAAAGACCATTTTGCCAGCCACTGCCGCATCATCGCCGATATATGCGTTACTAAAGCATGCAATCGTGAAATTTTCTTTATCCATTGCGCTATTATAATAAAACTCCTTTTAAATTTAGGATAAAATAAGCCCAAAAAAAGGATGCAAATGCAAAGAGTTGAGATTTTTAGATTTGACGCGAAAAGAGATGTTTTGGCATATTTTAAGCCATATTTTTTAGAGATTTCAGACTTTTCAAACTTAAACGAGCTTTTTGCCCACGTAAAGAGCATAGACCCCTACTTTAGCCCTTTTGAAGGCTTTGTCAAGGTAAATGGTGTCGTAGTTAGCACCGCCCAACCACTTGCAAATTTGCTCTTTAACTTTGGCAGCGAGCTTTGCATCGCCCCGCTTGATGAAAAAAGAGCGGTTTTAGACCTTGCCATAAATGATGATGATTTTTGGGCGAAATTTGAGCCATTTGCTAGCTTTTGCAAAAGGGCCGACAAAGAGCTTTACGCTAGCTTTAAGCCATATTTCTACGCTGATTTTGTAAAAGACTACGAGCCAAATTTCATAGGAGCTGCCGCGATAATGCTAGCTCATCATCTTTACAAAAATGAGAAAAATGATGAAATTTTAAAGCTTATTAGCGCTAAAAACGGCGTTTTGATAGCCTGCGAGCTTGATGATCTGCTCTTTGAGGGAAGCGAAAAATACACCGAAGCGATTGATTTTTTCAAAGAAATTTTAGGCATAAAATCTGCGAAAAAGCACGAAAACGAGCTTGAAAAGATAGAAAAACTTAGCAAATTTAAAGAGTTTAAGATAGCCATAAAAGATAGACTGCCTGCAAATTTAAGCTATTTTAGAGCAAATTTCATAGAGTTAGATCTAAAAATTCCTTGCGGGTTTGATCTTTTAAAGGTCGATGAAGAGCTAGCTTGCAAGCTTGCTAGTAAGATAGTTTTTGCTGCATTTGATAGTGGGGCTGATTTTTTACTAGCTAGCAATGAGGCGGAGTTTCATATCTTTGACATGCTAGCAAAAAAACTTGAAAAAAGTGCCAACAGAAGCTTGCAAGACTTTTATGTCCTAAGAGCGAGCGAGCTAATGGCGCTTGAAAATGGCGAGATACCAAGCAGCCTAAAAGAGCATGTTTTGAAGGTTGGCCTAGTAAATTTATAAGCTAAATTTACTAGGCCAAATTTAAAGCTTTATGGCACTCGTGCGATTTTAAATCTTGTATTTAGGGTTTATAATTTTTCTAAAAACAAAAATAAGCTATTTTAAACGCTTGATTTACCAAAGCTGGCATAGCATATCTTTTTTTAAAAAACGCACCTGTAATCTGCTAACTTTATTAAATTGAAAAGTTTTGACGCTTCTAGTTATTTAAATTTAAAAGTTTTTACACTTCTGATCTTTTGAATTTAGATGTTTTTATGCTCACATAACAGATCAAATTTAATTTTCACTTGTCTCTTACTCCAAATTTTATCTCTACACAAGGCAGAATCATATTATTTTACGTAAATTTTTACATATTATTTTTAGTATTTTAAGAAATTTGAAGTGCTAAATTTAAAAATTTGCGTTTGCTGGTGTAAATTTTGGTAGCTTTCAAGCCAACCAAGCCAACCAAAACCCCCAGATAAAACAGAAAAAATTAACTAGAAATTTTCATAAAAATGGCAAGAAATTTATGCCAAAGTATAAAAATAGCCTTAAGTTAAGCCATTTTTAAGTGCAAAAACCAATCTATTTTGAATTTAAAAGCAATTTTATCAAGCCAAAATGCTAAATCAAATTTAAAGCTTAATGATAAAGAGCTTTGCCTATACGGCCAAGAGCGAACTTGAGCGATCACGCTAGCTTTATGCGCCGATCGAGCCATTTTTAGCGATAGAGACGGCTAGCAAACAGGGAGCAGCATTTCACACGACTGCGACCGGCAAGTAGCCGTTTGAATATAACTACAAGGGTTGGGTGGCTGAGCACATTTTCTTGTCACTTTTGCGCACGAGCGTGCCAAAGCCACTAGGTTACAACCCTACCCAAATATCTCAAATTTATGAAAAAGCTCTGGCTCATCTTTTACTACACCACGCTTCACAAGATCAACCACCACTTCTCGCTCGCAGTCAGTTTGCATAGGCCAGCCACGCGTGTAGCCCTCAAGCTCACTCTTGCTCGTCGCATCCACACAGAAATTTTCACCATCTATGTAGATATCACGCAAGGCATCTATGTTATTTGTCACGCGCCAAAGCAGCATATATGGATTTTCTAGGTAGTTTTGCATATCCACGACGACTAGAAGCTTGAAAAATTCTCTAAACTCCAAAAGCTTAGAAAATAACTCTTTTACAGGGCGATCTTTTTTAAATTTAATCACACAAATAGGCGTTTTACTCTCTTTTTTAAACTGCCTAAGCTCTTTAACATTTGGCGCAACGCTTTGAAATTTAGCCAAAAGCTCGTCATCGCTTAAGACCGCAGGGCTAAATTTACAAAAATCCTGCGTCGCATCGATGCCAAGCTTGCCGCCAAAGCACGAGTTTGGACTGGCGTGATCGAGCTGGTCGCACACGCCTTGGCTTATTAGCACACTCTCACTGCCAAATTTATCAAGCACAAAGTCCGCAAATTTGTCGTATTCTGCTAGCTCTGGTGCATCGCTACCCACAAAGATCGCGTGCTTTACAAAGCTCATCTGCCCAACTCCCCAAAACGCGTGCATCGCCTGCTTTGCATGAGCCGGATAAAGGGCGTTGATCTTGGCTAAGATCAGGTTGTGAAAGACGCCATTTTCAGGCATATTGTAGTCTAGTAGCTCTGGCACGGTCGTTCGCAAAAGCGGCAAGAAAATGCGCTCAGTCGCCCAGCCCATGTATTTATCTTCAAGCGGCGGTTTGCCAACCACGGTCGCGTGAAATACGGGGTCTTGCTTGCTCGTTATCGCCGTGACCTCCATCACTGGAAACGGCTCAACCGGCGTGTAAAAGCCAGTGTGATCGCCAAATGGCCCCTCAAGCTCGCTCTTAGCAGTATCCACAAAGCCCTCGATCACGTAGTCAGCGTCGTGCGGGACGTAAATTTCATTAGTGAGCGACTTTACAAGCTTGGCTGGCTCTTTGCGGATAAAGCCGTAAAGTAGCAGCTCAAAGACGCCCTTTGGCAGTGGCGCCTGACCGCACCAGATGTAGAGTGGATCGCCGCCGATCGCCACAGAGACTGGCATCTTACGGCCTGCGCGCTTATACTCGTGAAAGAAATTTGCGCCGTCTTTGTGGATCTGCCAGTGCATGCCAAGGCGATTTTTATCATAAATTTGCAGTCTATACATGCCTAAATTTTGCAGCGCACCATCAAGACCTTGCGTATAGACCTGCCCCATCGTGATAAAAGCACCTCCGTCATGCGGCCAAGTCTTTAGCGCAGGCAAGCTCAAAAGATCAGCCTGCTCGCCTATAAATTTGACCTGCTGGCACTCGCCCTCACCCTTTAGCCTTTTTGTAAAAATTTTTCTCATGCTAAAAAGATAGGCTAAAAAGTCAAGCTTTTCTTTGAAATTCTCAGGTTTTTTGGGCTTTAAAAGTTTCTCTATCTCAGCTGCAATCTCATCAGGCTGCACGCCAAATATCAGCTCAAGCGCCCTTTTTGAGCCGTAGATATTTGTAAGCACTGGGGCAAATTTACGCCCAGTTTTTTTGCAGACTGGGTTTGTAAAAAGTAGTGCTTGTGAGCCCTCGCGTTTGACCTCGATGTAGCTAGCGTGCGCGATCTCCAGGTCGATATCCACTGGCTCCTCGATCACCCTAAGTAGGCCATTATCTTTTAAAAGCTTGATGTAGTCCATATTTTTCCTTAAATTTTTAAAGATGATAGCTAAAATTTGATAAAAAAGGCGATGCTAATATTTTGTTATTGCACGCAAAGGCAGTTTGTGTGGCGTTTGGTTTATTTTCTGTTTTGATCGCAAAGATAATAAATTTATGAACTATCATCGTGGCTAAAAAAGTGGCGGCAAAGCAAGCAAATTATTAAATTTAAAACTACTCTAGCAGCTCGCCAAATATCTCTTTGCTATATTTCATAAAGCGCTCATTAAGCTTTACACCCTCGGTATCTACGCAAATGAGACTATCTTGCACCTCAAAAATGATGCTCTCATCAGTGATCTTCACCCTTTTGCAAGCGTTATAGCAAATGTCGCCGTTGCACTCGGCGTATAGGCCGTTTATGTCGGCGTTTTCGTCGTCGCCCTTTTTTAGTTTGATCGGTCTTTGAAAGATTATGTAGTTTTTGTAGTTATATTTGTCGTCTGCAAGACCGATCATATAGTAGTTGTCTTTGCTATTTTTGGTGGCGCTTATGGCTTTTGCTTTAAATTTTAGCAAAAACACGCTTACGCCATCTCTTCAGCGCGCTTTAAAAGCTCTTTCGCCCCTTTTTCTATAAATTTATGCGCTAGCTCCTTGCCGATGCTTTGAAATTTATCTTTGCCAGTCTTTAAGCTATCTTTTATATACTCGCTTCCATCAGGCAGACCAACGATTGCATCGATAGAAATTTCATCGCCTTTTAGCCTTGCGCTTATGCCTATTGGCACTTGGCAGCCACCCTCCAAAACGCTTACAAAGTCACGCTCTATGGTCGTTTCTATGACTGCATTTTCATCATTTAAAAAAGAGATCTCATCTAAAATTTGCTTCTCATCTCTAGCCTCGACACCAAGAGCGCCCTGACCCATCGCAGGTATCATCTCGTCAAAGCCAAATGTGTAGATATGCGCCACTTCGGCCTTGATATTTAGGCGGTTTATGCCAGCCATCGCCAAAATGATCGCGTCAAATTCACCCTCTTTTAGCTTTCTAAGTCTAGTTTGCACATTACCTCGAAGCGAGATGATCTCAAGATCAGGCCTCATGATAAGCAGCTGCATCTTACGGCGTAGGCTCGTTGTGCCAACCTTTGCGCCGTGCGGTAGGTCGCTAAATTTAGCAAATTTCTCACTTATCATCGCATCTCTAGTATCCTCGCGTGAGCAAATGGCCGCAAGTCTAAGCCCTTCTGGAAAGACTACTGGCACGTCTTTTAGGCTATGGACTGCGATGTCAGTCTCGCCTTTTAGCATGCTATCTTCAAGCTCTTTTGTAAAAAGCCCCTTACCGCCGATCTTGGCTAGTGGCGTGTCAAGGATCACGTCACCTTTTGTCTTCATGCCCTCAAGCACGACCTTCACGCCCTTGTGCTGCGCCTCGATCCTAGCCTTGATATGCTCGCTTTGCCAAAGCGCTAAGATACTCTTTCTAGTTGCTATTTTTATCTCTTTCATCATCTCTCCTAATTTACTCTTTTTGGCTCTTCGATGACCTCAACGTCGATGATCTCGCCATCATCTTTTTTACTGCCCTGCTCGCTAAAATTTTGAAATTTAAACTCCTGATAGCTCTCATTTTTCGCTGCATTTTTCTTAAATACTAAAGAAAAAACGACCACGGCGATACCAAAAATATCTGTCAAAATCCCTGGTAAAAATAGAAGCGCTCCGCCAAAACTAAGCCCTAGCTGGCTAAATAAATTTCCGCCAATAAAGCTCTTAAACGCCACTTGAGGCGAATTTAAACTAGAAAATCCAGCATTAAAAAGAAGTGCGATACCAACAAATCCAGAGACCAGCACCTCAAGAAAGTAGTTCAAAAAGCCAAATTTATCAACAAAAAGATAGATAAATACCGCTTCTATCAAAAAAAACAAAAATGCAAAAAATCTCATAAGCTTTCTTTTATCTTTCTAAAGGCATCGTTTGCCTCTATCGTCTCTTTGCTTAGCCCATCTCTCGTGATAAACTCAACCTTGCCATTTGCAAATTCTTTACCCACAAGCAGCGCGTAAGGAAAGCCGATAAGTTCAAAATCATTCATTTTAACGCCAAATCTCTCGTTTCTATCGTCGATAATGACGCTAACGCCAGCTTTTTTGAGGCTCTCATAAAGCTCAAATGCAAATTTCACGCCCGCTTCATCTTTTAAATTTGAGATGATGATCTCCACATCAAACGGCGCGCACTCTTTTTTCCAAATGCAGCCCTTTTCATCGTGGCTAGCTTCTATCATCACAGCGATAAGCCTGCTTATGCCAATGCCGTAGCAGCCCATCAAAAATGGCTTAGCCTTGCCATTTTCATCAAGATATGTCGCGTTCATCGCAGCTGAATATTTATCGCCTAGCTGAAATATATGACCGACTTCTATACCTTTGCTAAGTTTTAAATTTCCGCCGCAAACTGGGCATTTATCGCCCTCTTTTACCTTTACAAGGTCTTTAAATCTCTCTTCGTTAAATCCGCTAACACTAATGCCAACAAAGTGGTAATCCTTCTCGTTAGCGCCGCATATCATGTTGTTTGCGCCTTTTAGCTCGTTATCTATGAAAAATTTAACATCCTTTAGCCCAACTGGCCCGCAAAATCCAGCCACAAGCCTAGCCTTTGCCACGTCAGCCTCGCTAGCATCAACAAGCTCTAGCGCCTTGCAAGCATTTTGCGCCTTTGTCTCTTGAAGCTCGTCATCACCTCTTACAAAAAAGACCACGACCTCTTCTTTATCCTCATAAATCGCCTTTTTCATAACAGCTTTTATGCAGTAAAACTCGCTAACTTTGAAAAACTCCGCCACATCTTTTATAGTTTTTGCATTTGGCGTTAGAAATTTAGCCGCGTCTGCCTCTGGCGCCTCAGCCTCGCTAACTCTTGGTTTGCGCCTTGCAGCCTCGACGTTTGCAGCGTATCTGCAGGCCTCACAGCAAAGTATGTCGTCCTCGCCGTTACTTGCAAGCACCATAAATTCTTTACTGCCACTACCACCAATGGCTCCGCTATCAGCCTCAACAGCTCTAAAATTTAGCCCCAAACGGGTAAAAATCTTACTATAAGTTGCCTCCATAAGGTCAAACTCACGCTTAAGATCCTCTTTGCTAGAGTGAAAGCTATAACCATCTTTCATCGTGAATTCGCGACCTCTTAGCAAGCCAAAGCGTGGTCTTGCCTCGTCACGAAATTTGGTGTTTATCTGGTATAAATTTAGCGGTAGCTGCTTGTAGCTAGTCACCTTACCACGCACCAAAGCAACGGCTGCCTCTTCGTTTGTAGGGCTTATGACAAAGTCATTATCTTTTCTATCTTTAAAGCGCAAAAGCTCCTTGCCAAAGACGTTGTAACGACCACTTTGCTTCCAAAGCTCGCCTGAAGTGACCACGCTAAAGCTAACCTCTAGCGCGCCAGCCTCGTTCATCTCCTCTTTTACCACGCGTGAAATTTTATCGTGCATGATCTTTCCAAGCGGCAGATAGTTGTAAAGCCCAGAGCCAATCTGCTCGACAAAGCCACCTCTTATCAAAAACTGATGACTTGGTAAAGATGCATCTTTTGGCGCTTCTTTGGTCGTTGGGGCGTAAAATTTACTAAATTTCATCTATATCTCCTGCTTGAAAATTTTGTTCATCTTTTATGTCAAATAAAAATTTAACTCCGTTTGAAAGCTCGCTAGCTCTCTCCTCGTCTGCAAGCCCTTTTAGCTTCATCGTTGGTTGGTGCAAAAAGGCTTTAAAGACCTGATGGATGAGCTTTTGCGCCTCGTCGTAATCGCTATGTTTTAGATAGCCCTTTTTTATCGCCTTTTCTAGCTCGTTTTTTGCGCAAATTTCAGCCTGCTTGCGGATAGATTTTATAAGAGGCACGCTCATATCTTCTTTTAAAGTCTTTAAAAACTCGCTCGTGTCTTGACCGACGATCGAGTAGGCCTTTTGCGCCTGCTCCTCTCTTAGGGCTAAATTTTTACGCACGATCTCCTCTAGGCTATCGACCGTATAGACGCTGATAAGCTCTGTGTTTAAAAGATCGATATCTCTTGGCACAGCGATATCAAAAAAGTATCTGTGAAATTCTCTTGGCTCGATGATCTCGCCTGTGATGATGGCGTGCGGGGCTGCAGTGCTTGAAAAGATGAGATCGTAGCTGTTTACATACTCTTTTAATTTCAAAATGCTATCCCAGCTTGCATTATCTCCTAGACTATCAACTAGCTGCTCGACGCGCTCAGAGCTTCTGTTTATGATGATAACCTCTGCGCCGCTTGATATGAGGTGCTTTGCTGCTAGCTCGCCCATCTCGCCAGCGCCCACGACGATAGCCGTTTTACCTTCAAGCGTGCCAAAAATTTCTTTTGCCTTTGCCACGGCTACACTTGAAACTGAGATCGGGTTTTTAGAAATTTGAGTTTCGTTTCTAACCTTGGCAGCGCACTTACATGCGTAGTGGATGATCTTGCTGATATCTTCGCCACATGAGTTGTTATCATAGGCAAATTTAAAGGCATTTTTTAGCTGGCCAACGATCTGCGTTTCGCCAACTACTAGGCTATCAAGCGAGCTTGCCACGGCAAATAGGTGGTGTGCAGCACCGCTGTTTTCATAGATGTCAGCTCTCTCATAAAGCTCATCTTCAAAAACGCCTGAAAATATCGACATACACCTGATGATATGAGCAGTAGCGGCCTTTACATCCTCTACGCTAGCTATGATCTCGACGCGGTTGCAGGTGTTTAGCACCATGCTCTCTTTTATGTTTTTGTTTGAGTTTATCAGTTTTAAAATTTGCTCTTTTTTCTCGTCACTATCAAAGGCAAGCTTCTCTCTGACCGAAATATCAGTGTTTTTATATGTAAAACTTATGTCTAAATAGTGCATCAAAATTCCCTATCTATCATGCTTTTTATGATCCCTTCAAGCTCAGCGTTTTTATACTCTCTTATCGCTTCTATTGCTTCAGCTCCAAGCCTTTTTGCCTCGCTTATAGCTTTGCTAAGTGAGCTAGTTTTATCAAAATTTTCTTTTAGCCATAAAATTTCGTCCGCGTTTAACTTCTTTGCCCAAAGCGATCTAAGCTTTGCCCTACCAGCCTCGTCCAGGCTCTTATAAAGATAAATGTAAGGAAGTGTCGTTTTGCCCTCGACAAAGTCGTTAAGTGCTGGTTTGCCAAGCGTTTTTTCATCTTGAGTGATGTCTAAGATATCATCAACGATCTGAAATGCAAGACCTAAATTTTTGCCATAAATGCCAAATTTCTCGCTATCTTTGCCAGCTAGCTTTGCCCCACAAATAGCCGTAGCTTCTATCAAAACAGCTGTTTTATAGTAGATCATTTTTAAGTATTCTTGCTCGTTTTCATTAAAATTTTCAGCCATTTTCACATCCATCATCTCGCCGATGCTTAGTTTGCTGACCGCGTCTGATATGACAGCTGCGATACTTGGATCAAATTTTGTAAGCTCAAAATAAGCCTTTGAGTAGAGGATGTCGCCTAGCATGACTGAGTTTTTACTGCCAAAAAGTGCGTTTATGCTTGGTTTGCCACGTCTTATATTTGCCTCGTCTATGACGTCGTCGTGAAGCAAGCTTGCAAGGTGGATGAGCTCGATGATAGCGCAAAGCTTAAGTGAAATTTCACTCTCGCCTGCGATCTTTAAAAGAAGTTTTGAGCGTAGCTTCTTGCCTGAGCTTATCTTTAAAAACATCTCAAACGCCTCTTTGTAGCCAAGCTCGCTTATAAATTTGCTCATTATTTCATCGATTTTATCCATTTTTATCCTTCTATTTATCCTCGTGCGGATCTCTAAAACCCACATCCACACGCTTGCTCTCATCTAGCAGCGCCACCCTAAAATGCGCCTTTTTGTCCCTAAAATCAATAAATGATATATAAAGGCTCACGCTCTCGTTTGGCGGCATCATAAAATCAGGCAAAACTCGCTGCATGTAGGTGTTTTGTCCTTGTCTTAGCGAAAAGACCATCTGCCTTGGATAGCGCCTAAAAAAGCTTTGCACAGTGATATTTGTACTATCAAACAGCGTCCAACGAAAGTCAAACGTTTCAACCCTTTGAGTTCGCTTTTCAGTTATAAAGACCCGCGCCCACTCATCTTTTTTAAGCTCAAATGTATGCACCGAGTTTGGGTCAAAATTTGGCTCTTTTGCAAAGACAAGAGCGGCTAGCAAAGCAATGAGCGCAAAAACCTTACTCATTTTGGCTTAAAATTTCTCCGCTAAGCTCGATATATAGGTCATTTACTCCGTTATAAATTTTATCTTGCTCTAAGGCCATAAAATTTCTGATCTCATCTTCGCCAACGCCATGCTTTTCGCAAAGCTCGCTCATAGCCACAAATTTATCAAAAATTTTATCTATCTCGTTTTTAACTAAAACGGCATTTGCGTTAAACAAAATGTCATAAAATTTATCCCTCGCACTGCCCTCAAATATATCTATCATCGCTGTTTCTTTGAAAATTTCTTAAGATTATAGCCAATTAAAACTAAGTTAAAAATTTAATATTATCTCCCAAGCCTCGCTAACATTTTTGGCGTTATAAGTGGCTGTTTTGCTCTCCTCGCCAAATCCCCAACAAACTTGTACATATGGCATATTTGCGTTTTTGGCGGCCAGTTCGTCTTTTAGGCTATCTCCTATAAAGATCGCCTTGTTAGCTTTAGTTCTACTAACAGCTAGGTGAAGCATCACAGGATCAGGCTTTTGCGGTATCTCCTTGCTAGCGCCGATGACCTCGTCAAATAGCTCGTAAATTTCATTTTTCTTTAAAATTTTCTCTAGCGTATCGTGCGGTGCGTTGCTTGCCAAAACGACCTTATAGTGAGCCTCTTTGCACTTTTGCAAAAGCTCTTTTACACCCTCATAGGTAGTCGCACACTCATCGTAAAATTTCTTAAATTTCTCTTCAAAACCCTCTTTTAAGCTCCTGCTTGGCGTGTCGATGCCATAAAACTCAAGGGCCAAATTTCTACCTGGCTCGTTGATCGCTTTTATGATAAATTCTTTTTCAAGTGGCGGCAAATTTAGCTCATCTCTTACTTCATTTACCGTCTTATATATCGCCTCGCCACTATCGATCACCGTGCCATCCATATCAAAAATAACTACTTTCAATCCTCATCCTTAAATTTATTTTTATGTTTTTCTTTCTTATATGTCTTTTGATTTTTTAGCTTATCAAGTAGATTTGCCGCCTTTAAAAGCTCCTCTTTTTGGGCGTTTTTGATAAGCAAATTTATAAAATTTTCTAGCGCCTTTGAGTATGGCTGGTCAAGATAAACAGCTTCGACTTTTTCGATGACTTTCGCGTTTTTCTCCACTCTTTGGCGAAATTCAGTCTCGTCAAAGTCATCTCTTTTTAGCCCGTTTATCGCTGATTTTGCAAATTTTTCTAGCGCACGAAGATATTTTACACGCTTAAATTTGTCCGTGACTTGGTTCAAATTTTTCCTTTTTTTTGGCAAATTATATCAAAATTTGATTTTATCCCCTAAATTTTGGCTTTGCTAATGTATAATTTACGCCAAAATTACTTAAACAAGGAGCAAAAATGAGGCAAGAAACCGCTGCGATCCACGTAGGCTACGATACAAACGAGGGCTTTGGCACGATGGCTGTGCCTATTTTTCAAAGCACAGCTTATGACTTTGGAAGTGCCGAGACAGCAGCTGCTAGGTTTGATCTAAAAGATAACGGCTACATCTACACAAGACTTAGCAACCCAACGACAGATATCTTTGAAAAAAGGGTCGCCGCACTTGAGGGCGGAGCCGCTGCGATAGCGACGGCAAGCGGTCAGTCAGCTTTGTTTTACAGCATCATAAATTTAGCCCAAGCAGGCGATAATATCATCATCGCTAAGAAAATTTATGGCGGCACAACAGTGCTTTTTACGCACACGCTAAAAAGATTTGGCATAGAGGCTAGAGTTTTTGACAGCGACACTGCTGATGATCTGGAGGGCTTGATAGACGAAAAAACTAGGGCTATATTTTTTGAAACGCTTTCAAATCCGCAAATTTCTATCCCAAATATCGAGAAAATCGTAGAAATCGCAAACAAATATGGCATTATCAGCATCACTGATAACACAGTGCCAACACCTATCATCTTTCAGCCACTTCGCCACGGTGTCGATGTTTGCGTGCATAGCGCTAGCAAATATATGAGCGGTCAGGGCCTTAGTCTAGCAGGCGTGGTTGTAAGTGCAAATCACCTAAACGAAAAACTAAAAGGCAACAAGAGATATGAGCACTTTAACGTGCCAGATGCGAGCTATCACGACATCGTCTATGCTGATATGACGGATCGTTTTGATATCTACACGCTAAGAATGAGGCTTGCTATCGTGCGCGACATCGGCGCTGTGATATCTCCGTTTAACTCTTGGCAGCTCATACAAGGGCTTGAAACGCTTGCTGTTAGGGTTGAAAGACACTCGCAAAACGCGCTAAAAGTGGCTAAATTTCTAAACTCTCACAAACATATAAAAAGTGTGGCATACCCAGGGCTTGCCGACAACGTAGATCACGCAAAGGCGCAAAAATACTTTAAAGATGGCATGGCAAATGGACTTTTTTGCTTTGAGACTGATAGCTTTGAGCGCGCAAAAAAGATGCTAGAGCGCGTAAAACTCTTTAAGATCGTAGTAAATATCGGCGATACAAAGTCACTCATCACACACCCAGCCTCGACAACTCACCAGCAGCTAAGCAGCGAAGAACTCATCAAAGCTGGCATCACAAAAGAGCTGATAAGAGTTAGTATAGGTCTTGAAAATGCCGAGGATCTGATAGCTGATCTGGCTCAAGCCTTAGAATAGAATTTTCTATTTTTTTCTAGCTCATTTTGGGCTAGAAATTTAAAATTTACTCAAGCTTGCCGCATATCCTCTCGCACTCTTTTGCATGCCTTATAAATTTTATAACGATATAGATGACAAGTAGCGGCACGCTTATATACCAAAATGCAAAAAAGGCGAGTATAAAAAACATAAATAAGAATGTTGCGAAATATACTAAGACAGCAAGGATGATATCATCAAGCATTTTGCCTCCCATTTTGCTAGTGCTTTGGTGATTTTATAAAAAGCAAAATAAAATGATACTGAACGGATTTGTTTTGGCTCTAAAAATTTAAGCTAAGCGGTTAGTGAAGTCAAATTTGAGTAGGTAATTTTGTATATATGAAGCTCTAGCAAATTTTAAAATTCCATGAGCGAGTAATTTCGGCTCTGATTTTAGTGGCAAGCTTTGCGAGACCTAAAATCAGTAGCCAACTCTTGCGAGTGAATGGAATTTTAAAATTTGCAAAGACAGTTTGATTAAATTTATAAATTTCTTTTTATTCAAATTATCCAAAAGGGAGACAAGGGGACTCGAGTTACGGTCTGCTTGCAGTTGCGAGCTTGCGAAGCAAAGCCGTCCTCTTATCCACCTTTTTAAATCCCCCAAACCCCTCGCACGTTAGAAGTGCATGCGATAGCACTATCGTGCCACATGCGGCTAAAAACTCTGGCAAATTTTAAAATTTATGAGCGAGCATATCACGGCTCTAAATTTAGTACTAAACGAAGTGTAGCCTAAATTTAGTAGCCTGCTAAGGCAAGCGAGTAAAGTTTTAAAATTTACAAAGAGAAATGAAATGTGGCAAGTTTTATCAAATTTTAATAGGTCAAATACTTAATCGTATCTTGATAAAGCACTTGATTTTCGCATTGTATCAACAACAGATCATTTTCTTCAAAGATTGTTGAGCCAGTTGGCTTTTGATATTCGTTTTTACGCTTTATTAGGATTATTAAAAACTCAGTTGGAAGCTCAAGCTGAGCCAAATCTTTGCCAATTAGTTTTGAGCCATGGTGGATGGTGTGCTGGCGAAGCGTATAGCTTAAGATCGGAGAGTTTTCTACTGCCTTAACATCCTCTTGCTCACTCTCTTTAACCTTAAATTTATCAGCTGCAAAGCCAAGCGACATGCCCTGTATCAAAATCGAAATCAAAACCATAAAAAATATAATGTTAAAAATCATATCCGCATCACGTACGCCATCGACATAAACATAGGTAGCTAGCACAACTGGCACAACACCTCTTAGTCCAACCCAAGAGATAAAAATTTGCTCATTTATCTTAAATTTTGAAAATGCAAGCGATGCAAAAACACCAAGTGGTCTTGCAAAAAACATAAGCCACAAGGCCAAAACAAGCGCTAACAGCGCAGTTGCAGGAAGTTGTGATGGATTTACCAAAAGGCCAAGTGTTAAAAAGACAACTATTTGCATCGTCCAAGCGATACCGTCGTGAAAACCGACTAAATTTTTCTTGTGAGAAAACTCTTTTTTATTTATAAAAATTCCAGCAATATAAACAGCCAAATAGCCATTGCCACCGATTTTAAAGCAAAGCGTATATAAAAGCAATATCCAAGCGATAGAAAAAACTGGATAAAGGCCCCAGCTTTTTAGGCGAAGTCTATTAAAGATGGCTGGCAAAGCAACGCCAAATAAATAGCCCATAGCGATACCTATGCCAAACTGCTTAACAAGTGTGATCGCCCACTCTGACGCACTTGGAGTGCTATTTAGTGAGATCATTTGAATGATCGTCATAGTTAGAAATATCGCCATTGGATCGTTTGAGCCAGATTCAAGTTCAAGCAATGGCGCAATGCTATTTCTAAGTGAAATTTTCTTAGCTCTTAGTATGGCAAATACCGCTGCTGCGTCTGTCGAAGAGATAATGGAGCCTAGCAAAAAGGCCTCCGCCCAGGTAAAATCAAGCAGATATTTTGCAACTGGAGCGATGGCTAGCGCAGTTAAGAAAACACCAAGTGTAGCAAGTGCTAAACCTCTACCAAAGATAGGTTTAATCGCTGCAAAATCAGTATCTAGCCCACCAGCATAAAGTATAAAAATAAGTGCTAGCATGCCGACATTTTGAGCGATCATTTGATCATCAAAATTTACGCCCAGCAAGCCATCTGAGCCAGCTAGCATGCCAACGCCTAGAAATATTATTAAAGAAGGAATTCCAAATTTATCAGAGATTTTGCTAAATAAAATGCTAACTATCAGTAAAACTGCAAAAAATAGTAGTAAATTCTCCAATCATCCTCCAAATTTAGATCAAACGATATCTTCAAAAACTTCAAATTTGTCGTTATTTACTAGCATTTCTAGTAAAACACCGTAGTTGTCCTTGATCTCATCTTGTAGCTTGATAGTAAGCTCTTTTGCGTCTTTGCCGTCTCTTGGATAGCTCACTACAAGATCGACTGGCTCAGCGTTTAAAAACTCTTGTATGCCAGTTAGTAGCTCGCTAGCGCCTCTCTCGTTTGTGCCGTGAAGCACGACTACATAGTGCTCATTTTCTCTTATAACGACGTCAGTTTGTCTTAAAATTTTCTCAAAAATTTCGCCGTACTCTTTGCTGTTTGGTAAAGAAAAATATATCAAAGATAAATTTTTCGCATAGTCCTTTACGTTTTTGTAGCGTTTGATTATTGCTATCTCAAGATCGATTATTGATAAAAGATCAACTGCTGAGAAGATTTTTGCCGCCATTTTTTCACTCCCTTTATTTACGGTTTTTATTTTAAGCCGCTATTATATCTTGTAAATTCTCAAAAACAAAGACATTCATTCCGTTTTTGTATTCGTAGCCAAATTTTAGCCCATGGGCCTCAAGGATATTGCTAACTATATATAAACCTAGACCAAAGCTCTTTTGCGCATCCTCGCCTTTTATAAATGGCTGGATGTAAAAGTCAAGGTCATTTTTTAGCTTCTCGCCTTGGGTTATAAATTTCATATGATCCTTGCTAACCATGATATTTACGTGCTTATCGGTTGAGTACTTTATGCCATTATCTATCATATTTTTTATAGCGACTGAAAATAGCTTAAAATCAACCATCACCCTAACCTCATCAAGCTCGCTGATGCCAACATGCTCCTTTTCAATCATCGCTATATCGATAGCCTCATCAATGAGATCTCTCATAAGACAAGGCGTTTTATTGGTAAGTCCTATCTTTGAAGTGATCTGCTCGATCGCTGCAAGCTCGTTTATTAAATTTTCAAGCTTGTGAAAGACAGAGATTAGCCTCTCTTGATTTTTGCTTTTTTCTATCATTTGAGCGGCGATTAGCCCCTTTGTGATAGGCGTTTTTAGCTCGTGCATGATATTTCTTAAGAAAAGATGCCTTGAGTCATTTAGTGCTTTGATCTGACAAACAGCCTCATAAAATGCCTCTGAAACTTCAGAAATTTCATCCTTGCCGTTGCCGACATTTTGCACGCCGTCAAGCTCGCCATTTGCAAATTTCACGATCTGACGCTTTAGCTTTCTAAGCGGTTTTATCTTATAGATGACAAATATATAAGCAGCCAGCAAAATGACCGCAACTACGGCAAACACAGCCTTTATCACCTCGTATCTATATGGCTGAAATTCCTTATCCATCAAAAGCTTTAGCTCGTCTAAATGCTCGATCTTTAGGTAGTGATGCTTATCATAAAGCAAGATAGCACTTGATCCAAGATCACTTGAAATTTCTTCTAAAACGGCTGCATTTTTTAAAATTTCTTCTTTTTCATTTTTGGCGGTGATCTCTGGCATGTCGATGTTTGAGAGCTGACGGTCATACTGGGCTTTGTTTATGATGCCACCCATGTAGAGCAAATTTGTCCTAGCGACGTTTGAGTATTTGTTATTTAGCTCTCTTGTGTAGTTTTGCTTGTCAAAGCCCATGAGCCACAAAAAGGCTAGAAATATCGAAACGAGCGCAAGTCCAAAGATAAACGTTATCGTGATAAATATAGAAGATCTTGGCATCAAAGAACCAACTTGTAGCCGATGCCGCGGATCGCGTGGATGTATTTTGGCTCTTTTGGATTTTCATTTAGTTTTTGGCGAATTCTACCGATGATGACGTCGATACTTTTGTTTGAGCTATCTTCATTTATGCTCTCGCAGTTGTAGATGAGCTCCTCTCTAGTGACCGCCCCACCCTCTTTTTGAAGCAGATATTTTAAGATGTCATACTCCGCTGCGGTTAAATTTAAGACACTGCCTTTAAATAAAATTTCTCGCTCAAATTCTTTTAGTACCAAGTCTTTGTTTAAATTTCTTGCCTCATTTGCAGGGGCAATACTCTGCCTTCTTAGATGACTTTTGATGCGAGCAAGAAGCTCTTGTGGGTCATAAGGCTTTGGCAAATAATCATCCGCGCCGTTATCTAGGGCATTTACTTTGTCCGTTATATCGTGCCTTGCGCTTGAGATGATTATAGGGATGTTGTGCTTTTTTCTTATCTCTTTGCAAACCTCTAGTCCGTCCATGCCAGGGAGCGTAAGATCAAGGATAACTAGGTCAAATTCGCTCGTATTTAAGGTAGATAGTCCGATATATGGCTCTTCAGCCGTCGTTACTTTGATATCGTAGTTTTCTAGGTATTCGGTTAAAATTTCAGCAAGCTCCATATCATCTTCTATCATTAAAATTCTAGTCATGATCTTTCCTGATGTAAATTTATTTTTAAGGATTATAGCAGATAAAGGTTTTAAAAATTTAAAAGAGTTAAGAGCTGAAATTTCAGCTCTTAAGTGGTTATTTTATAACAAGACCTTGCATGATGCCACCGCGGTTTATCCACACTAGCGTCTTTTTACCTTTTGCGTTTTTGACAGTGCTTGCAAAAGTTTGAAGATCTTTTATGCTCTCTTCGCCAACTTGAACGATCACATCACCTCTTTCAAAGCCAAAGTCTTCAGCCTTTGAGCCAGATTTTACGTCAGTTACAAGCACACCTTGAGTGTCTGGGCTGATCTTATATTTAAATCTTATCTCATCGCTTAGATTACTAACGCTAAGACCTTCGATGATGACGCTTTTTGTCGCATCTTTTGCGTTGTGATCCATATTTACAAGCTTGATTTTTGTATTCATCACTTTATTTGATCGCTCGTAAGTTATATCAACGCTGCTATTTGGAGTTAGTGAGCCGATGAAATTTTTAAGATCATTTGCGTTTTTGATAGCTTTGCCGTTTGCTGAAATAACCAAGTCGCCTCTTTTTAGCCCTGCTTCATCTGCTGGCATGCCCTGCTCTACGCCGCTTATTAAAGCGCCTTCTTTATTTGTGTAAAGCTCTTTTTGCTCATCAGTTAAATTTGCGATCGTAACGCCGATAAAACCACGCTCGATCTTACCGTCAGTTATCAGCTTTTTAGCGATATCTTTTACCATATTTGATGGTATAGCAAAGCCAATGCCGTTGTTGCCACCACTTCTTGAAAGTATGGCTGAGTTTATACCAACTAAATAGCCCCTGCTATCAACCAAAGCGCCACCTGAGTTGCCAGGGTTTATAGAGGCGTCTGTTTGGATGAAATTTTCATATTGATTAAGTCCGATATCATCTTTATTTAGCCCTGAAACGATGCCTTGAGTGATGCTCTCGCCTACGCCAAATGGATTGCCTATGGCAAAGACTACGTCCGCATCAAGCAGCTTTGATGAGTCGGCAAATGTGATCGCATTTAGCCCATTTGCCTCTATCTTTATAACGGCTAGATCGGTCTTTGGATCGCTACCTATTAGCTTTGCTTTATACTCCTTGCCACCCTTTGCCAAGGTAACAACGATCTGGTCGCTATCTTCGATGACGTGGTTGTTTGTAACGATGTAGCCGTCATTTGAGATGATGACGCCAGAGCCAAGAGAGGTTGTCTTTTCTTTCTCTTTTGGTTTTGCAAAGTTAAATCCAAAAAATTCATTAAAAAACGGGTCATTAAACATCTGTTCGATGCCTGCGTTGCTTACTGTTTTTGTAGTTGAGATATTTACAACTGAAAGTTTTGCCTGAGCGATAGAGTCATAGTATGAAAGTACACTATTTTTATCACTTAACGGCGAAACTCTAGTTACATCTTGGTTTGCTTCGTTAAATTTAATATCAGCTCCCATTAGCAAAGAAGCCGCCGCTAATGAAATTAGCATAAATTTTTTCATTTTTTTCCTTTAAATTGAAAATGTCTTGAAATTATAAATAGAGCTTAAAAATAAAATCTTAACGCTTTTTTCTCCTTTGTAAATAAAAATAAACTTGACTTGCATAGACTAAAGTTTTGTGATATAATCCGTGTCAAAAAACATAAGGAGAATATATGAGCGAAAGCTTATATGAAACTTTAGGAGTTTCAAAAGGCGCATCAAGCGACGAGATAAAAAAAGCTTATAGAAAACTTGCTAGAAAGTACCACCCAGACATCAACAAAGACCCTGGAGCAGAGGATAAATTTAAAGAGATAAACGCTGCTTATGAAATTTTAAGTGACGAGAAAAAACGTGCCCAGTATGATCAATATGGCGATAATATGTTTGGCGGTCAAAATTTCCACGACTTTGCCAGAGGTTCAGCCGATATGGGCGATCTAAACGATATCTTGAAAAATATCTTCTCAGGCGGATTTGGTGGGGGCGGCGCTAAATTTAGCGGTGGCTTTGGCGGAGGTTTTGAAGGATTTGAAGGCTTTGGTGGAGGCGGATTTGGCTTTGGCGGAGCTGATCTAGACGTAAATGCCAAAATTTCTATACCATTTGACGTGGCTGTAACTGGCGGCGAACACAAGATAAATTTTAATGGAGAAAGCATAAAGATAAAGATCCCAAGCGGCATAGAAGGCGGCGAAAAACTTCGCATAAAAGGCAAAGGCAAGAGTGCTGGCGGTCAAACTGGCGATCTTATACTTGCCATTAGCGTTGAGCCAAGCGACGAGTATGAAAGAGTCGGAGATGATCTTTATAAAGATGTAGAAATTCCACTAAAAACTATGCTCTTTGGCGGCAAGATAAATGTGCATACATATAAAAAAGATGTAACCATCAAAATCGCTGAGAACTCAAAAACAGGCACGAAGATCCGCTTGAAAGGATACGGCGTGCAAAACAGAAAGAGTGGAATTTTTGGCGATCTTTACTTAAAAGCTAGGGTAAAACTTCCAAATATCAGTGAGCTTGACGAGGGCTTAGTAAAAGAGTTAAAAGAAAAATTACCGGAGTAAAAAATGCAAAATTACGAAGAACCACTTTTTTTAATAAGCGTTGTAGCAAAGGTTTTAAGCATACATCCACAAACTTTAAGACAATACGAAAGAGAAGGACTAGTTGAACCCTCAAGAACAGATGGCAAGATGAGGCTCTACTCACAAAAAGACGTTGATCGTGTAAAAACTATACTAAATTTAACCCGTGAGCTTGGCGTAAATTTAGCAGGTGTTGATGTGATACTTCAGCTAAAAGAGAAAATTGACGATTTAGAATCAACTATTGATGATTTAAATAAAAAATTACACGAAGCTACCAGTCAAACTAGCACCAAAAGATCGCTTGTGAAGAGAAAAAGTAGCTTTGATCTTGTATTTTACGAAGGCAAAAAATAATATATGGAACAAATTTTAGAAGGCTTCTTGCTTGTCGCTGCGATCTCAGTCGCACTAAATGTCATATTTAAGAAATTTCAGATACCAACCATCATCGGTTACATCGTAACCGGCACGCTTATATCTGAGTTTTTCAACCTAAAAAGCAACGATGAAATTTCTCATATAGCTGAATTTGGTATCGCATTTTTGATGTTTACGATCGGACTTGAGTTTAGTTTTAAGCACCTGATGAGCATGAAAAAAGAGGTCTTTCTAAATGGCGGTCTGCAAGTTTGTTTAAGCGGCTTTGTGATGGGCGTGATGCTTTACTACGCGCTTCATCTAAAGGACGAGACAGCGCTTATCGCAGGTCTTGCCTTTGCTCTATCATCAACTGCGATCGTGCTAAAAACACTAAATGACAATGGCGATGTGAGTAAAATTTATGGTAGAAAGGCGCTTGGAATTTTGCTATTTCAAGATATCGCCGTTATCCCGATCTTGCTTATGATAGATATGTTTAGCTCGCAAGATGCCTCGATAAATGAGCTTTTGCTAAAGACATTTACGAGTGCGGTTATCCTTATCGTTGTGCTATTTTTGCTCGGCAAATACGTCATCAACTGGATATTTTACAAAGTCGTTCAGACAAACTCTCAAGAGGTCTTTATCGCAACGATCCTCTTTTTGGTCGTTGGTGCTAGCACGCTAGCTCACTTCTTTGGCTTTTCATACTCTCTTGGTGCATTCTTAGCTGGTATGATGATGGCAGAGACTCAATATAAGCACCAGATCGAGGTCGATCTCATACCTTTTAGAGATCTGCTTCTTGGACTGTTTTTCATAACCGTTGGCATGCAGATAAATTTTGTAGTCGTGCTCTCAAATATCTGGCTAGTTCTAGGTTTAGTCTTTAGCATAATGGTCGTAAAAGCCATCGTCGTTTTTGCCGTTTTAAATATCTACTTAAAACGCAGGGTCGCTGCTAAGACCGCGCTTAGCGTCTGTCAGATCGGCGAATTTGCACTGGCTGTCTTTGGGCTGATGACTACTAGAAATTTACTTGATATCCAAACAGCTCAAATTTTCATCGCAGCCTCTGTTATATCGATGTTTGCAACACCTTTTATACTTAAAAAGCTTGATGTCTTAGCTGATCTTGTAGAGCGTGAGGTGGTAGTTGAGTCAAACGAGACCTTAAAGCCACAAAAACTAAAAAATCACATCGTGGTCTTTGGCTATGATAGGCTCGGTCAAGAGGTCGTTTTAAGGCTAAAAGAGACAAAGCTTTTATACATCGTGCTTGATAACGACATCAGCCTAGTCGAGCTTGGTAGGAGCCGCGGGGAAAATGTATTTTTAGGAAACGTGCTTCAAAGCAACACCCTTGAAAATGCCTGCCTAGACGACGCAGCCGCTGTCATCATAACTGTAAATAATGAGCAAAGAGTTGAGCTGATCGCGCAAAAGATCAAAGACTACGGAGCAAATATCCAAACGATCATCAAAGCAAATGGCGAGGGCAACAAAGATATCTTTGGCGAGCTAGGTGCAAATTTCCACCTAATAAGCGAGGAGCGCGTCATGGCAAAAACCCTTGTTCATGAAGCCCTTCAATGCAAGATCGACCACGACGTAAGAGCGTAGTAGATTTAGCTTCTTAAAACACGATTTTTGTTAAGTTCGTTTAAATAATTTGATTATATAAGAAACAATAGAGACAATAAGAAGCTAAAAATTTGTCTAGCCACAGTATCATTTAGATATAAATGGCAAAGAATTAAAAATTGATGAGCTATTAAAAGATAAAAATAGAATTTATTGCAAATTAAAAAAAGCATATTAGAAAATAATATGCTTTTAAAAATCAAATTTAAAGCCTAGTTTTGCCAGGCTTTTACTCATTTCTTAAAGTTTGAAGGACATTTACCTCTGTGGCTTTTTTAGCTGGATAGTAAGACGAGATAGCCACGATAAACACAGCCCCAACTACGATCAGCACAAGATCGATGGTTGAGAGTTCAAGTGGTAGTTTGCTTGAGCCATAAACGTCAGCTGGCAGGTCTATGATGTTGAAATTTCCAAGTAAAAATAGCCCCAAAAAACCAAGCACTAAGCCAAATATGATGCCGCCTCCACCTATTACTAGCCCTTGATAAAAGAAGCTTCTTTTTATCTCGCCTTTGCTAGCTCCAAGTGCTAGAAGCAAGGCGATCTCCTGCCTGCGGTTCATCACGGTCATTAGTAGCGAGCTTATGATATTTAGCGACGCCACAAGGATAATGAGCATCAAAACTATAAAAAGTGCTCTTTTTTCAAGTGCGAGAGCTGAGAAAAAGTTGCCATTTTGCTCCCACCAGCCAATGGCAACCGTGCCTGCTGGAAGGCCTTCGCGCACCCTTTTTATATCATCAAATGGCTTGTTTGAAAAGATGTGAATTCCATCATAAACGCCCTTTGGATAGTCCAAAATTTTCCTCAAAGCCTCGACAGAAGTATATGAAAACGCCTTGTCGTAAGCGATTAGCCCAGATGTAAATGAGCCGCCGATGTCAAAGCGCTTCATCTTTGGCGTTAGCGAAAAGCCAGCAGGATCAGCCTTTGTAAAGATAAGCGTTAGTTTTTCATCATCTCTTAGTCTAAACTCACTCATTATGCCACTTCCCACAAGTATCTCAAAGCCCTCTAACTCTTTGTCTTTTAAAGCTTCGTTTACGACTGAGTTTATCTGCTTTTCATCTTTAAAATTTACGCCATAAATTAGCCCGCCTTCAAGTGCATTTGCCGAGCGGTAGATGACCTGCGTGCTGATATATGGACTAAATTTAAGGTCGCTAAATTTAGCCTTTAGCTCATCTACAAAGCCATCATCGATCGATCCTTTAAAGGCGCTTTGAACGGTTATAGGATAGTTCATCGTAAAAAGTTTGCGCTCAAATTCTTTATCAAATCCGTTCATAATAGCCATGGCAACGATCAAAACCATAAGACCAATGCTAACACCAAGAAAGGCGAGCAAGGCACTTAGAGCGATAAATGGCTGAGTTTTATCAAATCTTAAATATTTAAAAAGTAGGTACTTTGGTAAGCTTGTCATCAAATAGCCTTTAAAAGATTAAGGCGCTTTGGCGCCTTAAAAGTAGAAATTTTAAGCAAATATGCCTTTTTTAGGGCCACTTTTGCCGTGGCAATCTTTATATTTTTTACCGCTTCCGCAAGGGCATGGAGCGTTTCTTGGTATCTTTTTTTCTGGCGTAAAATTTTCATCTTCGCCTTGGTTGTTGTAGTTTAGAGGCTCATTTTCAGCATTTTGACTAGCTTCTAGCATCATCCTAGCTTGCTCTTCTTGCTCCTCGCGGCTCTTAAATCTAACGATTTGAAGCGTTTTAACGCTCTCAGTTTTTAGTCTGCCAACTAGCTCCATAAAGAGGTTGTAGCTCTCTTTTTTATATTCAACTAGCGGATCTTTTTGATTATACCCTCTTAGACCGATGCCAGTTTTTAGGATATCCATCTGATAAAGATGCTCTCTCCACGCATTATCAAGCACTTGAAGGTATAAAATTTTCTCTATATCTTTTCTTTGCTCTTCGTTTAGCACGCTCATTTTTTCGTTATATCTAACCTCTAAAATTTGCGCTATTTTTTCTACTAGTTCATTATACTCTAGCCCTTTTAGCTCGCTCTCGTCGATCTCTTCGCCGCAGTCCGCAAGGATGATAGAGCATAAATTTTTAATATCGTAGTCATCTTTCAAACCGCCATGGAAAATTTCAGCCGTATCAAGTAAATTTGTAGCATATTCAACTCTGTTTTGAGCTATCTTCTCGCTCATATCGTAGTTTTTATCAAGTAGTTCGTCGCGGTATTTATAGATGGTCTTTCTTTGCTCATTTGCCACGTCGTCATACTCAAGCAAGTGCTTTCTAGCCTCAAAGTGCAAGCTCTCAACTTTCTTTTGAGCATTTTCAACAGCTCTTGTCACCATGCGGCTCTCGATACTTTCGCCTTCGTCGATACCAAGCCTATCCATGATCGCTTTTATGCGGTCGCTACCAAAAATCCTTAAAAGATTGTCCTCTAAGCTTAGATAAAATCTACTCATACCAGGATCGCCCTGACGTCCAGCACGGCCACGGAGCTGATTATCTATCCTTCTACTTTCGTGCCTTTCGGTGCCGATAATATATAGGCCGCCAAGGTCTCTCACCTCGTCATTTATCCTGATATCAACACCACGTCCAGCCATATTTGTAGCGATAGTCACAGCGCCTTTTACGCCAGCTTGTGCGATAATCTCGGCCTCTTTTTCGTGGTTTTTAGCATTTAGCACAGAGTGTGGGATGCCAGCTTTTTTAAGCATCTCGTGAAGCACCTCACTGCGCTCGATACTTGCAGTTCCTACAAGCACTGGCTGACCCTTCTCGTGAGCTTTTTTGATCTCGTCAATGACAGCTTTAAATTTCTCGTTTTGAGTTTTATAGATAAGGTCGTTTTGATCGATCCTCTTAACTGGCACGTTTGTTGGGATCGAGATGACATCAAGGTTGTAAATTTGAGAAAACTCGGTAGCCTCAGTTTGAGCCGTACCAGTCATACCTGCAAGCTTTTTATACATCCTAAAGTAGTTTTGGTAGGTTGTATCAGCTAGCGTTTGGCTCTCTTCTTGGATTTTAACGCCCTCTTTTGCTTCAAGCGCTTGGTGAAGTCCCTCACTAAAGCGCCTGCCCTCGCTTAGACGTCCTGTAAATTCATCAACAATAACAACCTCACCATCTTTTACAACATAATGAACGTCTTTTTCAAAGAGATTGTGCGCCTTTAGAGCTTGATCTAAGTGGTGGCTTAGCACGGCATTTTCAAGGTTGTATAAATTTTCAACCCCAAAGAGCTTTTCAGCCTTGCTTATGCCAGCTTCTGTGATCATTATCGTTCTATTTTTTTCATCTACTATAAAGTCGCCAGTTGGCTTTGAGCCTGGCACGTTTGGATCAGCTGGAGTGCCTCTGGTAAGCTGTTTTGCGACTTGATCGGCTCTTATATAGCCATCAAGCGTGCGGTTTGTTGGACCAGAGATGATAAGTGGCGTTCTAGCCTCATCTATCAAGATACTATCGACCTCGTCTACGATGACGAAGTTATGGCCTCTTTGCACCTTTTGGCTAGCTTCAAATTTCATATTATCACGCAGATAGTCAAAGCCAAATTCTGAGTTTGTGCCGTATGTTATGTCAGCGTTATAGGCAGCTTGTCTTACTTCATCATCGTATCCGCCGCTTAGTATCACATCTACGCTTAAGCCTAAAAAGTTATAAAGCTCACCCATTTGCGTCGCGTCACGCTTTGCAAGGTAGTCATTTACTGTTACTACATGCACGCCCTTACCGGTCATCGCGTTTAAGATAACTGGCAAAGTCGCAACCAAGGTCTTACCCTCGCCTGTCTTCATCTCAGCGATCCTGCCCTCGTTTAGTACCATGCCGCCGATTAGCTGCACATCAAAATGGCGCATCTTAAGCACCCTTTTGCTAGCCTCTCTAACGATCGCAAAAACATCATTTAAAATTTGATCTAAAGTGACTTTTTCTTCGACGACTTGGGCTTTAAACTCGCTAAATTTGATCTTAAGCTCATCATCGCTCATCTTTTCATAAGTAGGCTCTAGCGCGTTTATCTGCGCCACACGTTTTATGTATTTTTTGACTTCTCTATCGTTTTTCGTGCCAAAAATCTTTCTAAATACCGATGAAATCATTACTTTACCTTCCTAAATTTTTAAACTTTGGATCTTAGCATAGTTTAACTATTTATTTAATTAAACTGGGCTAGAATACGCCAAAAAAGGATAAAAAATGAGAAAATTTTTAGTTGCATCTCTTGTCGCAGTTTGCTCATTTGGCGCTGGCTTAAATTTTAAAAGCCTGCAAAGTGACTTTACTCAAACTGTCTTTAGCGAAGGCAAGAGTGTAAATTATAAGGGTAGATTTTACGCTAAAAGCGACAACACTGCGCTTTGGATATATGAAAGTCCAACGCCAAAGAGAATTTACTTTGATAAAGACAAAGTGGTCGTGATCGAGGATGAGCTCGAGCAAGCCATCATCTCAAGACTAGATGATACACCAAATTTGACGCAGGTCTTAGCTCACGCAGAGCAAATTCAGCCGACACTTTATAAGGCGATATATGACGGGGTTGAGTACTTTATAACGATCAAAAACACGCTTCCAACGACGATTGATTATAAAGACAAACTATCAAATAAGATAAAAATCACTCTAAGCAACCCCGTAAAAGACGCGCTCATCCCAAAAGAGACGCTAACTCCAGTCATCCCACAAGGTTACGACATCGTAAATCAATAAATTTGGCTAGCTTTTAGCCAAATTTACTCACTTCTCTCCGAAGTCTTTTCCAAATTCTTGCACATTATTTAGATCGATCGGCTTTTGCACCACGTCATTTGGATCAGGTGCGACGATGATCTCGTTGCCTTTTTTCTTCTTTTCTGGCTTTGTCATCACATCTTCATTTACGCTTGGATCAGAGCATAAATTTTGGCTTTTTATCGCCTTTATGATCTCGCTTAGCTCTAGATTATTTATCACTTTGATGTTTAAAATAAGCACATCATCGATATCAAGCGAGTGCTTTTTGGCTGCGTATTTCATAAAAAGCTCTTTAAATTTCTCTTTTCCCATTGAGGTTAGGATATCCTCCACGTAAAAGCTGCCAACCACGACGTTTAGCGCATCAAGCACATAGGCTTCGTTCTCCTCCACATCACGTCCGACAACTTCAAGGTTCATGCTAATCTTTTTTGTTAAATTTTGTCCAGCTTTTGAGTAGATATCTGTCTGAAAGTCACTCACTTTTAGCACGTCTGCAAATGCAAAAACGCCAAAAACAAGGCTTAAAAATAGCTTTTTCATAAACTCTCCTTAATATGCAAAAATACGTTTTCTTGGTAAAATTTCTTAACTTCGTCGTCAATTTTAACCACTTTTCTTAAATGCTGCCTAAAATCATTTTTCTTATCATAAAAAAGTTTTAAATTTTTAGGATTTACCGCGCGAGAAAGTGCGACGTAGAGCTGTCCTTTAGCAAAGATGTGGTTAATGTTGCAAATGAGCGAATTTATGCTCATGCCTTGAGACTTGTGGATAGTTAGCGCATAGGCAAGTTTAAATGGAAACTGATAAAGCGAAGCCTGCACGTTCTCCTCGATCTCGTCTTCGTTTAAATTTAGCGCGCAAAAGTTATAAGCGCACTTTTCTATCTCGCATATCTCGCCGCTATCTTTTTGCACGATCACGCTTGAAATGGCGCCATTTTCTTTTAAAATTTGCATGATCTTGCCCTGCTCGCCGTTATAGTACTCGCCCCATTTATTTGAAGTAAAGATGATTTTTGCACCTATCTTCATCTCCAAATTTCGCGAGATATTTAGCGTGTTTGCCCACTTTTCAAACTCTTTTTTGTCTAAATTTTCATCCATAACAAGCACATCCGAGTTTGAAATTTCAAGCGGTGCGTTAAGCGCAAGAAGTCTCTTTTGATTTAGCATCTCAGCCTCGGCGTTTCTACCAAAAAGCACGCTAGTCTCGCTATCTGGCTCGATAGCTCCCACTCGCAAGCTCTCGATATAAGCCATCATCTCATCATCTAGCTCACCAACTCTAAGACGAGAGAGAATTTCATAAAATTTAAGATCATTTGTGCGTTTTGAGAGCAAAAGCTCAACATTTGTAAATTTCATATCCTCCCACGCGCTGGAGTTAAAGGCGTATAAAAAGTTAAAAAGTTTGCTCTCACTTTGCTCTTTTTGCACGGGTGGCAACTGATAAAAGTCGCCCACTATAAGCACCCTGCCCTTAAATTTAGACGTAAGCAAGCGGTATCTTATCATCTCCATAACATTTGAGCTAACCATCGAAATTTCATCAATTACAAGCAGATCGCAAGCATCTAGCATATTTCGTAGTTTGCTTAGCTTATCTTTTTGGCGGTAGTCAAGCCGTCTTAGCTCCTCATAGTCCTTGCAGTAGCCAAATTTAAAAAAGCTATGCAAGCTCACGCCCCCAAGGCTAACAGCACTTATGCCAGTTGAGCCAAGGATGACGACGTTTTTGAAATTTTCTTTGTAGTGTCTGATGATGGAGGCGGTTAGATAGCTCTTGCCAACACCGCCACCGCCTGTTAAAAAGACATTTGAGCGAGATAAAATTTCTAAAATTTGATCTTTCATCTACTCAAACATCTCTGGGCGATACTCAAAATGCATCGTATCAAAGTGCTTCCAGCGTCCACCCCAGATAAATTTATGCTTTTCAAATACTCGCACGATCTTTTCAGGGATCAAGTTCTCATAGCCCTTGCTCCACTGCCAGTAGTGGCTCTTTTTTACATTTATATCGATCGCAATGCCGTAGCTGTGCGCGCTTAGGCGGTTTGTGCCAGCGATGATGCGCCACTTAAATGTCCCGCCTGGCTCTTTTAGATACTCAAGTAAATTTGGATCGCTCTTTACCATCTCGTTTAGCTCGTTGCTAACTTCTTGCAAGGCAGCTGCAGCGCCATTTTTAGAGTTAAATTTTAAAGGCAAATTTAAAAAATCCTTTAGCCAGATGACATCAACCAAATTTGCTTTTACAGCACTCTCGCTTGAGCCATAAATTTTGCCTAGAAGCTCGTAGTTTCTGCATCTGCCAGCATCACTTAGTGCCGTGCTAAGTGGTGAAAACGCAGCGTAATCAAGCGCGTTCATATCCTCTATATCAGCGCCGGTGCTGCACTCTTCATCTTTTTGTTTAAAATCATCATAGACTAAACTCGTGCCATCACTAAATTTAACCAAATTTTCTTCTATCTTTACGCCGTAAGCTCGCTGCAAAGCCGAGATCTTTCTAGCCTTATCTAGCATCCCTTGCTCAGGTCTCATCACATTTATAGAATCAACCTTAGAAATTAGCAAATTTGCACTTTGTATGTCGCTTCTGTTTTGTCCGATGTTTAGCGTAGTTATCGCGGTCGCTCCGATTAGCGCTCTACCGTTATTTGCGGTCTTTAGCCCCCAAGCATCATGCACCACGTAGATATCATCGCCCTTGTATCCAGCGTAGAGCATGATGTGACCTGGCAGATGCACGAGCGTGAGATATGGCACGCCCTTTTCTTTTATCTCTTTGCTCTTTGCAGCGTTGCTAAGACCTTTTAGATTGATCTTTTCTCCCATATTTGCCTGCGCCCTTGAGTTCCTAGGTAACCACACGCCAAAGCTTGCTAGCAAGTCTTTTGTAAAAAGCGAGCAGTCTCTTAGCTTATCCACCCCACCCCAGCCATAAGGCTGAGTAAGAAGCGAGCTAAGAATAGTTTTTAAATTTGAATCGTTAAATTTAAGTGGAAAAAGGGCGCTAAAAGACTTTGGGAGGACAAACTCCCTAAGTATATTTCTTACATAAATTTTGCCGTAGTAGTTTTTGTCATCTTGCGCCAAAACTGGCAGTATCGCGCCGACACGTGAGTAAAACAAGAAGTTTCCGCCCTTGTCATAAACTGGCATCTTGTCGGTTTTTATCGTGACAAAGCTTGATTTTTGATAGGCAAGCGCCTCTTCATCGCTTATAAATTTGATATCTTCAACCTTCACCCAGCCCCAAACCGCATCATCACTCACAAACGCCCACGCCCTATCTTTTGAGAGGTGCGATACAAAAAGCGGATGAGCGATGCTTAGGGTTGATTCTTGCAGATAGTCAAACGGATAGCCCTCTCCTGGAGTTTGTGGGTTTAAAAATATCGGCTCGTCGGTTGGGAAATTTCTTACAGCTGTGTTTGCCGAAGTTAGAGCGTAAGCTGAAATTTGCAAAAAGCCAGCGAAATTTGCATTGTCCTTTTGTGCGTCAAACCAGCTTTGCGGTATCTGCCTAAAATTTGAGCCAAAATACTTTCTCTTCTCGCTTGGTTTATATACATTAAACGCCCAAAAAGCGTCGTTTGGGTTAAATTTCACGCCTCTAAGGGTAAAAACCTTAAACCTTCTTTTTAAAATTTCATCTTGAGCAAAACTCGCACTTTGCATATTTTGAGGTAGCGACGAGGCGTCTTGTTTTACTTCAAATTCAAGCAAGCTGATGCGCTCATTTGGCTTATAGACATTTTCGTCTGGCAGGGCATTTTGCTGCTTGTTTGGCTCTGGTTTTGTTGTCTGCGAACAACCCAAAAACAAAGCAACACTAAGTGCTAAAAATATACTTTTTTTCAAATTTCTTCCTTATCCTTAAATATAGCCTCTACGATCAAAACAAAGATATAAAACATCTTTTCATCGTTGTTTTTGCAAATTTGCTTCATCGTCTCGTTTTGATCCTTGACCTTTATATCGTTTGATCTTAAAATTTCTGCAATGTCTGAGCCAAATTTCTTTGAAAGCTCGCCCACTTTGACATCATTTAGCGCGTTTAAAAACCTTGTCGTGTTGCAGTCCATCTGAACTGGCTTGTGCTTTAAGATATTTTTAAACTCAAGGCTTAGCTTTTTTAGTTTTTTCTTCTTGACGTAGCTGTGAATGATAGTTAAAACAACCAAGCTAAAGCCAAAGAAAATGTGCAAATTTAGCGAATTTTCGCTCATCTCTCCCTTTAAAAAGAGCACGCCGCTTGCAAAAAGTCCAACCACGCAGGCAAAAAGTAGCAGTAAGATGATGTATTTAAAGATCACCTCGACCATGACATTATCTTTTAGCCTCTCAAACATCAAGCCGCCCTATCTCATCTTCGCTAAAGACTAAAATACCATTTTCTTTTAGCAGTTTTGCCGCTATGCCGTCGCCAAAGATTAGCTTTTTACTAAAGCTTCCATCATAAATTTGCCCGCTCCCGCAGCTTGGACTTCTAGCTTTTAAAATAGCCTTTTTGCAGCCATTTAGCTTAGCTATCTTTAGGCAAATTTCAGCCCCAAATTTAAAATTTTCGCTCACATCTTTAGCGGTTTTTGTGACAACGAAGCCACCTTTCATCTCAGCTGGCTCTCTTGGCGTGCTAAGTCCGCCAAAGACCTCTGGACAGACGAAAAGCAGATGATATCTCTTTGAAATTTCATCTAAAACGCCTCTACCCAAAAGGTTATTTTCGCCGTTAAATTTGCAGTTTATGCCAGCAAGACAAGCGCTTATTAAGACCTTTTCTCTCAAAGCCCAGCTTCTTTTAAAAGCTCACTAGCATAAATTTCACGAAGTTTGCTTGAAATTTCGCCAACTTTTGCGCCGTTTATCGCCTTGCCATCAGCATAGATGACTGGCAAAAGTATGAGCGTAGCAGCCGAGATAAAGACTTCATCAGCCGCGTAAACCTCGTCCATGCTAAATTTACGCTCCTCTATCTTTAGTCCGATATCTTTAGCGATCCTTAAAAGCCTCATACGGCGGATCCCTGGCAAAATTTCATTTGAAAGTGGCTTGGTGATGAGGGTTTTATCCTTGATGATAAAAGCGCTCGAGCTACAGCCCTCTGTGACAAAGCCGTTTTCGACCATAAAGCCCTCGTCTGCGCCCTTTTTGTGAGCCTCATTTTTAGCGTAGCACTGAGCCAGAAGCGAGATCGACTTTATATCGCGCCTCTTCCACCTGATGTCCTCGACGCTTACCACTTTTATGCCAGTTTTTGCGGCTGGGTTGTTTAAAATTTCACTCTCATAGCAAAAGATAAATACGCTTGGGGTTAAATTTTCCATAAAGTAAAAATTTCTAAACGCCACGCCTCTTGTCACTTGCATGTAAATTCCACCCTCTTTTAAGGCGTTTTTGGCGATCATCTCATTTAAGATCGCTTCAAATTTATTTTTTTCGTAAGGCAGGCTTATATCTATCTCGTTTAAGCTTCTCTCAAACCTCGCCCAAAAGCCCTCTTTATCGACCATTTTTGAATTTATCACAGGCACCACTTCATAAATTCCATCGCCAAATATAAATCCCCTATCAAATGCACTAACTTTTGCCTCATCTTTTGGCAAAAACTCGCCATTTAAAAAGACCGTTTCTAAAGCTTTATCTGCCATTTTTAGCTCCTTAAATTTTATGCAAATTGTATCTAATTTTGTTTGAATTTATAGATTTTTAGATACAATGAGCTGAAATTTTTAAGGTAAAAAGTCTATAAAAAATGAAAGAAAATCTAAGAAACACTATCATTAAAAATATTTTTTTCGTCTCAAAACAGCCAGTTTTATTTAGAGATTTACTTGAAGCAAATGCCCTTTTTAACGAAGGTATGCTAGTTGATGGCGCAAAGCTAAATTTTAGATTTAACCATGTGAAGCTCTATCAAATTTACGCACTTATCTGCTTTGTAGTCTTGTTTCCGCTTCTCATCATCACGCACCACTTTTTAGCAAAGGCCGACGCGCACATCTCGATAATCGCAACTACCATTGTCACTTCAGCTGTTTTTATCGGCTTTGATATGTTTAAGGTTTGGGCAAGAAGAGAGATAAGCTTGGATCTTATAAAAAAGGCTTGGAGCGTGCATTTTCCATATTTTGGATATGAAAAGTATTCAAGCAAGGTTGAAGAAATTTACAACACCGCTCTTAAAAATGACGTTTCAAAAAAAGATTTAGAACAATATATATATGAAAAGCTAATCTCTCAAAAAGAGAGCGCTGAGTAAATTTCATTTTGTTTTAAAGCAACTCGTAAAATTAGCTTTTTAACGTTTTCATCTTTGCAAAGCAGCTTCGCTTCTATCTCACTTATGAAATAATATGGAAGTTTTTTGATCTTTTTATCTAACATCAAAAACCTATCTGAGATGATTTTTATATCATTTTGCAAGGCGTTTTTCTCTTTTAACTCATCTAAATTCAGATAATTTCTAAGCTTAACCAGATCGCTATTTATATCATCAAGCTTGCTAGCTATAAATTTTGCATTTTTCATATTATCATCGTCTAAATTTTTACTAACTTTTATAGCGTAGTTTAGCTCATTTAGCGAGCCTAAAACCCCTTTTTCATCCGTGCTAAAAGCATCTTTGTTTGACTCATTTAGAGAAATTTGCACTAAATTTCTAAAACCTATCAAAACACTGCTTAAGCTATTTTTTATAGCTGTATAGTCATTTTTCTTAGTTAGCAGATATGTAAGAAAAACTATCAAAAAGCCAGCTGCCACATCAAGCAGTCTATCGACCATAAGGGCTAAAAAATCTCTTTTTATAAGCGAAAAAATAGCTGTAAATTCAAACATAAAAGCCGTTGCAAAGACGATTTGTTTGTATGATTTTAGATAATAAACCAAAAACATACCGATAAAGACAACCATGTAAAATGCGTATGATTCACCCATAAATTTCACAAAAACAAGCGCGATAAAAAAGCCGATAACTCCGCCAAGAAGGCTATCTCTGCCTGCATTTTTTAAAGCATCTTCATCGCTTTTGTTTAGGCTCATCACGGCAATTGCGATCCAAATTCCATGATTTATATGCATCGCCTGCGCTATAAAAATGGCTATCGACATGCAAATGGCAAGCCTTAAAGACTCTTTTAATATTTCATTTTTTAAATTTAGCTTTTTAAACGCCTCTTTTAGCGTGATCTTTTTTGTGTTGTTAAACGAGAGTTTGTCCTCGCCGCCCTCTTTTATAAGCAAAAATTTATCATATAGCACACTTAGTGAGCTTGCAAAAATTTTAAAATTTGAGTTTTTAGCTAAATTTAGCGCCTCAAATTTTAGATTTGGAGTTTGATTTTTGAAAATTTTTTTAAGCTCAAAAAGGTTGTAAGCGATCTCATTTTTTACCTCGATTAAAAGCGCTCTGTCCTCGATCCTTTCAAACGAAGCGCCCAATGTTCGAAGCAAAAGAGCGATCTCTTCAACTTTATAAAAATAAAATAGCGCTTTGGCTTGATTTCTAACTAGCTTAACATCTTTTATCTTTAGGCTTTTGTTTGCAAAAATTTCTTTTGATTTATCAATCGAGCTCATCAAATCTGCAATACTTGCGTAAAAATGGCTCGTGCCAAGCGCCTTGCTCGATAAGATGGCGCTGTCTAGTAAAAAGCCGATGCTTTTTTTAGTAAATTTGCCGTATTTTCCAAAATTTTCAAATTTTATGATGATGCTTAGCACGCCAGCCAAGATAAGTCCGCCGATACTATCAGGCACATTTAGCCCAACTGCGGCCTTTGTCACAAAGGCAACTAGCCCTGTTGCATTTACAGCGAGTAAAATTTTGTTTAAATTTGAGCTATAAATTTGGCTAATGCCCACCACAAATATCCAGACAAATACGATAAGCGAGAGCCAAACGCCAAGGCTGATAAATGGACCAACAAAGGGCATAAAAGCGCAAGAAAGCGCGATGTAAAGCAGCAAAAATGCAAATTTGCTCCTATCCTTGCACTCAAGCTCGCCAAGAAAGAAGATACCCATCGTGATATTTACAGCCATGATGGCGCCACTTAGATGAAAGAAGTAAAAGCACAAAAAGCAGTTAAAAGCGATGGTTGTGGCAGCTTTTAGCGAGTAGATGAGCTGGAAATTTGCAGGGTCGTAGTAGCGGATAAAGCTTTTAAATTTCTTAATTATTTCCATTGACGCTCTTGCATATTGTTTAAAATTTGATTTTTATAACGCAAATTTTCAAGCTTTATGCTAAGAGCTCTGTTTTCTTCAAGGAGCATATCTCGTTTGCCGCTGATATCGGCGATATCTCTACTTATATAATAAATTTGATTTGCTATATAAATTTTTGGCAAAAATAGAGCCAGCGCTATAAAAACCGCCAGATAGACCATCACTAGCGTCTTAAAGCTTAAATTTACCTCACGTTTTTGCTCCTCGTCGTGAAGTGTTAGCAGCTCTTCTTTTTCTTGCATCTTTATCCCTTTATCTTAAAAACACGCAGTTTTGCGCTCTTGCTTCGTGAGTTTTGCGCTAGCTCACTTTGGCTTGCTGTTAGTGGTTTTTTGGTTAAAATTTCGCCCAGTTCGTGGTTATTTCCGCACTCACATCGGTAGATGCCAGGCGGGCAGATACAGCTGTTTGCCCACTTTTTGAAGCGCTCTTTTACGATCCTATCTTCAAGCGAGTGAAATGTTATGATCGCCACCAAGCAATCTTTAAAACCGCCCTTTTCTATACTATCAAGCAAATTTGTTAGCTCGTCTAGCTCGCCATTTACCTCTATCCTGATCGCCTGAAAAGCAAGGATTGCAGGGCTAACACCGCGCCCTTTTATCTGGGCTGTGCCTATTATATTTGCAAGCTCTTTTGCGCTTGTTATCTCGCCTAAATTTCTAGCATTTATTATCTTATTTGCGATCCCAGCGGCATTTTTTAGCTCGCCGTAATCCCTAAAAATCCTAACTAACTCATCAAACGAGTAATCATTTACCACGTCATAGGCGCTAAATCCTCGCTCTTTATCCATGCGCATATCAAGCGCACTTGAGCCAAGGCCAAAACCTCTATCATCTTTATCTATCTGTAAAGAGCTAACGCCGATGTCAGCTAAAATCCCTCTAACATTTGAAATTTCATCGCTGCTAAGTTTGCTAATAAGCTCAGAGAAATTGCTCTTATAAATTTTCACTCTGCTGCCAAATGGCTCAAGTTCTTTGAGCGAGAAATTTATAGCTTCACTATCTCTATCGCAAGCGATCAAATTTAAATTTTCATTTTGAGACAAAATAGCACTAGAATGTCCGGCATATCCAAGCGTGCAATCTATAAAATTTCCACGCAGGTCTTTAAAAAATGATAAAACTTCGTCAAGTAAAACGCTAATATGCGGACTTTGCAACACTGCCTCTTTAATGAAATTAGTGTGAAAATTTATCGAAATTTTACTTAAAAAGCTATCATTACATAAAATTTTACACAAATTTTAAGATAGCTTAAATATAATCACCCAAACATAGGAGAAAAAATGGACTTATTGCACTCAACAAATGAGATAAAAAAGATATCTCTTTCGATGTTTAGAAAGAATTTTTTTGGTGTTTTTCATGGTTCTATCTCAGCAAGGGTAGAAAAAAATCAATTTATCATCAACAAGCAAAGTGCCATTTTTGACGACTTGCAAGATAGTGATCTAACGCTTCTTTCATCAAAAAAAGACTACCGATGGAATGATGCAAGCTTGGATGCTGATATACACTTAAATATCTACAAAAACATAAATGAAGCAAAATTTGTCTGCTACGCCATGCCTCCATACGTGACAGCTTATGCAATGAAACATGAAAAGATCGCACCAAAAGACTATTTTGGATGCATGAGATTTAATGAAATTTTAGTCTATGATCCAAAGCAGTTTGACGACTGGTATGAGCGTGCTGAGACAGAAATTTATAGAGCAATGATAGAAAAAAACACTAATGTCGTCGTGATCAAAGGATACGGCGTTTACGCGTATAGCAGGAGCCCTCAGCTACTTGCAAAAGATATAGCTTTGTTAGAAAATAGCTGCAAACTGCTTCATTTTACTGGTGATTACAGCGATTTTAGCATTTAAATTTTTGCTAACAAAGATAAAAAATGTTAGTAAAAATTTAGCAAGAAACGTTTTTATAAAGCCCCATTTTAAGCTTATTTAAGCCAAATTTCTATAAAATATCGCACAAGCTTTGTTAGTATTTTAAAGGAAGAACTTAATGTTATCTTGGATGCAAAAACATAAAAAATACCTAGTCGTGACAATTTGGGTAAGCACGATAGCTTTTGTCGGTGCTGGTTTTGTCGGCTGGGGCGCATACGATCTAAACAGCAACAGAGCTACTTCAGTAGCCAAAGTAGGACATAGAAATATAAGCGTTCAAGAGTTGCAACAAAAATACGATAGGTTATATCAGTACTATAACAATGTGTTTGAAGGCAAATTAACTCAAGAGAAAGCTGAAGAGTTAGGTTTAGAAAATGCTGCACTTCAAGCTGCTATTCAAGAAAATTTACTACTAAATTTTGCAGACGACATCGGTCTTAGCGTAAATAAAGATGATGTTTTGAAATATATAATCGTCGATCCAACATTTCAAAAAGACGGCGTTTTTGACAAAAATTTATACTACGATGTGCTAAGAAGAGCCAGGATAAATCCAACTGATTTTGAAGACAATCTAAAACTAACCATCTTGCTAGATAAACTTAGAACTATTTTAAATCTACCTGCTAGCAAAGAAGATATCGCCATGATGGAAGCTAGCTTTTTCATGCAAGATAAATTAGCTGTGCAAGTAGTAAATGCTGATCAAAACGAGATCAAAGTAGATGAGAAAGAGCTAAAAGATCTTTGGGAGATAAATAAAAATAACTATATGACAAAGACACTTTATGGCATAGATACATACTTTGTCGAGTCAGAAAAAAGCGACGCAAACGAAAGCGTTTTAAAATCTTACTATAACGAGAACCAAGATAAATACAAGGGTTCTGATGACAAGATAAAACCTTTTAATGAAGTAAAGGCTGAAGTTAATAAAGACTACAACATAGAGCAAAGTAAAACTAACGCTTTAGAAAAGTATGTTGCTGTTAAAAAAGCTGAGCTTGCAACTAATGGTTTTATAAGTGTAAATGAAGACAACGCTACTTTTTCACTTGATGAGATAAAGGGCGCAAAAGTTGGCGAAGTGATAAAACCATTTATCTATAAAGATGGCTATTTGATAGCTAGAGTAAAAAGTATAACTCCTCCACAACCTATGAGCTTTGAACAAGCAAGAGCTAATGTGCTTGAAATTTATAAAAGTAAAAAAGAAAAAGAAATTTTAACAGCAAAAGCAAAAGAGACTCTACAAAACTTCAAAGGCACAGATGTTGGCTTTGTTAGTAGAGAGGTAAATGGCTCTATTGCGGGCTTAAATGAGAGCGATACAAGAGCTTTTGTATCTCAACTTTTTGACACTAACAACACAAAAGGTTATGTTATATTAGATGACAAAGCCGTAGTGTACGATATTTTGGAACAAAGATTGCTTACTAACAATATAAATAACAACTATAAGCAAATAACACAACAAAATGTTGCAATGCTTAAAAACAACGAGTTGATAAAAGATTTAACAAACAAGCTTCTAAAATATTATGAAGTTAAAGAATATGTCAAAAGGTAAAAATTTTGAGTACTAGAATTTTAGGCATAGATGTCGGATCATTTCAAATTTGCGCTGTTATAGCAGAGCAAAATGATGATGGCATAAAGATAATAGGAATAGGCACAGAAAAAGCACAAGGTATAAAAAAAGGTGCTATAAACAACATTGAACTAGCTGCAAAATCTATAAAAAATGCACTCATAGAAGCGCAAAAAGTTGCGGGCACACACTACGAAAGAGTAGTAGTTTCGATATCTGGCAAATATACTAAAAGCGTAAATAGTAGTGGCGTAGTAAATATACCAAATCATGAAATAGGCATAAAAGAGATAGAGCGTGCTATGCAGATGGCAGATCACAATGCCGAGACTTCCCCAGAATATGAAAAACTTCATGTCTTACCTTACAACTTTAAAGTGGATGGACAAGAATTTATAGAAGATCCTATTGGCATGAATGGCACTAGACTTGAAGTGCAAACTCATATCATAAGTATTCAAAAATCACAACTAAGCAACCTAAGAAAGGCTGTAAATTTAGCAGGCGTGCAGGTTGATAATGTAGTTCTTTCTGGTTACGCTTCAGCCATAGCAACACTAACAAAAGATGAAAAAGAACTTGGTGTTGCACTTATAGATATGGGCGGCGAGACATGTAATATGGTAGTGCACGCTGGAAATTCACTAAGGTATAACTCATATCTACACGTTGGCTCTGCAAATATAACCATAGATCTTTCAATGGCGCTTCATACTCCTTTACCAAAAGCTGAAGAGATAAAACTAGAATATGGCAAGCTAGTAAATAAATCAGTTGATCTTATCGAGCTTCCAAGACTTGGTGATGAGCAAAAAACACACGAAGTTTCACTTGATGTTATATCAAATGTCATCTCAGCTAGAGCAGAAGAGACTGTGATGGTACTTGCAAATATGCTTGAAGATAGTGGATATAAAGATCTTGTTGGCGCTGGCATAGTACTAACTGGCGGCATGACAAAGCTTGATGGACTAAAAGATCTAGCTTCTGCGATATTTGACAACATGCCAGTTAGGATCGCAAGACCAAAAGAGATGGATGGCTTATATGAAATTTTAAGAGATCCAGCAAATTCTTGTGCCATAGGACTTTGCATGTATGGCGCTGGTGAATTTACACCTTATGAGATAGACTCAGAAAAAAAGATGAGATATAAAGGCGAATTAAGATCAAAGCCAAAAGCAAATTTCAACATTTTTGAAGAAGAGAAAAAAGAGAAATTTGAAGTAAAGAAACAGGATAAAGATGATTTTGAAGAGGGCATTGAGCTTGTAAATATGGATATAAATTTAGAGCAAAAAAACAACAAAAACGAGCTTGCAAATATCGCTGATATAAGTAAGCAAGAAAAAAAACCAAGTGCTTTAAAGAAATTTTGGCACAGCATGACACAACTATTTTGAGGAGAATTTTTACTATGAGCAACAGTTTCACAATCGAAGAGAACAAGAGCCTATATAGCGCAAAGATAAAGGTAGTAGGCGTAGGTGGTGGTGGTGGTAATATGATAAACCACATCATAAGAGAGAATCCAAATTTAGACATCGATCTAATGATAGCAAATACAGATGCTAAGGCACTTGACAATTCTCCTGCACACACAAAGATACAGCTTGGTGAGAAAAAGACAAAAGGTCTTGGCGCTGGTATGAGACCAGAAGTTGGCAAAGAAGCTGCACAAGAGAGCTACGAAGAGATAAAAAGTGCTCTTGAGACTTCTGATGTTGTATTTATCGCTTCAGGTCTTGGTGGTGGTACAGGTACAGGCGCTGCTCCAGTTGTTGCACAAGCTGCAAAAGAGATAGGTGCGCTAACAGTTGCTGTTGTGACTATGCCTTTTTCATTTGAGGGTAAAAAGCGCAGCAAACTAGCTGATATCGGTCTAAGCGAGCTTAGAAAAGAGAGCGACTCTATCGTTATCATACCAAACGACAGACTTTTAACTTTGATAGATAAAAAATCAGGCATCAAAGAGAGCTTTAAAATGGTTGATGAAGTGCTTGCAAGAGCAGTAAATGGTATGTGCTCTATCGTGCTTGACTCTGGTGTTAGCGATATCAACCTCGACTTTGCTGACGTAAAAACAGTTATGAGCCACAGAGGTCATGCTTTAATGGGCGTTGGCGAGGCTTATGGCGAGGGTGCAGCTCAAGAAGCTATCAAAAATGCTATCCAGTCTCCATTACTTGATAACATGAATATAAACGGAGCGCTTGGCGTTTTAGTTCATTTTAAAATGCATCCAAACTGCTCACTTGACGATCTTCATAGCGCGATGTCAATGATCGAGGAGGCATCTGATGACGATGCTGATGTGATCTTTGGTACAACAACCGATGAAAACATAGAAGACAATAAAGTCGAAGTTACTATCATCGCAACAGGTTTTAAAGGTGCTGAAAAAGAAAGTGAAGAAAAAAAAATAGCCCAAGAGCCTGAAAATGATCTTCTAAATAAAAATATCGTTTTAAAAAGAAGAGTAAGTGGCGGATATAACAGTGATGAGTATATCTCTCAGCTAGATATCCCATCGTATCTTCGCCACCAAATGGACTAAGTCCTAGCTAAAAATTCTCCTGTTAAATTGCAAGTTTATCTTGCAATTTACCTTTTTATATATTCAATTTTTAACCATTACCTAGCAAATGCCTAAAATTATATTCTATAACTCGCATTATTTTTAGTTTTCACTTGTATAAATTTATTTGTAAATTTATTAAAAAGTTTAAGCACTCCCAAGCAAATTTAACTACGCTTTATGATATTTTTAAAATTTAAAGTAGAAGTTTAAGAAGAAAAGCTAGAAATTTGCCAGCAAAGCCAAATTTCTAGCCAAATTTATTATTGCACTCCAAGTTGTGCTTTTACAAAGTCGCTTGCCATTTGGATATTCCACTCTGGCTCCCAAACTAGGTCGATCTCACACTCTTTCACACCCTCCACACCAAGCACAGCCGTTTCAACCCAGCCAAGTATCATCTCATGAAGTGGACAAGACTTAGTTGAAAGCGTCATCGTCACCTTTGCTTTGCCGTTTTCATCGCAGCTCGCATCATATATGAGCCCAAGTGAAACAATGTCAAAGCCAACCTCGGGATCGACGATATTTGACAGAGCATCATAAATTTTTTCTTTCATTTTTTATCCTTTAAAACCAGTAAATTTAAAAACATTTATCATATTTATAGCAAGCAAAATGATGCTTAAAGCCATAAAAATCATACTTACATAGACTAAATTTCCCATCTCAAAGCCAACCGCCAAAGGATAGCACACAAGCGAAATGACATTAAAAGCTATGGCGTAATAAGCCGCCTTTTTTAGTATCATCGCATCAAGCAGCGGCACTTTTGCCTTGCCAACAAATGGCGCCACATAGTGATACCAGATAAGAAATGGCGCGATCTTATAAAGATGAGCCACGATAAAGGCAAACAAAAAGCCATATATCATAAAAAACGCAGCCAAATTTAGCTTTTCAAAAATCATAAATATAGCAGCCACAAACAAAGCAAGCAGCGAAAGTGCGATATTTACATTCCAGTAGTCATACGCCTTTCTCACGCGCTTTTTCAGGATATAAAACGCCTGTGCTATAAAAAGCAAAGCCGCCACAACCAGTGCAAAAATAGCTAAATTTTCATCGATTGCCAGCAAAACTCCAGCCAAAATATAAGAGGCAAGAGAAGCCTTGCTAAGTGTAAATTTAAGATCATGCGCCAAGGCAAACATCGGTAAAAGCACGCTTGCAGCTCCAAGTATCACAAAAAACACAAAACCAAGCACAAAATATACATGAAATTTTAGCGTCATCATAAAATCAAGCATAAGCGTGCCGCCAAGTATCATCACTAGGCAAAATCCAAGTGTTATGCCAACTAATAAAAATATCGCCGAGGCAAAGAGCGCAAAGGCAGCGAAACTTCTTTTTTCATTACCCATAAAGCTTAGCGCATATGTCGAGCCAAAAAAAAGAAGTGTACCAAAGAGAAAAACTCCGCTGATTTGCAAAATCCTAGCCTCGCCAAATATCATCGCATAGCTCATAGCAAGCAGCGACAGGCAAAAAATGGCTAAATTTAAAATAGCCCCTTTGACCGTGAAAAATGGCTTTTCTAAGATGACCGAAGTTAGCTGATAGAGCGCTCCGATGATGATACTCATCACAAAGCCCACGAAAAATATATGCAAAAAGCCAGCCGTATTTAGCGAGCTGATCGTCTCAAAATCAGCGTAAAAAAACGCCCCAAGGCTAAGCACTAAGAAAAAAATGCCAGCGATAAAGTAGCCGCCAACTAGCTTAAATGGCGGTGCATAAGTGTTTAGAAGCATTTTAGTGGCAAAGGCTGGTGTCTATGTTTTCGATACTCGCACCCTCTTTTAGGCTAAAAGTCATCTTTACAGCCCCGCCTTCAAGGTCCTCGCGCTTAATGTCAAAGCTCTTTTCTATCTTTGGGATGAGCCCAGCTGGAAATTTGTGATTTACCATCACGATCTTTGTATTTTTATCAGCAAATTTTATCGACAAAAGCGCGTTCATCATAGGCTCTGGCGGCACGCAAGGACGTGAGTCAAAGCCTACAAAGCTTACACCATTTTCACTAAATTTATAAAATGGCACCGTCGCACCATCGACGCTAAACTGCTCTGCATTTTTGAAAAATTCACTCATTTTTTCTCCTTTTGATTTTGGAGAATTATACTCTGATTAAACTTTTCAAACCATTGATTTGCTTCAACAAAAGCTACTTGACGTAGGGGATAAACTCCTCGTATCCAAGCCTAGCCATATCCTCAAGCGGTATAAATTTAAGGCTTGCGCCGTTTATGCAGTACCTTAGTCCGCCCCTATCGCTTGGTCCATCTTCAAAGACATGCCCAAGGTGTGCGTCGCTGTTTTGAGACCTCACCTCAACCCTTTTCATCATAAATGAGTTGTCCTCACTATACGCAAGCGCCGTTGTCGTGATAGGCTTTGTGAAGCTTGGCCAGCCACACCCCGCATCAAATTTATCAGCGCTTGAAAAGAGCGGCTTGCCACTGGTGATATCGACATAGATGCCCTTTTTGTCAAATTTATCATACTCGCTGCTAAATGGCCTCTCAGTCGCCGCCTCCTGCGTCACGGCATACTGCTCGCTACTTAAATTTTTCTTTAGCTCCTCTTTGCTAAGCGGCTTAAATTTAGCCTCATCATAAAGCGGCTTATTTGCCAAATTTAGATCTATATGGCAGTATCCAAAAGGGTTTTTGTCAAGATAGTCTTGATGATACTCCTCGGCAATGACAAAATTCTTAAGTGGCGCCACCTCAACCACGATCTTATCTTTAAATTTCTTTTGCTCGATCTTTATAAAGCTCTCAATAACTGGAAGATCGTCCTTGCTAACATAGTAAATCCCGCTTCTATACTGCCTGCCGACGTCATTGCCCTGTTTATTTAGCGAGGTCGGGTCGATCACTCTAAAAAAATGAGCCAAAATTTCAGCCAAAGCGACCCTGTTTTCGTCAAATTTCACATAAAGTGTCTCGGCGTGGTCGCTCTCGTGCAGCTCACGGTAGCTTGTGCTCTCGCTCTTGCCATTTGCGTAGCCCACCTTCGTATCCACCACGCCAAATATCTTTTTAAAATAGCCCTGCATGCCCCAAAAGCAGCCACCTGCTAAATAAATTTCTTTTAAATTTTGCCCTGCCATCGTCTGCTCCTTTATAAACTCATCTTTAGCCGTCAAATTTACACCCAAAAATACAATAAAAACCAAGAGAAAATTTAATATCTTTTTCATGAGAGCTCCTTTTTTGAAGGATTATATAAAATTTAAAGTTATAAAGTGTGAAGTAAGGGGCAAAGCGCCCCTAAATTTTAGTGTAAAAAGTGTCTAACGCCAGTGAAATATAGCGACATGCCGTGCTCGTCAGCAGCCTCTATCACCTCATCATCTCTGATGCTACCCCCTGGCTCGATGACGCATTTTACGCCCACTTTGCTAGCGATGTCGATACTATCCCTAAACGGAAAGAACGCCTCGCTTGCTAGCACGCAGCCATTTAGATCGATCTTTAGCTCTTTTGCCTTTGCCACGGCCGCACGAGCAGCGTCCACACGGCTAGTCATACCCATGCCAATAGCCACCATCGCGCCATCTTTTACATAAACTACGCAGTTACTCTTTGTTAGTGCAGCCACTTTCCAAGCGATCTGAGCGTCTTTTAGCTCGCTGCCAGTTGCAAATTTCTTGCTCATTTGCTTCATATTTTCAAGCTCTTCATCTTTTACGAAGTCTCTTTCTTGAAATACAAATCCACCATCGATGTGCTTAAAGTCAAATTTATCATTTGCACGGACTAAAAATTTATTATCCTGAGTGAAAATTTTGATGCGTTTTTTGCTCTCAAACACTTTAAGCGCGGCATCATCGACATTTGCAGCGATGATTACTTCAACGTAAATTTCATTTATCTTTTTAGCTAGCTCCTCATCAAGCGTGCCATTTATCGCGACCACGCCGCCGTATGCTGAGATCGGGTCGCACTTAAGCGCTGCCACGTAGCTCTCTAGCAGCGTATCTTTTACCGCAAAGCCGCAAGGGTTAGCGTGCTTGATGATAGCCACTGCCGGAGCGTCATCAAAGCTAGTTGCAAGCATTAGCGCGCCATTTATATCGGTCATATTATTGAAACTTGCCTCGCCTTTTAGGGCTCTAAAGTTGTTTGTGAAGAAATAATCAAACTCATAAAGCGCGCCTTTTTGGTGTGGATTTTCGCCGTATCTAGTGTCAAAAACCTTGCTTCCCACGATAAATCTAGCATCGCCAAAACCGCCATTAAATCTATCGTTCATATAGTTTGCTATCGTGCTGTCATAAGCTGCTGTGTGCTCGAACGCCTTTATCATCAGCGATCTTCTAAACTCGTAATCATCGCTTTTTTCTCTTAGGCGCTTTAAAATTTCATCGTAGTCAAGCACGTTTGTGACTATGAGCACGTCTTTAAAGTTTTTAGCAGCGCTTCTTACCATGGCTGGGCCGCCGATGTCGATATTTTCGATGATTTCGGCAAAGTCATCGGTCCTGATGGTAGTCTCTTTAAAAGGATATAAATTTACGCAAACTAGGTCGATGCCCTCGATACCATGCTCTTTTGCCTGAGCCACGTGCGTAGCGTCGTCACGTTTATGCAAGATGCCACCATGTATCTTTGGATGAAGGGTCTTTACCCTGCCCTCAAACATCTCAGGCGACGCCGTAAATTCGCTAACCTCAGTGGCTTTGACGCCCTCAGCCTTTAAAAGTTTGTAGGTGCCACCAGTTGAAAGTATCTGCCAGCCAAGCTCTTCTAGCCCCTTTGCAAACTCTACAATGCCCTCTTTATCGCTAACGCTAAGCAACGCTCTCATTTTTTCTCCTTTAGATTGATTAAATTTATTTTATTTCTCCGCCAAACACATCGCTTTTTCAAGCACAAGTAGCCCCATGGCTATGTCTTTTTTGATATTTTCCTCTGTTAAATTTTCTAGTTTTTCTAAACTTTTGCCGCTAGCATTTACTGCAAAGTGGCTCTTTTTAACTAAATTTTGAAACTCGCCACCTGCGATATCCACACTAAAGGCATAGTTTGAAATTTGTTTGCCGTTAAAGTAGCTAGAATTTAGCACGTTTAAATTTACAGCCTCTTTTTTACTAAATGCCTCGCAGATCGGGCTTTTAGCGCTAAATTTCACTACCTTTATGCCGCCTTCATCTGAAAATATATACTCTTTAAACTCATTTAATTTTTTAGCTATAACTGCCTTAAAATCAGCCTCTACGCCATCACTGCCAGCTAGGATGATGCTAGCAGCGCTTGTCTTATTATATTCGCCGATCTTTTTGCCATTTTCAAAAAGCGTGCTATCTTTTAGCTCAAATTTGATCTCATTTCCATTAAGATCGCTCACGTTTAGCTCTCTGCAAAAGCCAGCCACAGCCAAAAGTAAAATCACAAATTTCTTCATCTAAACTCCAAATTTCTCTTTTAATCTCCCATAAGCCTCATTTATCTCCTGAAGCTTCTTAGTAGAGCGCTCTATCACCTCTTTGCTCTCGCCTCTGCCCATCAAAATGTCAGGATGATACTGCCTCACAAGCTCTTTGTAGCGAGCCTTTATCTCATCAAGGCTTGCATTTTTACTAAGTCCTAAAACCTCAAATGCATCGTTTTCTTGGCTTATCTCATCGCGGTCTGCCCCAAATCTCGAGCCATAAAAGCTATCAAATTTAAAGATTATCTCATCAAGCGTCTCTTTATCGATGCCAAATCCATAAGCGATATTTCTTATGATGTCTTGCTCGCTTTTGTTAAATTCTCCGTCTATATAGGCTAAATTTAGAAAAAAAGTGAGCCTAGCCACGCAGGTATCGTAGTTTAGATTAAAAGCGCGCTTGTAGTTTCTGGCGGTTTCATAGGCGTTATCTACATTTTCTTTTTGGCTATTATAGACCTCTTTTAGATACTCGCGCACGCCGCTAACGCCGCTAACTTTCTGGCTTAGATCATCTAGCACTTGAGTGATCAGTCTAGCCTCTAGCTCGCTAACTCTGCCGTCACTTTTAGCGACTTTTGCAAGCAGTGAGACTAGAAATTTAGCCTCATCTACATTTGCTTGTTTCTTGCGGTTACTACCTATTTGGACATTCATAAATAAAAATATCGCACCGCCTAATATGAGTAAAAACAGGACTCCAGACATATTACCACAAGTGATAGATCGTATTTTTTATCTTGCCATTTACCAGCTCATTTTTGCGCCATGAGCTCTCGTCATTCATCACGTTCCAGCGGCGCTCCTCAGGACGATAAAACCAGTCTTTATCGATCTGATAGTAAATTTGCTTGCCATTTGTCTCGATGATGTTTGCGATGTTGTTATCGTGATAGCTGTTCTCATCGTAGTCTGTAAAGGCTCGCTGTCCCATCTCTGAGTAAAGCAGCGTTAGCTCCTGAAGCATCTCATTTAGATCATCGTCCATCTTTTTGACATGCAGACCGATCTCCTGCGCCTCACGAAAGAGTATCGGATACTCGTGCGCTGGGTAGTCTGCGTTTAGACGCTCTGAAATTTCAGCGATCTTTTTATCATCATCTATGTGATATCTAAGTAGCTCAGAGCAAATTTTAAGTGAGAGCGAGCTAGCACGATCAACCGCACCAAAAACTAGCGGATGGATATACTCATATAGCGAGTTATAGGGGTTTGTGTCATTTGGTCTATCTTTGTCCTGCTCTTTCCAAAGCTTGACTACACGGCTAAGCTCATCCATAGAGACGCTAACAAGCTCGTTACCCTTGTTTGTAGGGCTAAGTTCATGCTTGAGCGAAGTATCAACTGGCGTTAGATAGGCAAGTGGGCCCATCACGATCTCGTTTGCGCCAAGCGCCATCATCGTAGCAGCTGAAGCGCAGTTTGATGGGATCAGCGCTATTAAATTTTTGCAGTAGTTTCTAAGGGTGCTAATGATCCTAAGTGCAGCTATACCGCTTCCGCCATCACTTTTTATGAAAAGGTAGGCAGTGTCTATCTTTTTACCCTTTAAAATTTCATACATAGCACTTGCATCGTTGCCGCAGACATTACCAGCGTTTGAGTTATAGTAGGTTATCAAAGGGGCATTTAGCCTTTTTTCTATCGTACTTATCAAATTTTGAGTATCGCTAAAGAGCACTGGCGGTTTCGCCACGCCCTTTTTCTCGTTTTGCTCTACTTCCTTTTCCCCGCTTGTTTTTTCCTTTTTAGAAAACATCTCTTAGTCCTCCTTTTTTACGATTTTCGCAAACTCATTTAGATAAATTTCTCTTACGTCCTCTAAGCTCTCATCTATCTCATTTAGCTTAAATCTCTTGCCTCCGCTAACGCCGATCTTTTCAAATTTCACACCAAATTTAGTCGCAAGCGCTTCAAATTTAGCCTCGTCTTTCACACCCACAACCGCTCTTGAAAAGCTCTCATCAAAGATGAAATTTGGCTCTTTAAATTTAACTTCACATTTTACGCCGATGTTTGAGATGCTAGCCATTTTTGCCAGCGTAATAGCAAGACCGCCCACGCCTACGCTATTTGCAAACTCTAAAATTTGCTCTTTATTTGCCTCTATCACTAGCTCCCAAAGGGCTCTCTCAGCTTTATAATCAACCTCTTTTAGCTTGCCACCAACCACGTTAAATAGCGCCTTTGCGTAAAGAGAGGCAGCAAATTCACCGCTTGTCTCGCCAAGTAGATATATCGCCCTGCCCTCGCTTAAAAATGTGCTTTTTAGGTTTAAATTTGCGTCTTCATTTACACCAACCGTGACGATGGCTGGCGTTGGATAGACGCTAACGCCGTCAGTGTCGTTATAAAGGCTCACGTTGCCACTAACAACTGGTGTATTTAGCTCACGGCAAGCCTCTTTTATGCCTTCACATCCCTCTTTGAACTGCCACATAACCTCTGGATTTTGCGGGTTACCGTAGTTCAGGCAGTCGGTGATCGCAAGTGGCACAGCGCCGCTCATCGCGACCTTTCTGCCAGCTGCAGCGACGGCCCTTGCAGCGCCAATTTTTGGATCAACGAAATTTGCTCTAGGATCGCACTGAGCAGCCATAGAGACGGCCTTTTTAGTGCCTTTTACTCTGATACTTGCAGCGCCTAAGTAACCAGGCTGTTTTATAGTGTTTGTCTGGATATTTGCGTCGTATTGATCGTAGATAAAGCTTTTATTTAGCACTTCTGGCTCTTTTAAAAGCTTGAAAAATGCGCTTTTATTATCAACATTATTTGGTATTTGTAAATTTACTATCTCATCAAGGTATTTTGGACGTGCGACTGGACGATCAAGCACAGGAGCTGCCTCGCTAAGTGGGCCGATAGGGATTTCGCCTGCAAGTTCGTCATGCCAGTAAAGCTGCATCACGCCGCTACTTGTAACCTCGCCAATGATCTCAGCGTCAAGGTCCCATTTTCTAAAAATTTCAAGCACCTTTTGCTCGTAGCCTTTTTTGGCGCATATTAGCATACGCTCTTGAGACTCGCTTAGCATTAGCTCATAAGGCGTCATGCCAACTTCGCGCATCGGTACGCGCTCTAGATACATCTTCATGCCGCTGCCACTTCTACCAGCCATCTCAAAGCTAGAGCTTGTAAGTCCTGCTGCGCCCATATCTTGGATGCCAATGATGTAGTCTTTTTTAAAGAGCTCCAAGCACGCCTCCATGAGCAGCTTTTCGGCAAATGGGTCGCCCACTTGCACCGTTGGGCGAAGTGATTTATTTTCGTCGTTAAAGCTATCGCTCGCCATCACAGCGCCGCCAAGTCCGTCTCTACCGGTCTTTGAGCCCACGTAAATGACTGGGTTGCCCACACCTTCAGCCTTGCCGTAGAAAATTTCATCACTTTTGCAAAGTCCAAGCGCAAAGGCGTTTATTAGGATATTGCCATTAAAGCTAGGATCAAATGTAGTCTCGCCGCCGATCGTTGGGATACCCATGCAGTTGCCGTAGTGTCCTATGCCAGCGACACTTCCTTTTAGTAGATATCTATGCTTTTTAGCTAGCTCGCCCTCGCCTCTTATCTCGCCAAAACGAAGTGAGTTCATGTTCGCAACAACTCTTGCGCCCATCGTAAAGACGTCTCTTAAAATTCCACCAACGCCAGTTGCAGCGCCCTGAAACGGCTCGATAAAGCTTGGGTGGTTGTGACTCTCCATCTTAAACACAGCTGCAACCCCGTCGCCAACGTCGATGACACCAGCATTTTCGCCAGGTCCTTGGATGACCCAGGGTGCCTTTGTCGGAAAGCCGTTTAGGTATTTTTTGCTTGATTTGTAGCTGCAGTGCTCGCTCCACATCGCTGAAAATATGCCAAGCTCTAGTAAATTTGGCTCACGGCCTAAAATTTTTAAGATCTCCTCATACTCTTCGTCGCTGATTTTATGTGCTTGTATGGTAGCTTTATCCATTGATGTAACCTTTTAAGAATTTTAAGCTATTTTACAACCTTGCTTATAAAAAGTTACTAAAAAGCCTTTTGGAATTTACTAAAACAAAGCACATTTGAGAGAATTTTGCCTTGATTTATAAGGTCACTTTCGATAAATGTTTTATAAAAATTTTGCGTTAGCGTCTCAGCCTTAATCTTCTCTTCATCTTCACTTGAAAGGTTGAAATAATAGCTCGTCTCTCTTAGAAAAAAGCCTTGATCATTAGATATATCTGAGTTTAAGATCACCGCAAAAAAGCCATTTTTCAAAGGGTGATTTGTCACGCTTTTTACTTTTATCGCCTCTTTGCCACCTGCAAAAGCTTCGCAAACTGGCATGCTTTTTGTGCTATAAACCACGCTTTTGATAGCGCCATTTGAAATTTCATAAAATTTGATATTTTTTGCATTTGCTAGCTCCTCTATGTCACTAGCATTTGACAAGATGAGCTCATGATTTGTACCCAAATTTTTAACAAGCACCATTTGATCTGCTTCGCTGCCTTGCATGAGATCGCCAAGAGAGCTAAATTCTGCATTTGTGCTGGCTGCTTTAATCCCAGCCTTGCCGACAATGTTTGCAAATTTATTAAAGTCATCTAGGCTGTTTTGCAGCTTATAAAATTTCATCTCGTGCAAGGTTTCGTTATTTTCAAGATAGAGTAAATTTGACTTTTCGCTTGGATTTAGAATTTGCTTGCTAGCACACCCAGCAAAAAAGATAATAGCAGCTAAAAGTAGAAATTTTGCCCTCATTTTCCCCACACAAGATATAAATTTAGATTCTCTCTAGCACAAATGGCTAAAGAGCGGTAGAAATCTTTTTTTACGCTTTGAAAACTTTTTCAAGATGCGCCTCATACTCTTTTAGATATCTTGGCACGTCTGGCATCTTGATAACATCGTAGCATACAAAATACGGAAGTGGCTTCATGCCCAAAAACTCATTTGCCTTTCTAAAATGAAAATAAACCCCATCAACGCCACGCGCCTCAAAAAACTCATTTGGATCGCTAAATGCCTCAGCTGGGGCGTTCCAAGTAAGGCTTAGCATAAATTGCTTGCCATTTAGCAAGCCGCCTTTGCCGTAGTTTTTGGCTGGATCAACCCTATGCCTGCCATCACTCGTATAAAGCTTGCCGTGTCCTGCTGTAAAGACCTCGTCGATATACTTTTTCACTATCCAAGGCTCGCCCATCCACCAAGCTGGCATCTGCCAAACTACCGCGTCCATCCAGAGAAATTTCTCAACTTCAGCCTCGATATCATAGCCTTGATCTATCGCGGTTTGTTTTACCTCGTGACCCATTTTCACTAGTTTTTCGTTTGCTAGATCGTGAAGTGTTTGATTGAGCCTGCCATCTGAATGGCCAAATTTTTTGCCGCCATTTAAAAGTAAAATTTTCATATTCTCTCCTTTAAAAAGCGCAAATTTTAACCAAAAAAAGTATCATTTTCCTAAACAAAAATGGCTAAACATCTCATCTAAAATTTCACTTCTCTCAAATGGCTTTGTGATGCTTGCAAGTGCCTTTATCGCGGTATTTAGCTCGTAAGCAAAAATTTCTAGCTCCTCTTCACTTAGCCTTAAAAACGCTCTTTTTAAAGCCTCGCTCGCCTCTTTACAGCTTAAAATTTGGCGGTTTGAGCTTAGCATGATCTCGTCAGTGTCTTGCGTCTTGAGATAGCCCTCAAGCTCTTTTAAAACTACGCTCGTATCGTTTTTTGCTGAAATTTTGATAGCGCCCTCTAACTCTATGTCAAATTTAAATGCCAGATCGCTTTTATTTAGGATAAAAAAGGCTTTTTTGTTTGAGTTAGAAACGAGCTTTATTATCTCTTTATCTTGCTCGTCGCTTGCAAATGAGCCGTCAAAGACAGCTAGGATGATGTCGGCCTCGTTTATGGCTGAGATCGAGTAGTTTATGCCGATTTGTTCGATCTTTCCAGCATCTTTTCTAATGCCTGCGGTGTCTATAATGCGAACTAGATGCGAGCCGATCTTGAAATTTTCTTCTATCCTATCTCTAGTCGTGCCAGCCTCATCACTAACGATTGCTCTTTCGTATGCCAAAAATGAGTTTAAAATGGAGCTTTTGCCAACATTTGGCTTGCCAACGATGGCGATCTTAAAGCCATCTATGAGCCCTCTTCTTTGCTCGCTAAGAATTGCTATGCGCTCTAGCTTCTCGCTATTTTTTAAAAGCATCTGCTTAGTCTGCTCTAGTAAATTTGCAGGCAGATCATCATCAGCGTAGTCAATCATAGTCTCAACAAAGGCAAGAGTTTTGACCACTTCACCCCTGATCTCGCCTACAAATTTACTAAGATCACCTTGCATTTGGCGGGTCAAAATTTTAGCAGCGATCTCGCTTTTTGAAGTGATGAGCCCTTGCATCGCCTCGGCCTTGGCTAGATCCATCTTGCCATTTAAAAATGCTCGCTTGCTAAACTCGCCAGGCATAGCAAGCCTAGCACCAGCTCTTATTAGCTCATTTAAAATTCTCTCGCTCACCATCACGCCGCCATGAGTTTGAAACTCGACGATGTCCTCGCCAGTAAAACTTGCTGGGCCTTTAAAATATATAACGATAGCTTCGTCTAAAATTTCATCATCAAGGGAGTAAATTTTGGCTAGTTTTGCGTATCTTGGCTCTAAATTTGAAAGTTTAAGAAGTTTTAAAGAGGTGGCTAGGGCGTCCTTGCCGCTAAGCCTTACGATAGAAACTGAGCCGATGCCATAAGCTGTGGCAAGGGCTACGATAGTTTCACTCATTTTTTGAAAAAGTCATTTACGACGACAAATTTGCCGTCATTGCCGCTTTTTATGCCGACATATTTATCTGGGAATTTCTCTCTAAGCTTCTCAAGTGCGATCTTAACTAAAACTCCGTCAAGTGGCTTTGTTTGGGCTCTACCGCTATTTTGCACGCGCTCGATCACACCATTTAGATATTGATCCATCATCGCTTCTTGATTTTGCAAAAATTGTGCGATCTCAAGACGGATAGCGAGGTTATATTTTGAATTTAGCCAGTTATAGAGCATATAAGAGATCGCTTTATATCTATAGCCCTCTTTGCCGATAAGTAGCGCCGCATCAGCACCGTCTAGCTCGATAAGCACTGTCTCATCGTTAAATTTACTAACTTCTACCTTGTCTATCTCAAAGCAGCTTGCTTTAAAAAGACGCGTCATGCCCTCTTTTATCTCAGGCAAAATTTTATCAAAGTCGATTACAACTTTCTCTTTTTTCTCTTTTGGCAAAGCTTGAGGCGCGCTCTCTTCATCAGTTTGGTTGAAATTTTCGATGATTGAAGTATCTAGGATGTTTTTAGGAGCACTTTTACTAGCTTGTGGCTCTTTTGCCTCTTTAGTCTCTTTTTGCTCTTTTGGCTCATCAAGTCTTTTTATGACATATCCTGGCTCTTCACCCTTTTCGGCAAAGGCATCTTTTGCAAGGGCTGAGTTTTTTTCACTCAAATTTGGCTTTTCGTTTTTATGCTCTTTTTGCTCAGACTTAGCCTCATTTTTCTCATCTTTATGCTTTTTAGGATTTCGCTTTTTATCATTATGATCGTGTTTTTTGCTCTGTTTTTTCTCTTCTTTTACACTCTCATTATCATCGCTTTTTTTAGCAAAATTTCTATCATTTTTTGGTTTATGCTGTGGTTTTGGCTGATTTTCTAAATTTGCCTCAATGATCGCTGTCTTTTTAAAAAATCCAAAAATTCCACCGCTTGGATGTTGCAAGACCTTGATGTCAAGTTCGGTGACTGAGCAGTTAAGCTGCTCGGCTGCCTTTTGAAATGCCTCTTGGAGGGTATTTGCTTCTATTTTCATTGAGCTTTTACCTCCGCAGCTTTTTTATGTTTTTCAAAAAGTTTATTTACAAAGACTTGTTGAACGACTGAACAAACGTTATTTACAAACCAGTAGAGCGTAAGACCTGCTGGGAATGTCACAAAGAAAAATGTGAAGATCAAAGGCAAGAATTTCATAACCTTTTCTTGCATAGGATCGGTAAATGTCGTTGGTGTAAGTTTTTGTTGTAAAAACATCGTTAGACCCATTAAGATAGGTAGCACAAAGTATGGATCCATCACTGAAAGATCGTGTATCCAAAGTATCCAAGGAGCACCTTTTAGCTCGATCGCATTTAGTAAAACGCGGTAGATCGCAAAAAATACCGGAATTTGAAGCAAGATCGGCAAGCAGCCACCCATCGGGTTTGCGCCATGTTTTTTGTATAGCTCCATCATGTGAACTTGCATCTTTTGCTTATCATCTTTATATTTTGTTTGGATCTCTTTTACCTTTGGAGCAAGCTCTTTTAGCTTATTCATCGATAGCATACCCTTATATGTAAGTGGGAATAAAACTATCCTTATAACAAGCGTTAGCACAACTATCGCCCAACCCCAGTTGCCGATGTAGTTATGTAAGAAATTTAAGAATGCAAACATCGGCTTTGCAATAAATGTAAACCAACCATACTCGATAACGTCATTTAGCCTTTCATCCATTGAGCTTAAAATTTTATGCTCTTTTGGTCCGATGTAAGCGCCTAATTTTAGACTATCGTTTGCCTTTACAAAGACGATAGGATTGTTATTTGCATCTTTATCTACAACAGCTTCAAATGGCTTGTTAAATGAGTAAAATAGCGTTGTGTAGTATCTATCAGATGCAGCCGCTATAGTTGTGCTTGCATAGTTTTTAACCTCTTTTGCATCGCCATCTTCTATGATATTTAGGCTATCGTCTGTATTTCTAAGCATGACGCCATGAACCGTGTAGCTATCTATCGCGATATTTGGTCTAAAGCCAGGAGTGATGAAATAATCAACACTTTTGCTTAAATTTACTTCAACCTCGTAACGACCATTTGGGTAAAATTTGATATTTTTTGTGACTGTAACACCATCTAAATTTTGAGTGAGTTTTATAGTTTTAGGCTCGCTGCTAGCATCTATTTCGCTAGCGTCACTGCTATATGCAACCTTAAAAGCATCAGTATTTAAAGCGCTATCGTTAAATCTAAGCTCAAGCGGCAGTGGATTTTGCGAAACAAGCTCGATTTTGTTGCCATCTTCTGTTTTATACTTATCTTCGGTGAGATAAAATTTCGCAATCCTACCTAGCTTATCTATCTTTGCTTCGTAGCTTTGACCTTTGATGGTAGCGATTATCTCGTTTGAAGCTAAATTTTCATTTGATTTTGGAGTATCGTTAGTAGAGGCTGGGGCTTTGCTTTGATCCATTGTTTGAGAGATCGTTGTCTGGTTTTGCTCTAGTGGAGCTCTTTTTGGCATAAAAAAGTCATATACTATGAAAAATACGATTGACAAAAGTGCTGCAAGAAGCAACCTTTTTTGCATAGACATCTGTTCCATTTAATTTTTTTCCTTTAATTTATCTAATACTTTTACGACATAAAATTTACTATTTTGGCAAGGGATAAACCAGAAATTTACATTTTTGGTATCGCTTTTTTGAAATATAAAACATGAGTTAAATTTTTTGCGGATGATTGGGTAGTTGATACCGCCTTTGAAAAGTTGATTGCATCTTAAAATTCGCATAAATGTTGCAAAAAAAGCAGAGAAAAAGCTATTTGTTTGAAATTCCCAAATGGCGTATTGTGAGCAAGTCGGATAGTAGCGACAGCTTTTTGGCAGAAGTATGGAAATATATTTTTGATAAAAAGCGATAAATTTAATCGCAAATTTTTTCATTTTAGACATCCCATTTTTTTTGTAGACCAGCTCAAATTTTTACAAATTTTGTCAAATGAAATTTCTATAATTCCATTTTTTGCGACCATAATGTAAGTGCCATCTTTTAGCTCTTTAGAAATAGAAAAAAAAGCAGCTCTTAAAAGCCTCTTTGCTCTATTTCTAACTACTGCTTTTCCCACTTTTTTGCTAGCAACAACTGCTAATTTTTTTTCAATTGTAGGTTTATAAAAAACTACGCAAGCGTCGCAGTGCCATTTACTGGCCTCTTTATAAACCTGAGAAAATTCTCTCGAGTCACTTAGTGACTCAAAACCAGCTAAGCAGCCAATCTTTTTCTACCTTTAGCACGTCTAGCATTGATAACCTTGCGGCCATTTTTAGTTTTCATTCTTAAACGAAAGCCATGAGTGCGTTTTTTAGGGGTTTTATGAGGTTGATAAGTCCTTTTCATTTCTATCCTTAAAGTTAATATAAAAAGTGGGATTTTATCAAAGCAATACTTAAATTCCTTTGAATAAATCAGCCCGAAAAAACTATAATTTAAACTTTAAGTAAATCAAGTTATAATCCAAAAATGAAATTTCATAAAAACAAAGATCTCTTAGAAAAATTACTTTTTTTAAAAGCGATCGGTTACAATTTTATAGATGAAAATTTTCTTAATTTAAGTAAATATCAAGATTATAACAGCATAGACGAGCTAAATAGCGAGATAAAAAAGTGCTCTCTTTGCTTTTTAAGAAATAGCTCAAAGTGCGTTTTTACTGGCTTTGGCGATAAAAATAGCAAGATAATGTTTATCTCGCTTTGCAAAAAAGATGATTATTTTGAAGGCACAAGCGGCAAAATTTTAGAAAAAGCTATAAATAATGGCTTAAATTTAGAAAAAGATAGTGTCTATATAAGCTTGCTTTTGCGCTGTGAAATTTCAAATAGTGACGCGAAAAATCCAGCGTTAAAGAGCTCGTTTGAGCTTTGTAGGCCATATCTTTTAGAAGAGATAAGACTTATTAAACCAAAAATTATCATCACTTTAGGAGAGGAAGCTTTTATGCATCTTTATCCAAATTTGCTCTCAAAGGGCGGATTTTCAAGCATAAGAGGGAGCATTTTAAAAGATGATGATAGGTTTATAATGCCAACCTTTTCACCAGAGTGGATCAGCAAAAATCCAAGTTTTGAAGAAAATTTTATAGATGATTTGAAAAAAATCAAGGGAGTGATATGAAAAGAATTTTTCTTTTTTTAGTTATATTTGTAAGCCTTTTTGCAGCGCAAAATGAAGCCATAAGCGAGATGCAAGACGAGATCACTGAGGCAAAATTTGAAAGCAACATCACTAAAAATCAAAGCCTCTCAAGCATACCGCCAGCAAAGATCACTTACATAAATTTAGAGCCAGAATTTTGTGATAGCTCTTGCCTAAATGAGCTTGTAAAAAGCGATATGTTAGCTAGCTTTATGGCGAGATTTGAGCCAGCAAAGATAGATGATAAGGCACTTTTAGACCTTTACGCTTCGCTTGGCGGAGAGATGGTTTTAAAACTTGCACAAAGCGACAAGATAGCAGTCATCATCCCTCAAAAGGTTATAAAATCATACGCAAATGTCGTATCAAACGCTATTTTGAGCTACATCTTAAAGCAAGATGCAAATGTTGAAGTGAAATTTATAAATAGCAGCGACGAAAGTTTGCCTAGCCTTCAAAACGCGCTTCAAAACGCTAGAAATGAGGGCTTTATCTACTTTATAGCAGCCCTTACTCAAAATGGCGCAAACATAGTAAATTCTCTCATCTTGCCAAACGAACTCATCTACATCCCTAGCGTTCATAGCTCTTTCGTGGTAGCTCCAAAGCCAAATTTGATCTTTGGCGGAGTTGATTATAAAGCTCAAATTTCAGCCCTGCTCGCTTTTGCCAACGAAAAAATAGTCGCCTTTGACGATGGCAGCGCGCTAGCACAAAAGCTAAATGAGTATGTACGCATGCAAAGTAACGACTACTACGAGAGCTCGATCACAGGTAAAGATATAAATTTAAACGATACTTTAAGCAAAAAGTCTAAATTTGATAACGCAAGCATCTTTTTAAACATCCCTATAGTTAAAGCTTCTCTTGTAGCAACGCAGATGAGAGGCTTTGAGATAAAGCCTTACGCGCTTTTAAGCACGCAGATAAATTTCTTGCCAAATATCTTTAGCGCCATCACGCAAAGAGATAGGCAAAACCTCTTTGTGGCAAATTCGCTAAATTTACTTGATGAGAGTTTTTTAGGGCTTGGAGATCTTTTTGGAGTTGATTTTAGATACTCACAGATCGGCTACTCAAGTGCCTTGGGAGTGGAGTATATCTATACAAATTTCATAAACAAAAATGCCAGCAAAATTTTTGCTGAGAGAGTTGAAAACTCACAAGTTTTATATGATGTAAAAATTTATGACACAAAAAGCGATCACTTTAATGAGGCAAATTCGCAGGAGCAAAACAGTACAAGCGGGATTTAGCAGTTTTGCTTGCTAAAATTTAACCTCATTTATAAAAGTTTTCATGCTCTCATCTATCTTTGCTAATCTGCCCTCTTTCATAAAAGCTAGCGTGATAGTCGCTTTAAAGAGCACTTTTTCGGCATCTTTTTCATCAAATTTATAAATTTCTTGCTCTAAAACAAGGCTTGCTTTTTTAAGCTCTATGAGCTTTGTTCTCACAAAAACCTCATCGCCAAGCACTGCTGAAGCGAGAAATTTAGCCTCAAGAGCTGAAACGACAAAGTATCCGCCCTCTTTTGTGAAATTTAGCCCAGCCTCAAAAAACGCTTCACTTCTGGCTCGCTCGCAATATTTAATATAGTTTGTATGATAGACAATGCCGCCTGCATCGGTATCTTCGTAATAAATTCTTATCTTCACAGCAAAGCTCCTTTAAATTTTCATTTGCTCTTACTAGGTCTACCTTTAGCGCCTCTAGTTATCGTAAGCGACTGATCATAAAACAAGATAAGTACCACCGAAACGCCGACACCTAGGGCTAGTGAGACCGTCGTAGTCGTGATAGCATTATCAAAAAATATAATCAAATACTCATTTTTCTTAGCGATGCTTGTCTCATTTAAAAATGAAAAAAGTGCCAATATCCCTTTATACGCAAAAACTCCTGGCACCATCGGCAAAAGCGCTGGAAATGCGATGATCTCAGCTGGCACCTTTAGCCGTTTGGCAAAGAGCATGCCTAAAATTCCGCTCATAAAAGAGACGATGAGCGTTGCGACACTGATGTTAAAAAATCCCATCTGCATGATCCAAAAGCGGCTAGCATGCGCAAATGCAGCGAGCAAAGCACAAAAGATGAGAGTTCTTTTTGGAGGCGAGCTAGCATAGGCAAAGCCAAGTCCAGCCACCGCAGCAAAGCCAGCATCTACAAGCGTTTCACTCAAAAGCTCAAACATTTAGTATCTCCGCACTGCTAAGTGTTAGCGTGATATAGACGCCAACAGCCATGCAAAGTATGAGGATGCCCGTGCTTATGGCTCTACTGATGCCAACAAGGGTGTTGTCATTTAGGATGTCAAAGACTGAATTTATGAGAAAAACGCCAGGCATCATAAAGAGTACAGACGAGCCTATCGCCACGTCGCTTGTATGTGTAAGCCCGTAAGATACGCCAAGGTAGGCGATAAATGAGACGACAAAGGATGTCAGGACGTATTGAACCTTTAAATTTACACCCATTTTCGCAAGGGTAAATTTAAGAGTGTAGCCAACAAGCGTTGCAAAAAATATGCAAACAACTGAGCCAGCATCGCCTCCAAAAAGTCTGCAAAATGCCGCATTTGCAAGGCTTATCAAGATAAGCGAGCTAGCAAATTTATTTGCACTGACACTCATCACGCCCTCAAAGCTCTCTTTAGCCTCATCTAAACTTAAACCCTCATCTAAAATTTGCCAGCTGAGTGAGGATAACTCAGAAATTCTGTTAAAGCTAACCTGCCCTAATGGGATCTTTCTCACATAAGTTCGGCGCAAGGAGTTATCCTGCGAGTCCATCACGCTAATGGTAAAATACTTCACGAAAATCGTCACGCTAACGTCGTAGCCGTAGTGCTTAGCTATGCGGTCGACGCACTTTTCTACGCGCGCAGTGTATGTGCCAGCGCTCACCATCGCTGTCGTGTATTCGGCGAGGAAATTTGTTAAGATTTGGATATCAGGCTTGGCGTTCATCTTGGCTGATCTTAAATTTCACAAAAAACAAAATGAGCTGCAAAACAAGCATCACTTTCATCACATATTCGCTTGCGCTGTGCATCTTGGCAAACTCCGCTGTCTGCGTCGCCTCTGCGCCAAGACTTTGAGCCTGCACGATAAAAGGCGTAAAGATAAAGACAAAGCTAAGCGCTAGGGCTAAATTTAAAAACGAGAGCATAAATGTGCTAAATTTTAGTGAAAATGCAAGCTTTTTTCTTAGATCAAATAGCTCGCTAACTGCCACAAATGCGCTTACAAATAGCAAAACATAGTTAAATTTTAAAAATATCTTTGTCATCATCTGTCCGCTCATAAAATGCGTAAGCACACCCTCGCCTATGATGCTTTGTGGGAAAAATATGACTGGCGCGACCAAAATTCCAAGCGTTAGCTCAGTGCCGATCACCGCCGCTAATAGTAAAAAATAGATACTTCTCAATCTCTCTCCTTTATAGTTTTAATCTCGCGCAAAAGCCCCTATCAAAGCCCGCCAAGTCCTTGTAAAAAGCGCTTTTGAAGCCATTAAATTTTAGCGCCATCTCCATGCTCGCTCTTTGATCATAGCCCATCTCGCAGGCGATATTTTTTATGCTGCGATTTCTAGCGATAAGGATGATGTTTTTTAAAATTTCATCTCCAACCTCGCCGCCAAATAGCGCCTCATGCGGCTCATTTATCACAAATTTATCAAGTTTATAGTCTCGCGCTATATAAGGCGGGTTTGAGACCAAGATGTCGATATCACCTGAAATTTCATCGATATAAGAGCACTTTACAAAGTCGATCTTATCGCTTACATTAAATTTAAGCGCATTTTTTTTAGCCAAATTTAGAGCCTTTTCATTTATATCAGTAGCTACTATTTTAGCGTTTGTTTTTAGAGCTAGCATGACGCTTATTATCCCGCTGCCAGTGCCGATCTCAGCGATCTTTGGCGCTTTATAGCTGCTTGCTATCTCAAGCACTTTATCAACTAAAATTTCAGTCTCAGGGCGCGGTATCAAAACGCCACCTTCTACCTCAAACTCCAAGCCATAAAAGCCAGCCTTGCCAGTTATATATTCAAGCGGCTCGTAGTTTTCAAAGCGCTTTACAAGGGCAAAGTAGCCGACATCGTCAAATTCGCTCTTTTGGTTTAAAAATATCCACTCAACGCTCACATCAAGGTAGCTCATAAGCAAAATTTTAGCCACCCTGCTTGGGTTCTCACAAAGCGGCTTTAGCCTTAAATTTGCCTCTTTTAGAGCCTCTTCAACTCTCATTTTCTAGCTCATTTATCCTCTCAAAAAGGCTTGGGTGCGAGTGATAGACAAATGAGTAAAGCCAGTGCGACTTTGGAAATGCTTTGTTTTCGCTGCCAAGCTTGGTTAGGGCGTTTATCATGTCGGTTTTGTTTGAAATTTCTTTTGAAAATCTATCTGCGCCAAATTCATTTTTGCGGCTAAAGTGCGAGATGATCGGCGAGAAAAGAAAGCTAAAAATAGGCGAGAAAAGCACCAAAAAGATGATGATACTAGCGCCATTTTGCCCTAGTCCTATCGCCTCATAAGCGCTTGCGCCAACGTTTCCAAAGATAAAAAATAGACAAAATAGCATGACCGCACTTAGTGCTATCATTTTTAGGATATCTTTATGCTTAAAGTGCCCAAGCTCATGACCTAAAACCGCCACGATCTCCTCGGTGCTTAGCTTTTTTATCAGCGTGTCAAAAAGTACCACTCGCTTTGTCGCTCCAAGTCCGCCAAAATAGGCATTTAAGCGGTTGTCGCGCTTGCTAGCATCTATCGTAAAAACGCCGCTACTTTTAAAGCCGCATTTTTCAAGTAAGCCCTCTATCTTGCCCTTTAACTCGCCATCTTCAAGCGGCGACATCTTGTTAAAGATAGGCGCGATGAGCGTTGGATATATCAAATTTATAATTAAAGCGATGCCAAAACTTAGCAAAAATGCCCAAAACCACCAAAATTCCCCAAGGAAATTTATACATAAAAGCACGAGCCAGACGAAGGCCGAGCCAAAAACGAGCATTAGCGCTAGCGACTTTATGGTATCAATCAAAAATATCTTTGCACTCATATTTGAAAAGCCAAGCTTTTTGTCTTTTACAAAGCTCTCGTAGATATTTAGCGGTAGATCAAGCAGCGACGAGATCAGCAAAAAACTCATCACAAAGATAATATTTTCAAACGTGGTGCCATCTTTTATGCAAGCGTTTGAGAGCATTTTTAGCCCAAAGCTTATCCACGCAAAGAAGATAACGGCGTGATAGATGAGGCTAAAAATTTCAAATTTTAGATTTGTCACGGCGGCCTCTGCAGCGTTTTTATATTCGCTCTCTTCAAGCACGACTGGCTCTTTTTTGGCTTCAGTCCTTACAAAGCTGATCTGTAAATTCGCCAAAAAAAGCTTAAAAATCACATAAAAAATATAGATAAATAAAAGTGTATAAAACATATTCTCCCTTAAATTTCATAAAGACTAAAGCAGCCATAGTCCGTTCTAACTGCAAGCTTGCCATCTATAAATTTAGCCTCGCAGCTTTTCACAACGTGATCTAGCCTAAATTCCGCCATCGCATTGCCACTTTTTAGATTGATAGCGTAGCCCCTGCTTTGATCTATCACCACAAGCTTGTCAGTATCCACACAAAACTCGCTCACTCTTAGATACTCATCCTTTATCCATGGCTGCTTTGTCACCTTTGCGCTCTTTATATCAAGGCTTAATAGCTTGTTTTCAAGATGTTGCCTAAGCAAAAGCGTGTTTTCGTCTAAAAAGCAAATTTTATCAAGCACGCCAAATTCTGCTCTTAGCTCGCTTAAAATTTCGCCATTTTTTGCATTTAAAATTTGTAGCTCATTTTCTTTGGTGCAAAACGCAAGCATGCTAGCATCCGCACTAAGAGCTGCGCAAAGTATCGGCACGTGTTTTTTTGTGCTACATTTATACTCGCCGATCTTTGAAATTTCGCCATTTTTAAAGGCAAAAATTTGCCCAAACATACCAAAGACGGCTACATCATTTGAAGCACAGATAAAGCTCGCTATCTCGCTACTTTTCTTGGCATTTTGCTTGGCTAAAATTTCACGAAATTTAGCCCCATTTGGCTCAAAAATGTAAATTTCATGATCAAGGTCTAAAAGTAAATTTTCACTTGCACACTGGATGTCCCACGCAAGCGGCTTTGGCAATGCGATCTGCTCTTTTATAGTGCCGCTTCTATCAAGCTTCACTAAAAGATCGCTAGAGTTGCCGCCATCTTTTTGACCACCACTTTTATAAACATAAATTTCATCTCTTAAGCCTACAAACGAGAGCGTTCCAGTGTATCCACCACCGATATAAACGTGCAGACTCGCTTCACCTGTTTTTGCCTCGCTATCTTGCAATATAAAGCCCTTTTTTAGGCTATCCCACTCTTTTTTGATGCAGGCTTTTTTAGCCTCCGTCTCGCTTGCAAATTCTTTTTTACTCTGTTTTGTTTTGCCGCCTTTTTGGCTCACACTCACTAAAGCATTATCCTCTACGCTAAGTCTTAGGCGCTCACCACTATCAAAATTTACAAGCTCACGCATATTTCACTTCAAAAAGTTGTCGTAAAAACTGCTGATAAATAGCACCAAAATGACAAAAGGCACGATAAATTTAATGTAGAAAAACCAAATATTTATAAGCTTTGCGTATTTTTCGCTGCCTTGCAATATCTCTTTTTTCGCTTCATCTTTTAGCACCCAGCCCACAAATATCGCACATCCAAGCGAGGTCAGCACGAAAAATATGGTCGCACTTATCGCGTCGTATGCGTCAAAGATATTTTTACCAAAAATGCTCACATGACTTAGTAAATTTGTAGCCATAAGTGAGGGCAAATTCCCAAGCACAAAGATAACGCTAAGCACTAAAAATATCGCTTTTTTGCGTTTTATCTTAAATTTCTCTTGCAACGTTGTAATGATCACTTCATATATCGGTAGCGACGTCGTAAGCGCAGCGATCATAAGCAGCGCAAAAAATGCAACCGCGAAAAATCCGCCAAAAGGCATGTGCGAAAAGACGATCGGAAGCGACTTGAAAACTAGGCTCGGCCCGCTATCTGGCGAGACGCCGTAGCTAAAGAGCGACGGAAATATCATAAAGCCAGCAAGCACGGCTATGACGGTGTTTAAGATACCTGTGATGATAGAAATTTTAACTAAGCCTTCGTCTTTTTTAACAAAGCTTGAGAGCGTTATCATCACGCCAAATCCAAGCGAAAGCGCAAAGAAAACCTGTCCCAAAACCTCAACAAAAAGCTTTAAATTTATCTTTGAAAAATCAGGCGTTAAGTAAAATTTCACACCCTCCATCGCACCCCCAAGCGTGATGTTTTTAGCGATCATGACGAGCATCAAGATAAAAAGAAGCGGCATTAGGTATTTTGCTGAGCGCTCGATGCCGCCAACTGCGCCTTGCACCAAGATAGCGTAATTAACCAGAACAAAAACAAGGGTCGCAAAGCTGATGGCAAGCGGGTTGCTGACAATATTTTGCTCGTAAAATGCGCTAGTTTGCTCAAAGCTCACGATGTGCGAGAGATCAAGCAGGCCAAATGAAATTTGAGCGATATAGTTTAAGACCCAGCCTCCGATAACCATATAATAAGCCATGATGCCAAATGCGCCAACAAGCCCCATCCAGCCAACTATCTGCCACTTTTTGCTAATCTTTTTGCCATTTACTGTGCCGCCAAATGCATCAACGGCGTTGCACTTTAGGCGCCTGCCGATGGCGTTTTCAACCAAAATCATAGGAATACCAATGACTATCATCGCTATGCAAAATACCAAAACATAGGCCCCACCGCCGTTTTGACCGACCAAGTAAGGAAAACGCCACGTCGCGCCAAAACCGACCGTAGCCCCTGCAACAGCTAAAATGTATGTAAGTCTTGAACTCCACGATTTTCTATCCATATTATCTACCTTTGTGAAAAATTTGGATTATATAAAAAAAATGATTAAATTTTGCTAGCAAAAGGCGATGCTTGCGTGTAAATTTGACTTTTTTGCTAAATTTTAGGACTTTTATGGACAGAATTTATTTTTAAATTTGCGTGTAAATTTATTCAAAAAGTTTGTTTATCTAAAACACCAAATTCTACATATCCCTCCATCGCAATGAGTAATATCCAGCCCTCTTTTGGACTGCAAAAATAGTGATGTTGCGGGACATTTTCAACCATAAATTTTAAAAAGTGGTTTATAAAATTATAGTGGTAGTTAATGAGCAAATTTTAAAATTTCATGAGCGAGTAATTTCGGCTCTAAAATTTGAGCTAAGCGGCAGGCGAAGCCAAATTTTAGTAGTCAATTCTTGCGAGTGAGTGGAATTTTAAAATTTACAAAAAAAGATTTTTAGAAATTTAAAGTTTTGTTTCTTTGTTAAGGGGAAGAGGCTTGAATTACGAAGTCGCTCCCTTCCCCCTTAACAATCCCCCAACCCCGACGACGTTAGAGGTGCATGCTTCAGTGCTAAAGCACTGCATGCGGTTTTATTAAATTTGAGCGAATTTTAAAATTTGCAAAATAGCTTGATTAAATTTGAAAATTTGCCCAGAATTTTAAAAATCTAGGCAAATTTCACTCAAATTTACTCTCTCACGACATGCAAGAACTGCATATGTTTGCGGTATTGCTCGATGACGTCATTTATCAGCGTGGCTTCGCTCCAGCCAAGCACGTCGTAGTCCTGACCGCCCTCTTTTAGATAGACTTCAGCTCTGTAGTAAAGATCGTCGCCGTCAAGCTCTCTAGTGTAGTCTGGGCTCTGGCTCTTGGTGAGATAGACGCCATATCTAAAGTCCATCTCATCGCCAAGTCCAACGTTTAAATTTACAAAATTTTCGTTATTTGTGACCTTTGCTTCAAGGCCGTTTTTGGCAAATTCCTCTTTTAGCTCGTTAAACGCTTTTAGCACGACTTCGTTTAAAAATTTCTTGCCATCTTTCTTGCCTGGCAGCGTAATGATCGCACTTAGGCGCTCTTGCCACGGCTTTGAAAGATCACTAATGGGCATGTTGCTAAAGTTATTTGTCTCTTTTTTGGTTAGATCCACACGTAACGCCTTAAATAGCCCATAAATGGCGCCAAGTAGCACTATGGAAAATGGCAGTGCTGTGGTGATCGTAAGTGCCTGAAGTGAGCCAAGACCACCAGCTAGCATCAAAAATGCTGCCACGACGCCCACTGTAACGCCCCAAAAGACCTTTTGCCAAACTGGTGTATCATCCTTGCCGTTTGAGCAAAGCATATTCATCACGATCGCTGCTGAGTCAGCAGAAGTGACGAAAAATATGACGATCATAAAGACTGCGATCACGCTTAGCACGCCTGAGAAGCTAAATTTCTCTAAAAACATAAATAGCGCTGAGGCTGAGTCAGAATTTACGGTCGTTGCTAGCTGGCTAAAGCCATTTTGCACGAGTGAGATCGCCGAGTTGCCAAAGAAGCTCATCCAAGCAAAGGTAAAGCCAGTTGGCACTAAAAGCACGCCGATCACAAATTCTCTGATCGTTCTACCCTTTGAAATTTTAGCGATGAATAGCCCCACAAATGGCGACCAAGATAGCCACCAAGCCCAGTATAGCAGCGTCCAACCGCCAAGCCAGCTCTCGTTTTGCCTCTCATAGGCGTAGAGGTTAAAAGTGTTTGAGATGAGCGTAGAGATGTAGTCGCCGCTGTTTTGCACAAACGACTTTAGAAGCTGCGTCGTATCGCCCAAAAATAGTATCAAAAACATAAAACATATAGCTAGCGCGATATTTGCGTTTGATAAGATCTTGATGCCCTTATCCACGCCGCTTGCCGCTGAGATAGTAGCTGCAAAACAAAGCACTATTAGAAGCGTGATATGCATAGTCGGCAGGCCAAAAACGTGCGTAAGGCCAGCATTTACCTGAAGTACGCCATATCCCAGCGATGTCGCCACGCCAAAAAGGGTCGCTACGACGGCAAATGTATCGATGGCACTACCTATCTTGCCGTAAATTTTATCTCCGATGATCGGATAAAATGCCGATCTAAGCGTGAGTGGCAAGCCGTGTCTATACGAGAAAAAGGCTAGAATTAGCGCTACGATAGCATAAACTGACCATGCGCTCATGCCCCAGTGAAAAAATGTGATATTCAACGCAAGCTTTTGCGCTGCGATAGTTTGCGCGTCGCCAACTGGTGGGTTTAGATAGTGCATGAGCGGCTCGGCCACACCAAAAAATACTAGACCTATGCCCATGCCAGCGGCAAAAAGCATAGAAAACCACGAGATATTTTTGTGCTCTGGCTTTACATGGTCAGCTCCAAGCTTGATCTCGCCAAGCTTACTAAAGCCAAGAATGATGACGCTTAGCAGTATGACGGCAACGACTAGGATATAAAACCAGCCAAATTTGGCCGCGATGTAGTTTTGCATACCCTTAAAAAACTCATTTGAGAAATTTGGAAATATCGCTGCAAATGCCGCTATTAAAAATATGATAACAAGCGATGGGATAAATACTGAGTTGTTAAATTTTGACCTTTGAAATTTAAACATTTTTCTCCTTTTTATAAATTTCAGTTTTGCCTTAAAATAACAAAAAAGAGTAAATAGGTCAAATTTTCTCTTTAAAGTTTTTATGAAATTTTAAGCTTTAGCCACCAAAAATAGCCACTTTAAAATTTATCTCAAGTCTCTTTTATCTCTCTTTGGTTTTGCAAGAGTTGTTAGCACTATGACGACAAAAGCGATGCCAAATGTGATATACAAAATGATCTTTGGCGAGTCATACTCTATCCTAGATCTTGCGACCTCTTCGCCACTTGCCTCCACTAGCTCGCCGCGCTTTATCATCTCGCTGATATCTTTTGCGCTAAGCTCTTTAGACGCTCTTGTTAAAATTTCTATGACACTAAGATCAGCCACCTCATAAACACTATGCTTTATGCCATAAAATGGCTTTATCTTGCTAAAAAAATAGACCTTCTCGCCATTTGCATAAACTGCGCCATACTCGCCATCTTTTACCAGCCCTACTTCGCGCCAAGATGAGCTTGGGGCAAATTTATATAAAGAGACTGTTTGCGCCTCTAAGTGCCTGCCATGCTTTGAGCGCCGCCACTCTTCGCCTTGCTGTAAGAAATACGCTGAGCTCTCATCTACAAAAACATCAGCATAGAGCCTTTTTAGCTCGCCTTTTAGCTGGTAGTCTGAAATTTTAGCCTGCTCGTTTTTACTGCCATCCCAAAAGTAAATTCCATCTTTGCTGGCAAAAAGAGGCCAAAACGAGTGCATATTATCCACGCTATAAATGGCGCTATAAGGCATATTTTGAGCGCTAAATTTATGCTCATTTGCAAACACCACCCCACTTTTTGGCTCAAAAAGATATTCTATATCGTGCTTTGGGTCATAGCATATCTGGCGCGTCCCATCTGAATATCTTGCATCAAGCCTATAAAAGCCTAAAAACAAGCTTTTGCCATCTGTGTAATATCCGCTAGCAGCGCCGTTTTCTGTCGTGATGTATCTTAGCTCGTTAGGATCTGCGTCAAGCTTTTCGCCCTTGTAGTAAAGCGTGCCGCCGTCTCTTGCAAAGCCAGCGTCAAATATAGGCTCCAAATTTGCACTTTCAACCAGCTTTGTCCTGTAAAAATAAGGGCTATCATCGTAGCTTTTTATAAAAACGTGAACAAGGTTTTTCATAATGGCGCCAAATTCGTTAAATCCCGCCTCTTTCTCGCTTCTAGTGGCGCAATAATAGCTTATCTTGCCATCACTTATATAGCCATTGCCAAGCACTTTGGCACTTTTTGGATCAAGACCTGGCAAAATTTCCCTAGCGCAATAGATATGATTTTTATCAGCTGCCACATTTGAGTAGTCGTATGCGTGTTTTAGCTTTAAGACCCTAAAACTAGCCTCATCGACGCCTTTTAGCTCATACTTGCCACTGCCTGAAATTTGAACGTAAATTTTACCCTCAGGCGAGCGGTAAAACTCGCTACTATCAATGTTTGCAAAGCCTCTTTGATACTCGCCCTCACGCCACAGATAAAGCATCGCCAAAACAAAAAATAGCGTCAAAATGACAAAAAGATAAAGTATCTTAGTCGCAATTTTTCTCATTATCTATAATCATCCACCCTTTTTTTAAGCTCGCTTTTTTGCTTTTTATTTTTAAAAATAGCGCCAACTACCGAGGCCACAAATGCAATGGCAAGAAATATCCAGTAGGCATATTTTTGCGAGTAATCATCAAAGTCGCTTATCGCATCGATCACCACCTCGCCCTCAGCTGGCGTCATAGCGCCTTGATCTACCATTTTTACTATCTCATCAAGTTTTAAATTCTTAACATTTGGACCATAAGGACGAGTGAGAATTTCAACCACGCCAAGGTCGTTTATATCATAAACACTGCTGTTAAAACGCCAGCCGTAGCCGACGTTATCAAAATAATATGTCTTATCGCCGTTTGCATAAACTGCTCCGTAGCCATCGTTTCTTACAAGCCCTATCTTTCGCCACTGCTCTTTTGTATCAAGCCTAACAATACACGTGTGGCGTGAGCTTAGGCTGTGATCATTTTTTGTGTTGTGCCAAATTTCATAGGTTTTTAGAAAATATGTCTTGCCATCACTTATCACCACGTCGCCATATAGCGGCGTTATCTCGCCTTTAAAAGGATCGTCTCCGTCTCTTACAAACTCGCCCTCATCTATGCTGTTATACCACTGCCACTTTCGCTCCCAGTGATAGATACCGCCTTTGCCACGAAAGAGCGCATGATAGGTGTGCCTGTCTTCTAGGTTAAAAAGTGGCTCGTATGGGGCAAATTTTGGGTCAAATTCATGGTCGTTTGCATAGACCATTCCAGAATTTGGCTCATAAAGATAGTGAATGCGCCATATCTCGCCGATATCACGCATTTGCGGGCTAAATTTGATCCTTAGCTTTGTGCTGTCGTAATAGACATTTTCCCCATCAGTCGTAAAATGCACGCTCTTTCTGCCAGATATCTGCTCGATATAACGCATCTTGCTGGCATTTGCGCCCTCTAGCTCTTTGCCCTCATGATAGACCTTTACTCCGTCGCTTGCATAGCCAAAGCCCAAGATCGCTGCTAAATTTGCGTTATCAACCTGCCTAAATTTATAGATATGGGTTTGCGCTTTTGGGGTTTTAAACATTTTATGTGAGAGGATATCCCAAAACTCTTTAAGTGCGGATATTTCAAGGTTTGTCTCACTTGCGCTATCGCAAAAGTATGTTACATTGCCATCACCAAAGTAGCCATTGCCAAGCGCTCTAACGCCATTTGGATCAAGCCCACTCATCACAAGGTTACCGCAATACACCACCTTATCGCTAGCGCCAACGTTTCTGTTGTCGTATTTGCCAGTGTCGATGTATCTAAATTTACTGGCCCTCACGCCTATTAGCTCAAATTTACCCCCACTTGGCACCAAGGCATAGACTTTGTCATCTTTGACGTAAAAAAAGCTATTATTTAGCTCTTTACTATCGCCAATGTCATCATCTAAAATAGAAACTAACCCAAAGATAAAAAAGTAGGTAGCAAAAAATATCACAACAATGGCGATCACTACAGAGATTAGCGGATGTTTTTTTAGCATTTTAGCCTCGTTTCAAACAAATTTAGCGACCTCATCATGCCGCAAAACCTTTCATACATTTAAATTTCAAAACACCTATCCAAATATAAAATATCTAAAAATTAAAAACTTAAGATAAGCAAATTTACCCATCAAAAACAAAAAACAAGCAGCTGCTAATGTAATAATAAGCCTAATAATATCAAATTCCAGCGTAACCCCATAATAAATAAAAACTGACGCAATAAAGCAAAAATAAAAACAACCAAGCATGAAGATCAAATTTGTAATCCTTGCAAAAAGTCCCGACTCCTCGCTGCTTTTTGCGATTAGCCTAATTGTCTCTATCTTATTTAAAAACCCAACTCTTTTATATTTTATCCGGACCAGATCGCCTACTTCATATTTATATATATCAGGTGAAAATGTCTCACTAAACCTCATCTTATCAACGATAATGCTAAGGCTTACAACAGAATTTTGCCTAACAACTCTCGTATTTAGCGCGCTTATCCTACCGATCTTTTTCAAGCTACTCTAGCTCCTCGGCGATCTCAAGCACTTCAAAATACTCATTTTCTAGGCTTTCAAGCTCGGCTTTTGCACTTTCTAGCTCTTCATAAAGCTTAGTAAGCCCCACTTCTTGATAAATTTTAGGATCACTAAGCCCCTCGTTTAGCTCGGCTACTCTTGCTTCAAGAGCTGAAATTTTATCTGGATATGTGTTTAAAATTTGCGTTTGTTTGTAGCTTAGTTTTGCGCCAGATTTACTCTTTTGTTTGGCTTCATTTTGGCTATTTGCTAGCTCTTTTTCAAATTTATCAAGCTCTTTCATCTCATCTTCAAGCTCCAAATAAACGCTATACTCTTCATGCAAGACATTTATCTTTGTGCCCTCAAACGCCCAGAGCTTATTTGCCATCTTATCGACAAAATATCTATCGTGGCTAACTAGCAAGATAGCCCCCTCAAAGCTTTGCAAGTAGTCTTCTAATATGTTGATAGTTGCGATATCAAGATCGTTTGTCGGCTCGTCAAGCACCAGCACATCGTAAGTTTTAGTAAAAAGCATCGCCAGTGCCACGCGGTTTTTCTCGCCACCACTTAAAACGCCTATCTTTTTATCTAAAAATTCCTTTGGAAAGAGAAAATTTTTAAGATAACCATAAACGTGCATATTTCGCCCACGAACTAGCACGTGGTCGCCGCCGTTTGGGCAAAATGTCTCTATAAGGCTCTTATCATCATCAAGGACATTTCTAGCCTGATCAAAGTAGCCGATACTCGCCTCGCCCCTTTTTATCTCGCCGCTGCTTTGTTTTTCAAGCCCTAGCAAAATTTTAAGTAGCGTGCTTTTGCCACTGCCATTTCGTCCGACTATGGCGATCCTCTCGCCCTGCAAGATTCTTGCGTCAAATTTTTCAAAAAGCACCTTGCCATCTATGCTTTTGCCTAAATTTTTAAACTCAAAGAGCATTTTTTTGCGGTTTTGGCTCTGCGTTTGGTTGAAATTTTTACTCGCACGCTCAAGCTCTAGCCTCACTCGCCTTATCACACCTGGATTTTTCTTCGCCTCTTCACGCATAGCAAGCACCCGCTCTTTTCTGCCCTCGTTTCGCTTTAGCCTAGCTTTTACGCCGCGCCTTAGCCACTCCTCTTCAGCCTTTAGCTGCTTTAGCAGCGTCTCATGCGACTTTGCAAGGCTTGCTAAAATTTCCTCTTTTTTGGTTAGATAGTTTGCATATCCGCCCTCGAAATTTTTTAAGCTTGCATCCTCGACCTCAACGCACCTAGTAGCGAGCGCATCGATAAAATATCTATCGTGACTTATAAAAACTATGCTTTGATTTGAGCTTTTAAGCATATCTTCAAGAAATTTGACCATATAGACATCAAGGTGGTTTGTAGGCTCATCAAGCAGCAGCACATCTGGCTTTTTAAGGATGAGCGCGCCCAGTGCCACGCGCCTGATCTCGCCACCACTTAGCGAGCAAATGGGTCTGTTTTCATACTCTTTTAGCTTAAATTCTTGCAAAATTCGCTCGATCTTGTGCTCGATATTCCAGCCGTCCTTTGCCTCTATAAATTTTAAAAGCCTCTCTTGCTCTTTTAAAATTTCTTTGTTCTCTGGGTCGTTTGCTAGTAAAACGCCACTTTTTTCATACTCGCTTATCGCGTCAAATATCTCTTTTAGCTCGTTATTTAGCGCATCTCTTACGCTAAATGTGGCGTTAAAATTTGGATTTTGCGCTAGCATCTCGACGCTTATCAAGCTCTGCACTATGCGTCTGCCGCTATCAGCTACCACCTCGCCAGAGATGATCTTCATAAGCGTGCTCTTGCCGCTGCCATTTTTGCCGATGATCGCTATCTTTTCATTTTCATTTACACTAAGGCTTACGCTGTTTAAAATTTCATTTGCGCCAAATTTTTTACTTACGTCTATTAGGTCGATTAATGCCATTTTTCTCTCAAATTTTAAATTTTTTGGATTATATCAAAAGGGAGCTAAAACCTAATTTGGCTATAATCGCCCCAAAATTTAAAAAGGGAGAAATTTATGAATCTTTCTATGAAAAAACTGGTCGTCCCTATATTTTTAGATATGTTTTTGCACTTTATAACGCTCATCATCAACACCTACATGGTGACAAAAGTGAGCGTGCATCTAGTTGGCGCCATGGGTGCTGGCAATCAAGTGATGGATCTTTTTATGACCATTTTTAACTTTTTAAGCATGGGCTGCTCAGTCGTCGTCGCACAAGCACTTGGAGCAAAGCAAAACGAGCTAGCCTCAAGCGTCATACATGCAAGCATCACTTCAAACACAATATTTGGCGTATTTTCAGCCATCATTATCTACGTCTTTGGCTACAACATCTTAAATTTACTAAACGTGCCAAGTGATCTCATAAACGATAGCTTCTCATACCTTCACATCCTTGGCTTTGCATTGCTATTTGATGGTATCGGCATGGTGCTAGCTGCGGTGCTTCGCGTCTATAACCTAGCAACTGCCGTGATGCTAACTTCGGTTTTGATGAACATCATCACCATCTTTGGCAACGCCATCGCTCTTTTTGGCTGGTTTGATCTGCCAAATTTAGGCTTGCAAGGTGTTGCTATCTCGACATTTGTGGGCAGACTAATAGGCCTTTTTGTCCTACTTTACATGCTCATACGCGTGGCAAAAGTTAGAATTTATCTTAGCGGACTGCTTGTCGTGCCGTTTGGAATTTTAAAGAAAATACTCTCAGTTGGCCTACCAAGCGCTGGCGAAAATTTACTCTGGATGGCGCAATACATGGTCGCTTTTGGCTTTATCGCGAGCATGGGCGAGGCAACTCTTAGCGTGCAGACTATCTACTTTCAGATCACTCTTCTCATCTTGCTTTGTGGAGCTAGTATCAGCGTGGCAAACGAGGTTATCGTGGGACATTTGGTTGGGGCAAGCGAGTTTAACGAGGCTTATACCAGAACCTTTAAAGCCTTGTGGCTTGGAATTTCTATCACGCTCATCGTCGTTTTGATCGCCTACGCCTTAAAGTATAAGATCATGGACGCACTAAATTTAGATGAGAACTTGCGCAAGATAATGCTACCACTCTTTACGCTCTCGATCGTGCTAGAGGCTGGCAGAACCTTTAACATCGTCATCGTAAATGCCCTTCGCGCAAGCGGCGACGCGAAATTCCCACTTGCAACTGGGCTTATCTTTATGTGGGGACTTTCGCTGCCGCTTGGATATTTCTTAGGCATACACCTTGGCTGGGGCATCGTTGGTGTTTGGATAGGATTTTGCGCTGATGAGTGGCTAAGAGGCCTTGCAAATACCTGGCGCTGGAGAAGCAAAAAATGGCAAGAAAAACGCCTAGTTTGAGGCAAAAGAGCCTAAATTTAGACTTTTATGGCCTAAGCGTTTTAATAAATTTTAAAACAAATGTAAAGTCTATGCGCCTAAGAGTTGGCAAGGATGCTAAGATCACGCTTTCTATGCCATTTTACAGCACGCAAAAGATGGCTCTGGCATTTTTAGAGAGCCATAAAATTTGGCTTGAAAATTCCTATAAAAAAGCCATTTTAAATTTGCCAAAAGATGATGAGATGAAATTTCTTGGGCAAATTTATAAGATCAAATTTGATGAGAGCATAAATGTACCATTTTTTAAAGATAAATTTATCATAACGCCAAATTTAAAGGCACTTGAGCGCTTTAAAAAAGCAAGAGCAAAAGAGCTATTTTTAGAGCTTGTAAGCTACTATCAGCCTCATATCAATAAGCCAGTTAGTCGCATCGTCATAAGAGATAGCAAAACTCGCTGGGGCAGCTGCAACCACAAAAAAGGCTATATAAACTTAAGCCTAAGGCTCATCGAAAAACCGCTCTCAGCCGTGCGATACGTCGTGCTTCACGAGCTTACTCACCTGCTCTATCCTCATCATCAAAGCAGTTTTTATAAATTTATAGAAGCCATCATGCCTGATTACAAAGCGCAAGAGCAAATTTTAAAATCGTAATTATTTTTTATCAAGTAAGTGTAAATTTAATATGTTAAAATTGCATATTACTTTACAAAAGGAAAATTTTATGAAAAAAATGATTTTTATCTCGCTTCTAGCAGCTTGCGCTCTAGCAGGCGACTTTGAAGATGGCTTGAAAGCTTATGCTGACTCAAATTTCACTGAGGCTTTGTCTAAATTTGAAGCAGGTTGCGCGGCAAATGACGCAAGATCATGTGCAAAAGCAGGTGCGATCTACCAGCTTGGCAAAACTGACGTGCCAGATAGCAACAAAGCGTTAGAGTTTTACAACAAAGCTTGCCAAGGTGGCGAAAAAGAGGGTTGCTCAGCAGCTGGTGGAATTTATCTAGACAGCGATCCGCAAAAAGCAAGAGAGCTTTTTAACAAAGCTTGCGAGCAAAACGACGGCTACTCTTGCGGCATGATAGGCTCGATACTAATAGAAGCTAAGAAATTTAAAGAGGCTTATACCTTCTTAGAAAAAGGCTGCAAACTAAACGATAAGATGTCTTGCGAGTTTGCAGGCGATCTAAAACGCTCAAAACAACTTTGATCTTTAGGCTTTTAAAGCCTAAATTCTCACTTTTTATAAAATCAATAGAAATTTATAAATAAATTTAAAAGTTTAGGCAAGAGAGCTCTTGCCTAATGTTAAATCGCTCTTATTTGATCAAGCGGTTTATCTTTTATGCCCCACTGAGTCATAAAGACAAAGCCATAAAGAGCTGCTGCTACGATGTAGGCTGTGTATTCGTTTGGCATTAGTCCAAATTTCACGCAGATGTTTGGCACAAGAGCTAGAGGCACGACTGGGATAAGTAGCACTCTCTCCCAAATCCTAAGCTTTGTGACGTAGTATCCTTGAAGCAAGCTTGAAAAGGCAAACATTCCCACGATCGCCATGCCAAATATAAGTAAAATTTCAAGTGGATTGCTCATCCAGACTATCCCTTTTGAATCAAGCGGATCGCCAGTATTTATGCTCTCAATAAGCATAAGTTTGTTGTTAAAGAAAAAGGCAAATGGCAAGATCGCTGTTCTTAGATCGTAAAAAAATCCTTGCACGCCAACGGTTATTGGGTTTGCCTTGGCAATGCCCGCTGCTGCGTAGGCTGCGATGCCAACTGGTGGCGTATCATCAGCTAAAATTCCAAAGTAAAATACAAAAAGATGCACGGCGATGGCTGGGATTAAGAAGCCATTTTTGTGCGCTAAAAACAAGATAACTGGCGCAACAAGACTTGAGACGACGATGTAGTTTGCTGTCGTTGGAAGTCCCATGCCAAGGATAAGCGACATAAGAGCCGTTAAAAGTAGGATCATCATGATGTTATCGCCCGCTAGAAGCTCGACTAGATCAGAAAGTACTTGACCAAGGCCAGTTAGCGAGATAGAGCCCACGATGATGCCAGCAAGAGCAGTTGCGATAGCTATTGTGGTCATGCTCTTTGCAGCTGCGACCATCGCCCAAAATATATCCTCAAAGCCAAGAAGCACGTCGCTTAGCCCCACTTTTTCGCCTGAAGCTAGCTTTTTAGTTGGCTCTTGAAAGATCATTATTAAAAATAAAAATCCAATCGCATTAAAAGCTGCGGCTATGGCTGACTCTTTTGCGATTAAAAGCGTGTAAAGCAAGATTAGAATCGGCGTTATATAGTGAAGGCCGCTAACGAAAATTTTAAATCTTGAGTGAAATTCGCTCTGATCTATGCCTTTTAGTCCAAGTTTAACGCTCTCTAAATGCACGATGAAAAATAGCGACAAATAACAAGCAAATGCTGGGATAACCGCTGCCATCATAACATTTGTATATGTCATGCCTAAAAACTCAGCGATGATAAAAGCAGCTGCGCCCATGATAGGTGGCATGAGCTGTCCATTTACGCCAGCTGCGACCTCGATAGCGCCGGCTTTTGTGCGTGAAAGACCAGCCTTTTTCATAAGCGGTATAGTAAATGTACCAACGGTTACGACGTTTGCTGTTGAACTGCCTGAAACCATGCCCGTTAGGCCACTTGCGATGACTGAGGCTTTGGCTGGGCCGCCTCTATATTTTCCAAGAAGCGAGAAGGCTAAATTTATGAAGTATTGTCCAGCTCCTGCCCTCTCAAGTAGTGAGCCAAAAAGAACGAAAAGGTAGATAAAACTAACGCTAACGCCGATAGGCACGCCAAAGACGCCCTCTGTCGTTAAAAACATATGTCCCGCGATCTTTTCTAAGCTAGCGCCCTGATGAGCGATGATGTCTGGCATATAAGGGCCAAAGTGGTCATATATCAAAAATATAGCGCAGATGATGCCAAGAGCTGGCCCCATCACGCGTCTGCCACCCTCAAGCAAGATAAAGATAGCGATAAATGAGATGATCACATCCTGCTTGATATAATCCCCAGTCCTATCGGCAAGCTCATAAAAATAAACCGCTGGGTAGAGCACAGCCGCTACGCCAACTACGCAGAGGAAAATATCGTAAAATGGCACGCTTGAATGAGCCTTTTTATGAAAAGTGACTGGATATAGCAAATATACAAGCCCAACCGCAAAAGCTAGGTGAATAGAGCGTGAAATGTTAGTATTTAGCGGAAAATAAGCTATATAAAGCTGAAAAACTGACCAAGAAAAGCATACAATCGCAATAAAATAGTTGTAAAAATTGCTATTTATCTCCCTTGTTTTTACCTCGACAAATTGTTCTTCGTTGTCTTTGACTTCGTTCATCTCTCTCCTTTAAAATTTAAATATAAAAATTTAAAAGAATTTGCATATTTAAATTTTATCCAGAGGCAAAAGCCCCTGGAAATTTGAGTTATTTTAAGATACCAGCCTCTTTAAATGCAGCTTCTGCAGCTGGGTGAAGCGGTGCTGAAAGACCTTGAACGAGATCTTCTTTATTTACTGATTTTAGTGCTGGGTGAAGAGTTTTATACTCATCAAAGTTGTCTAAAATAGCTTTTATCACAGCTTTTACAGCCTCATCTTTTGTATCTTTATTAGTTACCAAAACAGCTTTTACGCCGATAGTATTTACGTCGTGATCGACGCCGTCATATGAGCCTTTTGGGATCACACCTTTTGCAAAGTATGGCTTCTCTGCAAGAAGCTTATCGATCTCGCTGCCTTCGATGTTTAGGATATCGATAGGCAAAGATGTCGCAGCGTCAGTGATGTTTGCAGTTGGGTGGCCGACGACAAAGCTATATCCGTCTATTTTTTTATCTTTTAGTGCGTGCGGGCATTCGCCAACTGTTAAAACGCCGCGGTAGCCTAGTTTTGAAACGTCAAAGCCTTTTGCTTTAAAGACTTCAAGCGTACTCACTTCGTTGCCGCTGCCTGGGTTGCCTACGTTGTATTTTTTACCTGCAAAAGACTGGATATCACTTGTTAGACCGCTATCTTTTGCTACAACAAATGCAAGAAGCTCAGGATAGATAGCTACTACTGAGCGTAAATTTTCATCTTTTGCTCCGTCAAATTTGCCAGTGCCGTTATATTTATCATAGACGACGTCACTTTGAACAAAGCCAAAAGTAAGCTCTTTTTTAAGGACGTTATTTACGTTATAAACAGAGCCGCCAGTTGATTGAACAGAGCATTTTACGTCTGTATTTTTATTTGCCAAGCGGCAGATCGCTCCACCTATCGGATAGTATGTACCTGTCATGCCGCCAGTGCCGATACTGATAAATTCTTTTGCTGAAAGTGTTGTTGCCAAAAGCAATCCAGCAAGTGCCAAAGAAGTAGTTTTCATCTAAAATCCTTTCAAAAAATTTAAGGCTATTTTATTCTATAAATTTAGCTTTGTATCTTTTTGATATGATATTTTTATGCCATTTTGGTAAAGTTGCAACTATTCTACACAATCAAGGCTTAAAAAAATATTTTCTTAAGAATAAATTTATATTTCTTTTACGAGCAATCTAAATTTTAAGAGCTAGAAATTATAGCTCTAAATTTAGTCGATAAACCTCTTTGTGATATCTGCGTAGGCATCGATCCTGCGGTCACGTAAAAATGGCCAAATTCTACGTACTTCTTCGCTTCTTTTCATGTCTATCTCAACGATCTTGCATAGCTCGCTATGGCTATCTGCACGGAAAAGCTGCTCGCCTTGTGGCCCGTAAACAAAGCTATTTCCCCAAAATTTGATCCCATCCATCACGCCGCTATCATCTTTTTCAAAGCCGACGCGATTTACTGCGACCACTGGCAGTCCATTTGCCACGCTGTGGCCTCTTTGCACTGCCACCCACGCTTCAAGCTGTCTTGACTTCTCATCATCACTATCGCCCTCAAACCAGCCAATAGCCGTTGGATAGATGAGAATTTTTGCCCCTTTTAGCGCCATCAGCCTTGCTGCCTCTGGATACCACTGATCCCAACACACCAAAACGCCAAGCTTGCCAAGGCTGGTTTCAATAGGCTCAAAGCCAATATCGCCTGGCGTAAAGTAAAATTTCTCGTAAAATCCAGGGTCATCAGGGATGTGCATTTTTCGGTATTTGCCAGCCACGCTACCGTCACGCTCGAAGACAAAAGCGGTGTTATGATAAAGTCCGTCAGCCCTCTTTTCAAAGAGCGAAGTGACTAAAACTACGCCGTTTTCTTTTGCTACCTTGCCCCAAAAAGCAACATCCTCTTGCCAGTCGTTTGCGTGATCAAAGAAATTTGTATCCTCGCTTTGGCAAAAGTACTGCGTCTGGTGCAGCTCTTGACAGACTACGAGATCAGCACCTCCTTTTTTTGCCTCAGCGATTAGCTCAAGCGTCTTTGCGATGGTCGCTTCTTTTGTGCCTTTAAATTCTTGTTGAAGTAGTGCTACTTTCATCTCATCTCCCTTCTTTGTCGTTATATGGGTCTAAATGCGTGGTTATCTGCCACGAAAATTCCTTAAATTTCTCTCTTATCTCAGCTTCAAGCGATTCGGCCACTTCGTGCGCGTCGTAAAGCGAGATATCTTTGTCAAAAACTAAGTGCAGCGTTAAAAATATGGTATTTGCGCTCTGCCTTGTGTTTAGATAGTGAAAGTCTGAAATCCTCTGCTTTGCCTTTATCATCTTGATGATCTCAGCTGTGACCTCAGGGCTTGCTGCGTGATCTAGCAAGACACCAAAGGCGTCTTTGCCAAGACTTATCGCGCTTTGAGCGATGTAGCCACTTATCACGATGCCAAAGATCGCATCTATCATCACAAATCCGCTAAATTTAATGATAAGCAGCGAGATGATGACTGCAAGGTTGCTAAAAAGGTCGATCTTATAGTGCAGCGCGTCTGCTTTTATGATAAGGTTGCCACTTTTTTTAGAAATTTGGTTTAAAAATAGCACCAAACATAGCGTCACTACGACCGAAAAGACCATCACACCAAGGCTTAAGCCAAGGTCTATCTCTAAATTTGGCTCGCTAAATTTCTTAACACTCTCATAAAATATATATCCAGCAGCCACAACGATGATGACGCACTCAAATAGCGCTGCTAACGCCTCTAGCTTTGTGTAGCCAAAGTTAAATCTCTCATCAGCTTGCTTTCTTGACTTTCTAAGAGCAAATAAATTTAAAAGCGAAACGATAAAATCAAGCATTGAATCAATCGCCGAGCCAAGCACAGCGACCGAGCCGCTAAAAAGTCCCGCTGCGAATTTCACAAGTGCGAGCAAAAAGGCGCAAGCTCCTGCTGCGATGACGGCCTTATTTTCGCCCTGCGTGCACTCCTGCTTATTTATGCGGTTAAACTCATAATCAAAAGGACTTCCCAAGTTTAGGCCCTCTTGTATCTATTTTGGCTTGAGCAGTGAAGCGAGCCATTCTGACGAACAAAAACTAGCGAATTTACACCGATGATCTTTCTATCTGGCAGTGCCTTGGCAAGTAAATTTAGCACCTTTTCATCGTTTTCGTCATTATATGTTGGCACGATTAGCGCACCATTTATAAAGATAAAATTTGCGTATGTGCAGCCAAGCCTTTTACCATCATAAAATTTAGGCTTAGGAAGCGGCAGAGCAAGCAGCTTAAAGCCAGTTTTTTTAAGCTCATTTTCCATCCTTTTTAGCTCATCAAAGTGCTCATCGCTCCCATCTTCGCAAGCTGCGTAAGCAATAGTATCAGGCGTGATAAAACGCGCTAAAGTGTCGATATGGCTATCTGTGTCATCGCCTCTTATAAAGCCATTTTCAAGCCAGATGATACGCTTTAAGCCAAATAAATTTTTTAATTTTTCTTCGATCTGCTCTTTGCTAAGCGCTTTGTTTCTATTTTCATTTAGCAGGCATTTTGAGGTGGTTAAAAGCACGCCATCTCCGTTAAACTCGATGCTTCCGCCCTCTAGTATCATATCAACAGGCTCAAGCTTAGTTTTATAAATTTTAGCCAGCTCTAAATTTATCGCATCATCTTTTGAGCTCTTAAATTTACCACCCCAAGCGTTAAATTTAAAGTCATAGCTCTTTACGCCGTCCTTGGTGCAAACGTCGATCATACCGTAGTCTCTGATCCAAGTATCATCAGTCTCAAGCTTTACAAACTCTACATTTTTAAATTTCTTAAATCTGGCAAAATTTGCCTCATCAGGACAGATGAGCACCACCTTTTCATAGGGCGTAACAGCAGCCACAAGCTCCTCATAACCCGCCAAAATCTCCTCTAAATAAGGCTCCCAGTCGCTCTTACTATGTGGCAGCGATAAAAACAAAAGTTCCTGCTCCTCCCACTCTGCATACGCTCTCACGCTCTCTCCTTGTAAATTTTATAAATTCCATATATCGTAATGATTATCCAAAAGACCTCTATCAAAAATGAGCCGAGGTTAAAGTGCACAAAAAGCGAGATTATAAGTAGCACCGCACCTGCTAAATTTATTATCTGGTAGGCTAGATCGTGGCTATTTAGGCGGCCGATCTGAAGTAAAAAGTAGCCCATCACGATGCAAATCATCCCTAAAAAGCCGATGATCTGAAAAAGATCGATCAAATTTTATCCTTTTTGTAAGCTTAAATTTAAAGCGTGATCATATCTAATTAGTTTTAAATTTATGATTATGGGATAAAATATCTCCATTTTTCAGATTGGATTAAAGTTTATGGATTTTGATTTTATTGAGAAATTTTACCCCCTTTTTGTAAAGGCTGGGATTCTCACCTGCCAGATCGCCTTTTTGGGGATCGTTTTTTCTATTTTGATAGGCATTTTTTGCATGGCTGTGAAATTTTACAAGCTAAAATTTCTCTCAAAGCTCGTTGATTGCTACGTTGAGCTTTCAAGAAATACGCCGCTTCTTATCCAGCTCTTCTTTTTATACTACGGCTTGCCAAAGCTTGGAGTGTCGATGAGTGGCTTTACCTGTGCGGTCGCTGGGCTTAGCTTTCTTGGTGGTAGCTATATGAGCGAGAGCTTTAGACTTGGCTTTGAGGCGGTGAGAAGGTCGCAGATAGAAGCAGGACTTAGCATCGCACTTAGTAAAAATCAGCTTCTAAGATATGTCATTTTGCCACAAGCCTTTAGCGTGGCACTTCCGAGCATCAGCGCAAACGTCATATTTTTACTAAAAGAGACAAGCATCGTTAGTATCGTAGCGCTTGCTGATCTAGTCTATGTCGCAAAAGATCTCATCGGACTTTATTACAAGACAGATGAGGCGCTTTTTATGCTGGTTATTAGCTATCTTGTCATCATCTTGCCAGTCTCGCTGGCGCTTAGCTACGTTGAAAAAAGGGCAAGACATGCAAGGAGTTAGTATATTATTTGACACGCAAAATTTACTAAGGCTGCTTGAAGGTCTTGTAGTAAGCACTGAAATTTCATTTATCTCGATCATCATCTCCGTCATCGGCGGCCTCATACTTGGCGTTTTGATGAGCATGAAAAACAAATTTATCTATCTTATTTTAAAAATTTGCCTAGAGATCGTTCGTATCATGCCTCAGATCGTCTGGCTATTTTTATTTTACTTTGGCGTTAGTAAGGCTTTTGATATCCATATCTCGGCATTTACCGCCTCGCTCATCGTCTTTAGCCTTTGGGGTGTTTTTGAGATGATGGATATCGTGCGAGGAGCGATCACCTCGATACCAAAGCACCAGTTTGAGTCAGCCGCCTCACTAGGACTTAGCAAATTTCAAATTTACTTTTATGTCATCATCCCGCTTGCTACTAGAAGGCTGGTGCCTGGAGCTGTAAATTTACTAAGCCGTATGATAAAAACGACCTCTATCGTCGTGCTAATCGGCGTTGTAGAGGTGGTCAAAGTCGGTCAGCAGATCATCGAGCGAAATGTATTTACCAATCCTATGGCGCCATTTTGGATATATACGCTCATATTCTTTTTATATTTTGCGATCTGCTATCCAGTCTCAAAACTATCGAAAAAACTAGAAGAAAAATGGAGCTAAAATGAGCGAAAATATCTTAGAACTTAAAAAAATAAACAAATTTTATGGAGAGCTTCACGCCTTAAAGGATATAAATTTAGAGGTTAAAAGCGGCGAAGTAGTAGTGCTTCTTGGACCATCAGGCTGTGGCAAGAGCACAACTCTTAGGTGCATAAACGGCCTTGAGAGCATCGCAAGCGGCGAGATCGTCATAGACGGCGAAGTGATAGACGCTAAATTTAAAGAGTGGCAAAGGATCCGCCAAAAGGTCGGCATGGTCTTTCAAAGCTACGAGCTCTTTGACCATATGAACGTCATAGATAACGTCCTTCTTGGACCTTTAAAAGTGCAAAAAAGAGATAGAGCTGAGGCCGAAAAGACCGCTGATATGTGGCTAAGCAAGGTTGGGCTACTTGATAAGAAATTTGCCTATCCAAAGGAGCTAAGCGGCGGTCAAAAGCAGCGTATAGCCATCGTTAGAAGCCTTTGTTTAAACCCTGAGATCATGCTATTTGACGAGGTTACGGCCGCACTTGATCCAGAGATCGTTAGAGAAGTGCTTGATGTGATACTAAATTTAGCCAAAGATGGCATGACGATGCTAATAGTCACCCACGAGATGAGCTTTGCAAGGGCGGTTGCAAATAAGATCGTATTTATGGACGCTGGAGCGATCGTGGAGATCAGCGAGCCAGAGGAGTTTTTTACTAATCCAAAGAGCGATCGCGCGAAGAAATTTCTAAATTTATTCTCGTTTTAGAAAAAATAAGAGATAATTTGCCGTTTTTCAAAATGCGTTTAGAGCGAGATTTGATCGCTCTTATTTACTAAATTTTTCAAAGGAGAAAGAGTGAGAAAATTTAAATTTTTCTTATTAGCATTAGTCGCTACCGTCTTTCTAACGGGTTGTGGTGATGACAAAGGTGCGGACAAAGCAGCCGCTTCAAACCAAGCTGACACGATCGCAAAGATCAAAGAGCGTGGATATATAAGGATAGGCGTTTTCAGCGACAAACCGCCATTTGGCTACGTCGATAAAGACGGCAAAAACCAAGGCTATGACATCTACTTTGCAAAACGCATCGCAAAAGACCTGCTTGGCGATGAGAGCAAGGTTAAATTTGAGCTAGTCGAGGCTGCTGGCAGGGTCGAAGTGCTCACAGCTGACAAGGTCGATATCACGCTTGCAAATTTCACAAAGACGCCTGAGCGCGCGCAAGTTGTTGATTTTGCGCTTCCATATATGAAGGTCTCTCTTGGTATCGTTAGTCCAGAGGGCGCTGTGATAAAGAGCGTTGATGAGCTAAAAGATAAAACTTTGATCGTCAATAAAGGCACAACAGCAGACGCATTTTTTACAAAAAATTATCCTGATATCAAGCTTTTAAAGTATGATCAAAACACCGAAACTTTCGCAGCTTTGGTTGATAAAAGGGGTGCAGCTCTAGCGCATGACAATGCTCTACTTTTTGCCTGGGCAAAAGAGACTCCTGGCTTTGTCGTTGGCGTTGAGGCGCTTGGCGATGTGGATGTGATAGCTCCAGCTGTCAAAAAGGGCAACAAAGCCTTGCTTGATTGGCTAAATAACGAGATCATCGAGCTTGGAAAAGAAAATTTCTTCCACAAAGACTATGACGCAACACTAAAACCGATCTATGGCGACAGCGTAAATCCTGAATCTCTAGTCGTCGAAGGCGGCAAACTCTAAATTCAAAGTAAGTGATCATAGTGAATGAATTTAATGAATATGTTCGCGATAGATTTTCTGAATTCGGCGATATTGTCATAAAATCCATGATGGGTGGATACCTTGTATATTTTAACGGTAAACTGATAGGTGACATTTGTAATAATGAACTGTTTTTAAAGAGAACGCCGACATCGGACAGACTTCTTGCAGACTCAGAACTACGTTATCCTTATAATGGCTCAAAGACGTTAATGCATGTATTCGAGAAATTTGAGGATGCGAATTTGATTGGAGAATTGTTGCGCGGCATGTATGCGGAACTGCCCGAAAAGAAACCAGCAAAAGCCAGATAAGTTGGATGTTTAAATAAAAATTTGAAAAGCATTTTGGAGTAAATTTAACCCAAAATGCTTTTATTGGCTACATCAAGCTCTTTAGTAAATTTGTCACTTTTTGCTCGATCTCTGCAAGAAATTCCTTGCTCTTTGCCTCAAATCTAGTGACGATAACTGGCGTTGTATTTGACGCACGCACCAGTGCCCAGCCATTTTCAAACTGAATTCTAATACCATCAATGTCTATGATATTTTTTATCTTTGGCAGGTCGCAGCCTTCATTTTTCACGCACTCTTTTAGCTTGGCTACTATCTTAAATTTAGCCTCGTCAGTCGTCTTTATCTTGATCTCATCGGTGCTAAAGACAAGCGGCATCTTATCAAGCTCGCCGTCAAGATCAAAGCCCTTATGAACTAGCTCAAGCACCCTCATCATCGCATAAAGCGCATCGTCAAAGCCAAAGTATCGCTCTTTAAAGAAGATATGGCCGCTCACTTCAGCCGCAAGATCAACATTTAGCTCTTTCATCATCTTTTTTATATTACTGTGTCCGGTCTTACCCATGAAAACTTCGCCGATTTTTGCGATCTCATCATACATATTTTGTGAGCATTTTACCTCGCCAAGCACCTTTGGATGTTTCATATTTAGCGCATAAAGATAGGCTAGCTCATCGCCTTTTATATCTCTTTTTGGAGTTATCACGGCGATCCTGTCACCATCTCCGTCAAAGCCAAATCCAAGGTCAAATTCTTTTTTTTCGATGAGTGAAAATATCTCTTTTAAATTCTCTTTTTCGCTTGGGTCTGGGTGGTGATTTGGGAAATTTCCGTCTGGATCTTCATATAAAATTTTCGCATTTAGCCCAAGTGCCTTGACGATAGGCACCAAGCTCACGCCAACAGCGCCATTTGCGCAGTCTATGACAAAAGGCTTTTTGAAATTTTTAAGCTCGCTAAATTCTTTTACAAAAAACTCAACGTATTTTTCTAAGATATTAAATTTCTCACAGCTCTCATCGTCTGCGATCTCTAAATTTGAGGCGATTATCTCATTCACCTTATCTTTTAAAATTTGCAGATCTTTACCAAAGAAACTATCTTTTTTAATGGTGATCTTAAAGCCATTATAGTCTTTTGGGTTGTGAGAGCCCGTGATCATGATGTTTGCGTCAAAATAATCAGCATAAACACTAAAGTAGCCAACAGGAGTTGGTAACAAGCCGATGTTATAAATTTTAAAGCCACCAGCCTTGTTTAGACCACTTAGCAGATACCTAAAAAGCGTGCTAGCACTTAGCCTTGCGTCAAAGCCAACGCTTAAAGTTTTCACGCCAAATTCGTTAAATTTCTTACCCAAAGCAAGCCCTATAGCCTTGACGCTATCTTCTGTCAAGTCTTTTTCAAAAATGCCACGGATGTCGTATTCTCTAAAAATTTCATCATATTTCATTGTAAATTCTCCCTAAAAGAATGCAAAAATGATACAAGAATAAATTTAAAAAGGAGTAAATAATTTTATAAATTTAGTGAGGTTAAAATTTAAATTCGAGCTAGAAAAGGCTCTAGCTCGAAAAGGGCTGCTACATCATGCCGCCCATGCCACCCATTCCGCCCATGTCAGGCATTGCAGGCATTGCTTTTTCTTCTTTTATCTCGCTGATAGTTGCCTCAGTCGTTAGTAGCAAGCTAGCCACGCTAACAGCATTTTGAAGCGCAACTCTCTCAACTTTAACTGGATCAATGATACCAGCTTCAAACATATTTACATATTCGCCAGTTGCAGCGTTAAAGCCAAAATTTGCATCTTTGCTTGTCTCAACTGCATTTGCTACTACGCCTGCGTCAAAGCCAGCGTTCTCAGCGATTTGGCGAAGTGGAGCACGAAGCGCTCTTCTAACGATCTCAGCACCGATTGCCTCATCGCCTTGTAAATTTAAATTTACGCTCTTTGAAGCAAGGATAAGAGCTGAACCGCCACCTACTACGATGCCCTCTTCAACAGCTGCACGAGTAGCGCTTAGAGCGTCATCTACGCGGTCTTTTTTCTCTTTCATCTCAGTCTCAGTCGCAGCACCTACTTTGATAACTGCCACGCCGCCGCTTAGTTTTGCAAGGCGCTCTTGAAGTTTTTCTTTGTCATAGTCGCTTGTAGTCTCAGCGATTTGTGCTTTGATCTGAGTTATTCTAGCGTCGATCGCTGACTTCTCGCCTGCGCCATTTACGATAGTAGTGTTGTCTTTGTCGATAACTACGCTTGAAGCTTGTCCAAGGTCGTTTATAGTGGCACTCTCAAGTGTTCTGCCTAGCTCTTCACTAATGACTTCGCCACCTGTTAAGATAGCGATATCTTCAAGCATAGCTTTTCTTCTGTCGCCAAAGCCAGGAGCTTTAACAGCTGAGATGTTTAGCACGCCACGAAGTTTATTTACAACAAGCGTTGCAAGTGCCTCACCTTCGATATCTTCAGCGATGATTAGAAGTGGTTTGCCGCTCTTTTGTACTTGCTCAAGCACTGGAAGCAGGTCTTTTAAATTTGTGATCTTCTTGTCAAATAATAATATAAATGGATTGCTTAGCTCAACTTGCATCTTTTCAGGGTTTGTGATGAAGTATGGGCTTAGATATCCGCGGTCAAACTGCATACCCTCAACAACACTTAGCTCGTCTTGGATAGACTTTGCCTCTTCTACTGTTATGACGCCATCTTTGCCGACTTTTTCCATCGCATCAGCGATAAGCTTACCGATGCTCTCGTCTGAGTTCGCAGAGATAGTAGCGATCTGAGCGATCTCTTTTGAGCCAGAAACTTTTTTAGAGATGTTTTTTAGTGCATCTATAAGAGCTGCTACTTCTTTATCCATACCGCGTTTTACTTCGATAGGATTTGCGCCAGCAGTTACGTTTCTAAGACCCTCTTTAAATATCGCGTGAGCTAGCACAGTCGCTGTTGTAGTGCCGTCACCTGCTTGGTCGTTTGTCTTGCTAGCTACTTCTCTAACTAGGCTTGCACCCATATTTTCGATAGTATCTTTTAGCTCAACCTCTTTAGCCACGCTAACGCCGTCTTTTGTGATGTTTGGAGCGCCAAAGCTCTTTTGGATAAGGACATTTCTGCCTCTTGGTCCCATTGTCACTTTTACAGCGTCATTTAGTTTTTTTACGCCCTCGTATAGGCGGTTTCTTGCATCATCAGAGTAAAAAATTTCTTTTGCCATTGTCTTTCCTTTTTAAATTATTTAATCACGCCTAAAATGTCATCGATGTTTAAAACAAGATATGTTTTATCATCTAAATTTACCTCAGTGCCAGCGTATTTAGCAAATACTACTTTTTCACCAACTTTTACGCCCTCAGCTTCAGCACCAACTGCTTTTACCTCGCCGCTTAAAGGTTTTTCTTTTGCGTTATCAGGTATAATTATGCCCGAAGCTGTCGTCTTTGTCTCTTCTACGCGTTCGACTAGGACACGCTTGCCTAATGGTTGAAAGTTCATTGTTCATCCTTTTAGTTTAATTGTCTTTTTTAGCACTCTTTATTTTTGAGTGATGAAATCCTAGCATTTTTTTCTGAAAAAGTCAATAATTTATAGTGAATTTTATTAAAAACTTTAGTCTAAGTGACTAAAGTTTTATGATATGTAAAACTAATATAAAGGAATTTTATGAAAAAAGTAGCCTACATAGTAACGGCTTTGGTGCTGATAATCCTTTGCATTTTTGGCTTTATCTTTAGCTCTTTTGGCAATAAATTTATAGCCAGCAAAATAGAAAAAGAGGCACTAGCTCGTGGTATCGATGTCAAATTTAAAGATTTTAACCTTGGGCTTAGCACTCTAAATTTAGAAGCGACCGTGATGGATGCCATAAATTTAAAGGCAAATGGCGACCTCTCCTTGCTTGCTCAAAGTATGAGCTTAAACATAGATATAAATGCCAACAAGGCAAAGGCTAGCGAGCTTGGGCTAAAAAAGGATGTCGCTCTTAAAGCAAATGTGGCTGGTAAATTTAGCGACTTCAAGCTAACGGCCACTGGCACGGCGCTTGGTTCAAACATAAATTTAAACGCAAATTTAAAAGACTACCTGCCAAAAGCTCTAAATCTTGACGCTAAAAATATCGAGCTTTCTGAGATATCAGCTCTTGCCAAAAAGCCAAATTTAGCTAGCGGCAAGCTTGATCTAACGAGCAATATGCAAGGAGTTGATGAGAAAAATGAACCCATCATAAACGCTCAAATTTTAACTAGCGACGCAGCGATAAACAAAGAAATTCTTAAAAATGAATTTGGGCTAAATTTAGCAAAAGATATAAGCTTTAAAGGTGGCGTAAATGCCAAATTTGCAAATGAAAAAGTGAGCGCAAAAACCATTATCATCGCACCTAAAGCCACTCTAAAAGCAAACGAGACGACTTATGATTTAGCTAGTAAAAATTTAAAGAGCGACTTTTCGCTAAATGTGCCTGATCTTGCCCTTTTTGGCAAGCTCTTAGGCGAGCAACTAAGCGGCGCTGTGGATGCAAACGGCGAAATTACAATGCAAGAAAATGCTCTTAAAAGTCTAAAAGCTGAGATAAACGGGCTTGGTGGCAAGATAAATGCAAATTTTGATAGCAAAAACTTAGCCCTAAACGCGGCTAACATCAAGCTAAAAGAGCTTCTATCGCTTGCCTTGCAGCCTAGCTACGCAGACGGACAGATAAATTTAAACGCAAATTTTAGCGGCTTTGATGAGCTAAAAAAACTTGCGGGCGAGGCTAAACTTGAGATAAAAAACGGTCTTATAGATAATGGGCTTGCAAAGCTTAAAAACGCAGCTAAATTTGAGCTAAAAGGCGGTGCCACCGCAAAAGGTGAGCTTGTAAATTTTGACGCAAACGTGCTTAGTGACCTTGGCGAGCTAAAGGATGTAAAGGGCGTTTTTGACATAAAAAACAGCCAAATTTTTAGCAAATTTGCCCTGCTCATTAGCGACCCTGAGAAATTTAAAGCGGTCAGTGGCTTTGAGGTGGGCTCAAAGATGGCGCTTGCGGGCGATGTGAAGGTCAAAAACAGCAAGATAGATGAGCTAAATTTAGGCGGCGATGCCTTTGCTGGCAAGCTAAACGCCACCATAAAAAATGAAAATCTTGATCTTAGCCTAAAAGAGGCGCAGCTAGGAGAAATTTTAGCACTTAGCGGCAACGACAGACTGGCAAACGCCAAGGCAAATCTCCAAGCAAAGGGGCAAAATATCTTTAGCAAAAGCCCAAGTGTCGCTGCAACGATCACTTTAAATGATGGTAAATTTAACGCCGCAGCGCTTAGCAAAATGCTCGATAAAAAATTCCCTGAAAATGAGAAATTTAGCTCAAATTTGAGCCTAGACTATAAAGGCGACATGGCAAAATTTAGTGGCGACTTTCTTAGCTCGCTAGCTGATATAAAGGGCATAGATGGCAGTTTTAACGTGGGCAAAAGCACGCTAAGCTTAAAGCTTCAAGCGGTAGTTTCAGAGCTAAATAAGCTTGCATTTTTAGCTGGCCGCGAGCTTCACGGTAAATTTGCAGCCCTAGTAACAGCAAATGGCAAAGTGGATGATCTAAGTGTGAAAGTCACTTCAGATGATCTGTTTAAGGGCAAACTAGAGGCAAACTACAAAAGCAGTACGCTTGATGCGGTGCTAAAAAACTTTGAGGTCAAAGGGCTAACGCAGACTTTGGGGCTAGAGCATCTATATGACGGCAACGGCAATGCTAAATTTGACTACGAGACGAAGCAAAAGCTCGGTAAATTTGACATCTTACTAAAAGAGGGTCACCTAGCCAGCACAAATCTCACAAACAATATAAAAACCTTCACCGGCAAGGACATCACAAAAGAAATTTACAAAGACGGCAAAATTTACGGCGATATAAAGGGTGACAACGTCATCTTTAACGTAAATTTAAGCTCGCCAAAGAGCGATATAAAGGTTTCAAACGGCACTTATAATACCGCCACAAAAATGCTTAATGCGCCGCTTGTTTGCAGGCTAGAAAAGACCGACCTAAACGTGCAAATCTCAGGCACGACAGACAAGCTAAAATACGACGTCAGGTCGCAATATCTCGAGAATAAGGTCAAAAAAGAGATAGGTAGATTTTTAGATAAAAAGCTGGGCAAAGATGATGACGCAAGCGGCGAAAAGCAAAATTTAAAGGGGCTTTTAAAAGGGCTATTTTAGATGAAAAAGGCGGAAAATTTAAAGTATCTAATGGGGCTTGGGCACTTTTGTAGCGACATAAACCAAAGCGCGCTTGGTGCGATGCTGCCCTTTTTCATCGCGAGCTACCACTACGACTACGCTACAGCCGCCTCGCTCGTGACCGCCACAAATTTAGCAAGCTCGCTCATCCAACCACTTATCGGCCGACTAAGCGACAAAAAAGAGCTACCATACGTCATCCCGCTTGGGCTACTGCTTGCGGGCGGTGGCATGAGCCTAACTGGCTTTGTCACAAACTACTACATCATCTTGCTTTGCGTGATGATAAGCGGTATCGGCGCCGCGCTCTTTCACCCAAGTGCCGCAAAGATCGTAAACTACGCCTCAAACGCCAAAAATAGAGCCAAAAGCATAAGCATATTCTCTTTTGGTGGCAACGTGGGCTTTGCAGTTGGACCCATTTTAGTCGCCGTTTTTGTGGGAAATTTTGGCCTAAAAGGGACGCTGGTCTTTATAATCCCTCAAATTTTTCTAACGCTTTTATACCTTAAAAAGGGCAAATTTATAAAAGCGCTAGAAGGCAATCACAAAAAGCAAATTTCACAAAAAACAAGCGCTCTAAAAGACGATCTGGGCGCATTTTTGAGGCTTTGTCTGTGTATATTTTCACGCTCGATTGTCGCTTTTGGCTTTTCGGCATTTTTTAGCATCTATCTCATCAAAATTTTTGGTCTTAGCAAAGAGACTGCAAATGTAAATTTAAGTATGTTTTTTGCTGCAGGTGCGATCTCTACGCTATTTGGCGGAGCACTAGCTGATAGATACGGCTTAGTTAGGCTCATCAAAATAAGCCTAAGCATCGCCGCGCCGCTAGTCGTGCTAATGCTCTTTATCGACAGCTACGCGCTATTTCTCGTGGCCTCCATGTGCGTGAGTGCCTGCATCAGCCTATCTTTTAGCCCATCAATCGCCCTTGCACAGCTTTATCTGCCAAATCAAATCGGCCTAGCCTCTGGCGTAACGCTTGGGCTTAGCATAACAATCGGCGGTATATTTGCGACGGTCATCGGCAAGATCGCTGACATCTTTAGCCTAACGCACTCATTTTACTTTATCGCCGCAGTATCGCTCATCTGCGCGGTTTCTAGCTACTTTTTAAAGCCGGTTAGCAAGATATAAATTTATAAAAATAGCTCGCTAACAGCGTAAAACACGGCTTTGTCATCATTTTTATGCTACAAATAATCCCACCGCCATTTTTTTGAGTTCGCTACGAGGAGACAAGGCGGATAAGCAAAAACAAGGGAGCACATACAAGAATATTAAATTTACGCAACATAAAAAATTAAATTTTGGCTACTAAAATATCAAGCCAAAGTATCTTGCGATGATTTTAAATGTTTTGCTTCGCAAGCTCGCAACGAGACTTCGCTACGATGAGACAAGGCGGATGAGCAAAAACAAGGGAGCGTATAAAAAATACTAAATGCGCGAAACATTAAAATTTAATTTTATTTAACGGTAGTATTTTGTGATAGATTTGAATGTTGCGCAGTTTAAAATTTGCACAAACCAGGCAAATATAAATTTAAATTTTAGTTACAAAACATCAAGGCAAAGTATCTTGCGATGATTTTAAATGTTTTGCTTCGCAAGCTCGCAACTGCAAGCAGAAACGAAGAAATTTTCGACCGAAGATAGAACATATAAATTTAAGCCACCAAGACAAGAATTTTTTTGTTTTTAGACAAGGCGGATAAGCAAAAACAAGGGAGCGTATATATGATACGTGACCGAAGTTTGAAGCGATATCCAACGCAGTATAAAATAAAAAGGGCTTGTCTTTTTTAAAGTTTTCTCATCTTTGCTATCTCGTCACGTAATGCCGCCGCCTTCTCAAACTCCAGCTGCGCTGCCGCTTCAAGCATCTGCTTTCTTAGCTCTTTTACGATCGCGGCTCGCTCGCTCGCAGGCATTTTTTCCAGATTTGCGCCTTTTCTTAAAATCTCCGTACCGTCCTCGACGTGCAGACTCTCTTCGATATTTCTACTTGCAGAGTGTGGCGTTATGCCGTGAGCTTTGTTGTATTCATCTTGAAATTTACGTCTAGCAGTCGTCGTATCGATCGCCTCTTTCATGGACTTAGTTATCTTTTTGGCAAACATTAGCACCTTGCCATTTACGTTTCTAGCCGCGCGCCCCATCGTCTGTATAAGGCTCGTTGTCGAGCGCAAAAAGCCCTCTTTATCAGCGTCCATGATCGCTATCAAGCTCACTTCAGGCAGGTCAAGCCCCTCACGGAGCAAATTTATGCCTATTAGCATGTCAAATTCGCCGCTTCTAAGCCCCCTAATGATCTCATTTCGCTCGATCGCGTCGATGTCTGAGTGCATATACTTGACCTTGACGCCAAGCTCGATGTAGTAGCGGCTTAGCTCCTCGGCCATCTTTTTAGTTAGCACCGTGACAAGCACACGCTCACCTCTAGCGATAACTGCCTTTGCCTCGTCAAATAGCGCTTCAACCTGGTTGTCGCTATCTTTTATCTCGATCAAAGGATCAAGCAGTCCCGTAGGTCGCAAAATTTGCTCATAGACGTGGCCCTGGCTGATACCAAGCTCATACTCGTTTGGCGTGGCTGAGACAAAGAGAAATTTAGCCTTTTTGCTTATAAACTCGTCAAATTTAAGCGGCCTGTTATCAAGCGCTGATGGCAAGCGAAATCCATACTCCACAAGCACCTCTTTACGGCTCCTATCGCCTGCATACATGCCCCTAAACTGCGGCAAACTCACATGGCTCTCATCGACGATAACTAGATAGTCCTCGCCACTTATCTCAAAGTAGTCAAACATCGAGTATGGCGTCTCTCCGGGCTTTTGTCCAGTTAGGTGGCGTGCGTAGTTTTCGATGCCTTTACACATGCCCGTGCTTGCCATCATCTCAAGGTCAAACTCCACTCTTTGCTTTAGTCTCTGCGCCTCAACAAGCTTGCCCTGCTCGTTAAATTCTTTCAAGCGCACATCAAGCTCCTCTTCGATCTCTTTCATAGCGATCTTTAGCCTATCAGCGCCCACGATAAACTGGCTGGTCGGGTAGAGGATAAATTTTTTCAGGTCGTGTCTTTTTTTGTTTTCCAGCACGTCCAGGCTATACATCGTCTCGATCTCGTCGCCGAAAAACTCGATCCTAAACGCCTCGTCGTTAAAATATGCGGGATATACGTCCACCACGTCGCCGTTTACGCGAAAGTCGCCACGATCGAAATAAACGTCGTTTCGCTTGTATCCCATATCCACTAGCTTTTGCAGTAGCGTGCGCTGGTTGATTTTATCGCCGACGTTTAGGTATGCGACCATGCCTTTATACTCGCTTGGATTACCAAGGCCGTAGTTTGCAGAGACTGAAGCCACACAGACGACGTCATCAAAGCTTAGCAAGCTAGCAGTCGCAGAGAGACGCAGGCGCTCAAGCTCATCATTTACCGAGCTATCCTTTTCTATATATAGGTCGCTTCGTGGGATGTAGGCCTCTGGCTGATAGTAGTCGTAGTAGCTTATGAAGTACTCCACGTGGTTTTTTGGGAAAAAGCCCTTAAATTCGCTGTAAAGCTGAGCGGCAAGGGATTTATTGTGCGTCATGATGAGCGTTGGCATATTTAGCTCGCGTATGACATTTGCCATGGTAAAGGTCTTGCCAGATCCTGTGACGCCTAGAAGTGTTTGATATTTATTGCCTGATTTTATACTTTTTACTATCTCTTTTATAGCTCTTGCTTGGTCGCTGCTTGGGCTAAATTTAGATGAAATTTCAAATTTACTCATTGATCGCCTTTAAATTTGGGCGAATTTTATAGCAAAGATAGTGCTTTGTCAAATGAGAATTTTAAAAAGAATTTAGCCTCTGCGTGTTAGAATACGGCATTAATTATTATTTTAAAGGAACCTTTATGTTTGAAGATAATGCGATCTTAACCACACTAAGCGATAAAGTAAATGACCTCATCACAAAATACGATGAAGTTTGCAAAGTAAATGAAGAGCTACGTAATGAGATCGTAACATTAAAAGCACAAAATGAGGCAAAAACCAACCAGATCATGCGCTTAGAAGAGGATCTAGATAAGAAAAATAGCGAAGCCGATGATGTAATGAAGAAGATCGAAGCCGTCCTTGGCAGATAAGCTAGACATTTTTGGCATAAAAAATGAAACAGATCACGCTCACCGTATCATCTCGTGACTACACGATAACGCTTGATGATGATTTTGCTGAAATTTTTGAGCGCGACTGGCAGAAATTTATGGGGGGAAAGAAATTTATCGAGCCTCGTGAGCTTATAAACGCCTTTGTCGAAAAGAGCTACGAGAGCTACACAAATTTGCGCGTCGTAAAGGACGTTACAAAAGAGATAGAAGAGATACTAAAACCGGAAAATAAATGAAAAAACGAGCTTTTACCCTAATAGAAATCATATTTGTCATCGTCATACTTGGCATTTTAAGTGCAGTCGCGATACCAAAGCTTTTCTTTACTAGAGGCGACGCCATAGTCGCAAACGCAAGAACACAAATAGCCGCCATAAAAAGTGGCATCTCGCTAAAATACAATGATAGCATCCTAAAAGGCACTCCAAAGTATCCTGATACGCTTGAGAGCCCAGGAAGTAACCTTTTTCAAAACGTTGTGAGCGTGCCTGTAAAAGATAGCGGCACAAAAAACGGCTGGCACAAAACTGGAGCAACAACTTATACCTTCAAACTAGACGGACAAACAGCAAATTTCACTTACGACAAAGACACTGGCGAATTTGACTGCACGAGCAGCGACGGACTTTGTAGCACCCTTGAGTGATGAGATACTACGAGGTCGTATTTAGCGGGGTAAATTTAGCTGCGCTCACATATAAAAGCGAGCTAGATATTGCGCCATTTCGCGCCGTCACTGCAAAAATTAGAGGCAAAAGTTTAACTGGCTTTATCCTGCGTGAAGTAGATGAGCCAAGCTTTAAAACAAGCTTTATTGATGAAATTTTACCCATTAAGCTAAACGACATCCAAGCAACTTTGGCTAAATTTATCGCCTACTACTACACCTGCGAGCTTGGCGTTGCTATAAATTTATTTGAGCCACAAAGCCTTATAGATGATGAAATTTATAGTGGCGCAACCGACTTTAAAGCGCCAAATTTAAGCCCAAAGCAGCTTGAAGCGCTAAATTTTATAAACGCACGAAAAAGCTCGCTCATCTTTGGCGACACGGGAAGTGGCAAAAGTGAAATTTATATAGCTAAAATCAGAGAAATTTTAAACGCAGGCGGCCAAGCGCTATTTTTGATGCCTGAAATTTCACTAACACCGCAGATGCAAAAGCGCTTAGAGAGCTTCTTTGGCGAGGCTGTGGCAGTGTGGCACTCAAAGATCACGCCAAAGAAAAAAGAGCAAATTTTAAAGGATATTAAAAGCGGTAAGGCAAGACTAATAGCAGGAGCTAGGTCTGCCCTATTTTTGCCACTTGAGCGGCTAAAACTCATCATCATCGACGAAGAGCACGACGATAGCTACAAAAACACAGGCTCAAAGCCCCACTACAACGCAAGGGACCTAGCGCTTTATCTAACTAGCAAATTTGACCTGCAAGTGGTACTTGGAAGCGCCACACCAAGCCTCACTAGCTTTTACAAGCAGGAGCACTTTCGCCTAAAAGGGACATATTTTGAGTCGCAAAAGAGCTATATATTTGATGAGAGCGAGACTGGCATAAGCGAAATTTTAAAAGAGCAGATCGCAAAGACGCTTGAAAACAAAAAACAAGCCGTCATCTGCCTGCCAACAAGGGCAAATTTCAAATATCTTGTCTGCAAAAACTGCGGCGAGACGGTGAAGTGTCCATTTTGTAGCATCGGCATGAGCTACTATAAAAAGCAAAACGTGCTAAAGTGCCAATACTGCGAGCACAAAATGGCCGTGCCAAAGACCTGCCACCAGTGCGGTAGCGAGATGATAGAGGCTAAAAAGATCGGCACGAGCGAGCTTCTTGAGAGGCTGCAAGCTGAGTTTGCAAACGCTAGGATCGCTAAATTTGATAGAGACGAGATCACGACGCAAAATAAGCTCGTAAAGGCTTTGAAAGAATTTAACGACGGCAAAATCGACATCCTGCTAGGCACGCAGATGCTAAGCAAGGGGCATGACTATCACAACGTCGTGCTCGCTGTCATCATGGGCTTTGACGAGCTTTTAAATTTTCCTGATTATAGAGCTAGAGAGCGGACACTCGCCCTTGCTATGCAAGTAGCTGGAAGAGCCGGCAGAAACGGAGCTGGCAGGGTCATCATCCAAAGCAAGCAAAGGGAGTTTTTCGAAAGCTTCATTAGCGACTACGACGCGTTTTTAAAGGATGAGATCGGCTACCGAGAGGGACTGTATCCGCCATTTACTAGGCTTCTTCGCGTGGTCGTTTCGCATAAAGATGAGAGCACTGCAAAGGGTGCAATGAACGAATTTGTGCAAAGGCTAGAGCCACTAAAAAGTGACGAGCTAGAGATCGTTGGATACGGCAAGTGCCAGGCTGAGTATCTTGTGGGTAAATTTAGATATGAAATTTTACTTCGTTCAAACTCGCACACCATGCTTTTAAAAGCGGCAAACCTCTGCAAAAGCGAACTTAGCGATATCGATATAGACCCAGTAAATTTTAGTTAGAGATTAGCTAATGTTGATTATAATCTCACCAAAAATTTAACGGATGCATCAATGCTTTTTAACTCTTATGAATTTATATTTTTATTCTTGCCATTTACATTTTTTATATACTTTTACCTAAATAAAAAGCGTCTTACAGAAGTAGCAAAAGGCTTTTTGGTTCTATCATCTCTATTTTTTTATAGCTGGTGGAATGTCATATATCTGCCGCTAATCTTAGGCTCAATGGTGTTTAACTACTGCTTTGGAGTGGAGCTAAATAAAGAAAATAGTAAAATTTCTAAAAAATTTATTCTTGTACTAGGCATTGTGGCAAATTTAATGCTACTTGGATATTTTAAATATTCAGACTTCTTTATAAGCAATGTAAATTTTATCTTTAATACCCACATATCTCATTTAAATTTACTATTGCCCCTTGCGATATCATTTTTTACTTTTCAGCAGATAGCATATTTGGTCGATAGTGCTACGGGGGGGGGTACGAAGCAGTATGATTTTTTAAACTACTGCTTATTTGTTACCTTTTTTCCGCAACTAATCGCTGGTCCGATCGTGCATCACAAAGAGATGATGCCGCAGTTTGCAAATTTAAGAAATAGAGTAATCAACTATAAAAATATAGCACTTGGTCTATTTATATTTTCGATAGGGCTTTTTAAAAAGGTAGTTATCGCTGATAGTTTTGCTGTTTGGGCAACAAATGGTTTTGACAAGGTGACTGTATTAAATTTATTTGAAGCATGGGCGACTAGCCTAAGCTATACATTTCAGCTCTACTTTGACTTTAGCGGATACTGCGATATGGCTATCGGTGCGGCACTTCTTTTTAATATCAAGCTTCCAATAAACTTTAACTCACCCTATAAAGCCTTAAACATTCAAGACTTTTGGCGCAGATGGCACATAACGCTAAGCAGGTTTTTAAGAGACTATATCTATATCCCGCTAGGTGGTAACCGCAAAGGCAGGCTTCGAACATACGCAAATTTAATGGCAACCTTTATAATAGGTGGTATATGGCACGGGGCTGGCTGGACATTTGTCTTTTGGGGATTTTTGCATGGCGTTGCCTTGGTTATTCACAGAATTTGGAGCGAACTTGGCTTTAAGATGAATAAAATTTTGGCTTGGTTCATAACATTTAACTTTATAAATATTACTTGGGTATTTTTTAGAGCAAAAGATTGGGACGATGCTTTAAAAGTTTTAAAAGGGATGTTTGGGCTTAGTGGTGGCATAGTTTTAAACTCTAGATTAGAAAAAAGAGTAGGATTTTTAAAAGAGTATGGTGTAAGTTTTGATAAATGGGATATAAATTTGCAAGTAGATGGAACAAATACTTTGATTTATTTTATGGTTTTCAGCTTTGTACTTGTACTATTTTGCAAAAACTCTGCTCAAAAGATACAATATTTTAAACTTTGCTGGCAAAATTTAACTATTGCTGTTTTTTGTTTTGTGCTAGCTATTTTAAATATGTACAAGATGTCTCAATTTTTATATTTTAATTTTTAGGAAGATCGCATGGGATTTAAAAAATGGACGTTTAGTTTTTTATTCGCCACAATTTTTATAATTCTATTTGTAGCAACTTTTAACTATATAGTTGACCCATATAGAATTTATGATACAAACATATTTAAAAATAAGCCAAAAGAAGATCTACAAGCGCGTTTTGCAAAGGTTTTAAGAATTCAACAACTAAAGCCTACATCTATTTTTTTAGGAAATTCTCGCCCACAAAGATCATTTGATTCTGCACATAAATATTTTACACAACCAGCCTTTAATGCAGCCATATCTGGAAGCAATCTTAATGAGGCTAAAGCATATCTAAAATGGGCAATAAGACAAGGAAATTTAAAACAAGCGCTACTTGTTTTCGACGATAAAACTATGCTGGGCATGCGCAATAAGACGGATGATTTTGAGGAGTATTTTAAAAATCCAAAAGTGTATAAATATAAAATTTTATTTAGTCTTCAAATGCTTAGAGACTCTATAGCTACAGTTAAAAAACGAAAACAAACTCCACTTTTTGAGCCTGATGGCAGGCGCACAGAGGCTTCTTTGCTAGAAGAAGTACAAAAAAATGGAGGATATTACAAATACTCCATAAATACACTAGAAAACGGATACATGGCTAAATATAATAAGAATGAGGTGTCAAAATTATCTTATAAAGTTTTTATAGATATCTTAAAAGAATGCCATGACAACAATATCAAACTAGATATTGCAATAAGCCCATTGCATGTTAGATTGCTTGAAGCTATGGACTATAGAGTTGGACTTGATGTGGTTTGGTATGAATGGAAAAAACAAATAGTGACAATAAATGAAGAGGTTGCTTTAAAGCTAGGTAAAAAGCCATTTAGGATAATAGATTTTGGTATATACAACAATATAACAGCACAAGAACTACCAAAAGATATAAATCAAACCTCTAAATACTATTGGGAAGCAAGCCACTACAAAACAAAACTTGCAGATATGATGTTAGATGCTTTAATGCAACAAAATATAGATAACGATTTTGGCGTAGAAATAACTAGTAAAAACATTGATGCCCACATAGAAAAGCAAAAGGGCCTTAGAAGTAAATTTATAAATACGCAAGAATACAGACGTGAAGTTTTTGGGTATTAGTGCTAAACAAATTTATTTAAAAGCCAAGATTTTATATAATCCCCAATAAAATTTAAAGGCAAAATTTTGCAACGATACCCGACAAAACAGATAAAAATTCGCGATGTTTTAATAGGCGGTGACGCACCGATCTCCGTGCAGTCGATGACATTTTCAAAGACAAAGGACGTAAAAGGCACGCTAGAGCAGATACAAAGGCTATATTTTGCAGGCTGTGACATCGTGCGCTGCGCAGTTTTTGACAAAGAGGACGCCAGCGCGCTAAAGCAGATCGTCGCAGGCTCACCCATCCCAGTCGTTGCAGACATTCATTTTAACCACACCTACGCGCTTATCGTTAGCGAATTTGTCGATGCTATCCGCATAAATCCAGGCAACATAGGCTCAGCTAAAAACATAAAAGCAGTCGTTGATGCCTGCAAACAGCGAAATCTGCCTATTCGCATAGGCGTAAATTCTGGCTCACTTGAAAAGCAGTTTGAGGACCACTACGGCCGCACGGTGGAGGCGATGGTGGAGAGTGCCTTATACAACATCAAGCTTCTTGAGGATTTTGACTTTACGGACATTAAAATTTCGCTTAAATCAAGCGACGTCGAGCGCACGATGCAAGCTTATAGAGCGCTTCGTCCAAAGACAAACTATCCATTTCATCTAGGCGTAACAGAGGCTGGCACGGCGTTTCATGCGACTATCAAGTCCGCGATCGCACTTGGCGGGCTTTTGCTTGAAGGCATCGGCGATACGATGAGAGTTAGCATCACGGGCGAGCTTGAAGAGGAGATCAAAGTCGCAAAGGCGATCTTAAAAGATAGCGGCCGCCAAAAAGAGGGGCTAAACATCATCTCATGCCCAACTTGTGGGCGTTTGCAAGCTGACCTCATGGCAGCAGTAAAGCTCGTAGAAGAAAAGACAAAAGGGATAAAAGAGCCGCTAAATGTCTCAGTGATGGGCTGCGTGGTAAATGCGATCGGCGAGGCAAAAGGCGCGGACGTAGCCATAGCATTTGGCAAAGGCAATGGCATGATCATGCGACACGGCGAAGTGGTCGCAAGGCTGCCTGAGAGCGAGCTTGTGGATAGATTTTTACAAGAGATCGACGACGAGATAAAGAGTAGAGGATAAAGCAGTGGCAAAAGAGAGACTTAACGAGATAGAATTTAGCAACCTTTACGACCTTGATATGGAGCGAGCCATACTAAGCTCTATCATCGCAAACAACGACGCTTTGGGCGAAATTTTCGACACGATCAAGGCTGGGGACTTTTACCTAAAGGCTCACGCTCAAATTTACAAAGCGATGGTTGATTGTCTAAACGGCGACGTGCCTATCGCATCGACATTTATCAAAAACAAGCTTGGCGAGAGCTACGATGACAACGTCATGGCGAGCATTTTGGCCACAAACTCGATCATCGACATCCAAAGATACGCAAACGAGCTAAAAGAGAAATCGATCAAACGAAGTCTAGTAAAGATCGCTCACGACATCCCAAGTAAGGTAAATGAAGACAAAGCTAGCCGTGATATGGTCGATGAGCTGAGTCAAGAATTTTACTCGCTAGTCGATGGCAGCGGCACTGGCAGCATCAGAGATAGCGAAGATATCATAAAAAGCTTGATCGTGCACATGCAAAAGCAAGCAGCCCTAAATGAGCGAGATATCATCGGACTAAACACCGGCTTTAAAAAGCTAAATGAGATGATAAAAGGCTTTAAAAATGGCGACCTCATCATCATCGCAGCACGCCCTGGCATGGGTAAAACGACGCTTTGTCTAAATTTCATGGGGCACGTTTTAAAAAGTGGCGCTGGCGTCGTCTTTTTCTCACTTGAGATGCCAGCAGAGCAGATCATGATGAGGATGCTAGCAGACAAGACCTCGATCCCGCTTCAAGAGATAATGACAGCGACCCTGGACGACGAGAAGCTCGCTCACTTTAGCCACGCATGTAGCGAATTTTCGCACGCCAAACTCTTCGTGCATGATAGCGGCTACGTAAATATCCACCAAGTAAGGACGCAGCTTCGCAAGCTAAAGTCAGCTCATCCTGAAATTTCACTCTGCGTCATCGACTACATCGGCCTTATGATGAGCACAAATAATTACGCCGACCGCCACATACAAATAGCTGAAATTTCTCGTGGCTTAAAGCTTCTAGCGCGCGAGCTGGATATGCCTATCATCGCACTTTCGCAGCTAAACCGCGGCCTTGAAGCACGCGCGAACAAGCGCCCTATGCTAAGCGATCTAAGAGAGTCGGGCGCGATCGAGCAAGACGCTGATATCATCCTTTTTGTCTATAGGCACGAGGTATATTTAGAGCAAGAAGAGAACGAGAAAAAGAGCAAGGCAGCAGCCGAGGGCAAAGAGTATAAAAGCGAGCACGTTTTTAACAAGCTTCAAGAAAACGCCGAGATCATCGTTGGCAAAAACAGAAACGGCGAAGTGGGATCTATCGACGTGCTCTTTCAAAAGCAGTACTCACGCTTTTGCGATATCGCCACCACACCAGTGCAATCAACTGAATTTAAAGAGTAAATTTGCCAAAAAACAGGCGTGTATTTTATTTTCTCCTGCTTTGCCTATTTATTTTTGGCCTAAATTTAGCACTTAAATTTTATGAATACAGCGCTTTTATGGAGCTTGGCGAGCAAGACGTTGTAGGAAAAGTAAGCGTAAATTTCACCAAAGAGAAAAACGGCAAAAAGCGCCAAATCATCAGGATAGATACTTCAAATTTTAGCTTTTACACAACCGCTTCTAAAAAAGATGAGATCAGCCTTTATGACGTCGTGGCGCTTAGCGTTCAGCCAATAGATGTTAGCTTCAAAGAGTATCTTTCTGGCTCATTTTACATGCCAAGCTACGATAGAGCTGTTATCAAAAAAGACGAGAGTCTAAGGCAAAGAGCTATAAATTTCATCTCCGCCCAGCACGAAAACGCCAAAATTTCGCAGCTTTACTCAGCGCTCTTTCTTGGCACAAACGTCTTTGGCGAGCTAAGAGATGACGTCTCAAACTGGGGCATAGCGCACCTCATCGCCATTAGTGGCTATCACCTTGGTGTCATAAGCGCGGTTTGCTTTTTTCTTTTAAAGCTCGTTTTTAAACCCATTTACGCAAGATATATGCCATATCGCTCTTACATTTTTGACTTTACTATCGCCGTATTTTTGGTGCTTTGTTTCTATTTTTATATGATCGGCTTTATAGCAAGCTTTTTGCGGGCATTTTTGATGAGCGTGGCTGGATTTTACATGATCTGCAAAAAGATAAAGATATTAAATTTCTACACGCTCTTTGGCGTTATTTTATTTAGCGTCGCCCTATTTCCCCAGCTTCTTTTTAGCGTTGGCTTTTATTTTTCATGCCTTGGCGTCTTTTATATCTTCGTCTATCTTTTATACTTTGCGCCCAAATTTAGCCTGCTGGCAAACTCACTACTTTTAAATTTATATGTCTTTTTTGCTATGGAGGTTGCGGTGCTTTACTTTTTTCCGCTCATTAGCCTCTTGCAGCTTAGTGTGCTAGCTTTAAACTACATATTTAGCATATTTTATCCGCTAAGCTTTTTACTTCACCTCTTTGGATGTGGCGGTATTTTTGATGAAATTTTAAGCAAGATGCTCTCTTTTAGACTAAGCTCAGGCAGTTTAGAAGTGAGTACATTTATATTTTTGCTTTACAACACCTGCGCACTTTTATCCCTTAAATTTAAAGCCGCCTCCCTGCTGCCACCTCTTTTTGGCATGAGCGCATTTTTACTCTATATACTAAAAATTTTTATTTAAATTTGCCGATATGCTTTTAAATTTAAAGGCAAGGCGATGCAGATAAACTCAAATTTTATAAATTTAAATAAAAGCGCTCCCAAAAGTGGGCTAAATTTAAAGGCTGATGAGGCAAATTTAAAGAGTGAAGAGTTACAAAATAGCGATAAAAGCACTATCTTGCACGACGCTTCAAATTTAGCTAGCGAGGCAAATAATGAGAGAGAGAGTAGCGCCGATGTCATAAAAAAGCAGTTAGAAAAACTGCAAAAACAGCTAAAAGAGATCGATAATGCGATAAAACAGGCAAGTGCGAGCAAAAATCCATACGCAAAAGAGCTGTTTGCTTCGCTTCAGACAAAAAAGGGAGCTATCTTTGCTCAGATAATGCAGCTAAACGCCCAGCTTGTAAAGATGCAAGGCGCTTAAATAGATCAAATTTAATGCTTTAAAATTTTCTACTTAGCTTAAATAATCTTAAATTTAACCTCACACAGCCTTTACGCCGTAAAATTTCATGATTTTATTGTGAATTAGTAGCGAGATATACATTATCGCAGCTCCTAAAATGAGCCTTGTTAGGTTGGCGTCCTTTTGCCAAAAGACTAAATTTACGATGATAGCCGCTGGTATGAGGGCGTTATTCATGATGGCAAGCACGCCGCTATCGACCTCGCAAGCCCCTTTGTTCCACATAAAATATCCCAGCCCACTAGCGACCGCTCCAAGCCACAAAAGTACCAAAGTTTGGGTTAGATCTACGTGAAATTTGGCTGGATTGCCAAGTGTTACGAGTGCGATCACTGCTACAAAAAACGCTCCAAAGTGAAAGTAGCCAAAGACCTTTTTTTGATCCACGTCATATCTCTCCAAAAGTGCCTTATACGCACTCTGCCCTGCTCCAAAGCAGATATTTGCTCCTTGCACTAGCAAAAAGCCCTTTATCGCCCCTTCGTTTATCGCGCCATACTTGATGATAAGCGCGCCAAAGACCGCAACGCCAACGCTAAAGAGATAAAGCGGTCTAAATTTAAAGCTAAACGCATCGTAGATCAGTGTCACATAAAACGGCGTGAAAATGGTAAAAAGCGCGACTTCTGGCACACTTAGATACAAAAACGAGTTGTAGTAGCAAAGATACATTAGCCCTATTTGCACCGCTCCTATGCCCATTATGCCAAGGGCTAGCTTTGGACTAACTCCTCGAAATTTCGTAAATGGCAAAAAAACTAGGCTTGCAAGTGCCACGCGCATAAAAACAGCCAAATAGCTATCGACCTTGCCAGCTAAAAACTCGCCTATCAAGCTAAAGCTAAACGCCCACAAAATGGTCACAAAGATCAGTTTATTCATTCTATCACCACCTCATTTATATTTCTTGCGCATTCAAAAAAGTATTCAAGCTTATTTAGCTCGAGCAAATCGCCATTTAAAATGAAATTTGCCCTGTCGCTAAAATTTTTCTCACTCACAAACAAAAACTGCTCAAATTTTACCTTGCCGCTAAGATAGCCATTTAGCAGGTCATTAAAGTCGCTATCAAGGCTATCTTGTTTTAGCGAGTCTAAATTTAGCCTAGCACTTAAGCCCTCTATCACGCCTCTTAGATCCTTTAGCCTAGCTATTATCCTGTTTTCTTCGTCGCTTAGATCAAGTGCGGCCTTTTGCTCCTCTATGCGCTTAGTTTGGCTTTGCTTGCTAAGGCTTAGGCTATCTGGCAGCTTCCACTCAAACTCCACTCTAGGCTTGTTTGCATCAGCGTATGCCTCAGCCATCTGTGAAGTCGTCCTCTCGCCTTTTTTAAAGCTGTTATTATTCACACTTTGCGTATCTTTTAAGTAAATTTTTGGAGCAAATTTACTCTTTTGCTTCTCATTTTCTTGCTCTTTTATATATTTTTCTTGCTCCATAGCCCCAAGCTTAGCGCTTAGATCATCCTTGCTAAAATCAGGCATCACTATCTTTGAGCCAGCATTAAAGCCGATCTCGCCGTTTGAGAGTAAATTTATCCTTGAGTTTAGCTCAGCTAGCTTAAGTCCAAGCTCGTCTAGCTCGGCTCTTTTTTTATTTAAGGTGAAATTTATCGCATCAAACTCGCTCTTATCTATCTCGCCATACTCAAACCAAAACTCATTTTCAGCCGCAGCCTTGGTAAAGCTATCTACAAATTTTGTCTCTAAATTTATCAGCGAATTTAGCGCAACAGCGTTAAAATAGACCTTTGCGACCTGAAAAGCGGTTAAATTCATCAGCTCTTCATCTTTGTAAATTTTCTCCACGCCCTTGTGGTCTAAAATCTTATCCGAAGCCTCACTAGCACCCCCGTCAAAGATGAGATACTCGACCTTTGCCGTTATCGAGCCAGCCTTTGTCATATATCCGCCCTTTAGCTCGTCAGGCACAAAGGTATATCTGCCATCAAGGGACAAATTTAGCTTGTTGCTCTTATTTTTATTTATATATTCATTTTTATTAAATTCTTTCAAACTCTCAAGCTTCGCACTTTGCGCCAGAGCGATGATCTCTAGTAAATTTCCAGCCCAAAGAGGCAAAGCAAAGAGCAAAACCGCCAAAATCTTCTTCAAATTCTCTCCCTTTCATAAAATTTTCTTATAAATTTATCAAGATTATAGACCCAAGCAAAAAGCACTGGCACGACAAGCAAGCTTAGCAAAGTCGAGCTAATGAGCCCAAAGATGATACTTATAGCCATAGGTGAGTTGGCCTCATAGCCAGCACCCCTGCTAAGAGCAAGTGGCAGCATGGCAAATATCATCGCAAAAGTGGTCATCAAAACAGCCCTTAGTCGCTTCTTAGCAGCCATTTTCACAGCTTCGTTTGCCTCCATGCCACTATTTGCAAAGTGGTTTGCAAAATCAACGACTAAGATGGCGTTTTTACCGACCATTCCAAAGAGCAAGATGACGCCAACCATGACAAATAGGCTAAATGGATTGCCGCTTATAAAAAGTCCGATCACGACGCCACAAAAGGCAAGCGGCATGGCAAGCATGATGAGAAATGGCAGCAAAAAGCTCTCATAAAGCGCAGCTAGCACCATGTAAATAAGCACTGCGCTAGCACTCACCGTAAAGATAAAAGAAGCGTTTGTATCGTCCATGAGCTCCACAAATCCAAGAAATTTATACTTGAAATTTGCTGGCAAAATTTCATCAAGCTTCTTTGAAATTTCATTTGCCACGCTATTTAGCGGAGCGTTATTTTTGGTATTTGCTAGAAATTTGATCTCATCTGCTCTATTAAACCTTGAAATGCTAGCTGGCTTTTGCTCGAAACTAATCGTCGCCACATCGCCAAGCGTGACAAAAAAGCCCTCGTTGCTTCTTATCTTGGTCTTTAAAATATCATTTGTATCGCTTCTAAATTTATCATCGAGGCGCATGTAAAGCTCATACTCTTTGCCATTTTCGTTTTCAAAAACAGAGACCTCGTTCTGGCTAAATGCGCTATAAACGGTGCTTGCAACGCTGGCTTTATCTAAATTTAGCCTCTTAGCCTTATCTTCATCGATAGAAATTTGCACACGCTTTAGCAGATCTTCTTCGGGCGAATTTACGTCCGTCGCGTCATTTATCTCTTTTAGCATCTTGCTGATCTTTGGTACAAATTTCTCTAGCTCTTTGCCATTTTCAGAGGTTATAGTAAGCTTAACTGGCTGCACATCGCCACCTTCAACCACCGGAAGATCAGCCACAATGACGCTCATATCGTCACTTTTTAGCTTGTCACGAAACCTCTGCATGATGGCGTTTTGCCGCTCGTGATTAGCTCTATCTTTTAGCTCCTTTAGCCTAACGTAAGCCTTTACAAGATAGGGCTGCTTGGCATCTGTATAGCCAAGGATGAAGTAGGCGTAAGCGACCTGAGGATCGGCATTTATGAGTGAAATTTTATCTTTTAGCCTCTCTTTGCTAGCTTGCAAGCTAAGTGAGGGATCAAGCTTAAAGTAGATGTTAAACTCCGAGTTATCCTCGCTTGGCATGAAGTCACCGCCTACAAATTTAGCCAGAGCAAATGAGCAAACAACTACCACAAGCGTTATGGCTAAAAATATGAGCTTAAATTTAAGCGCCAAGGCCAAAAGCTTCTCATAGCCATTTTCAAGCGCTTCAAAAAAGGGCTCGCTCTTTAGAAAAAAGCTGCTTTCTTTGGCATTTACAAACCTAGCACTTAGCGTTGGCACGAGAAAGATGCTCACAAAAAACGAGATGACGATGCCAGCTGCTACGCTCATGGCAAATGAGTTAAAGTACTTGCCGACGATGCCACTCATAAAGGCTATTGGCACAAAGACGCAAAGCAGCACGAGCGAGATCGCAAAGACGCTAAATGCTATCTCTTTTATACCTGCAAAGCTTGCTTTTAGGGCATTTGGCTCATCTTTTAGCTTGCTAGCGATATTTTCAGTGACGACTATCGCGTCGTCGATGAAAATTCCGATGCCAAGTGTGAGCGCTATGAGGCTTAGGCGGTTTATGTCGTAGCCTAGGGCATTTATGATGAAAAATGTCGCCACGATGCTAGTTGGTATCGCTACGACTGAGATGATGGTGATAGAGAAATTTCTTAAAAACAGATAGACGATCACGATGGTCAGCAAGACGCCTAGGATCATATCAAAGGCGGTTTGATCGATGTGCTTTTGTATCACTTCGCTCTTATCGTAGGCTACTTTTACGTCGTATTCATTGCCAAGTAGGCTTTTAAACTGCTCTAGCTTTGCTTTGGCTAGAGCGATCACGGTTAGAGCGTTTGCGTCTGGAGCTAGCTCAAGACCAAGCAAGACGCCACTTTTTTTATCCATTATCGCTGCTTCGTTTGCGTCTTTGTAAGCGAGATCAACACTTGCGATATCTTTTAAAAAGACCCCTTGTTTGATCGTTAAATTTCTTATCTCATCTATGCTTTTGGCACTGAAATTTGACTTGATCGCCATTTGGATCTGCTCATTTTCTATCTTGCCAAGTGGCGCTTTTAAATTTTCAACCTTTATCAAATTTGCCACTTCGTTTGCGCTAAGAGCGTTTTTATCAAGCTTAAATCTATCTAGTAAAATTTTCACCGCTGGCTCTAAAAAGCCATTTGTCTTAACCTTTGAAACACCGCTAATGCGCTCTAAAAATGGCTTTGCCACGTCATCTATCTCTTGCATGAGCTTAGTTTCGTTGCCATCAAGCCTTGTGATAAAGAGGCTAAATACAGAAGAAGAGAGCCCGTTTAGCTTTTCTATCTCGTAGTTTGCTCCAACTCTCGCCTTTTGCATCTTGTCGCGGACGTCGTTTGTAGCGCTCTCTAGGTCTTTGTTTAGCTCAAATTCGATGCTTACCACGCTTAGGTTGTCAAAGCTAGTTGAATAAAGCTTTTTTATCCCCTCGATGCTTGAGACCTCGTCCTCGATCTTTTGCGTGATCTTTGTCTTGATGTAGTTCATATCGCCGTTTGCGTAGGTCGTGATCTTAACGATTGGGATATTTACTTGCGGGTATAAATTTACATTCATCGTCTTTAGCGAGTATATGCCAAAGACAACGAGGCTTAAGAATATCATAAGCGTAGTTATGGGGCGGTTTATGGCTGTTTTTATCATTTATTTTCGCCGATTATCACTTTTCCTTGACCAAACATGCCTGGCTTTAGCCCGCTGTCATAAGCCTGGGCGTAAAATTTTCTAGTCTCTCTTTTTATCTCTGGGTAAATTAGTGCGATTTTTACCTCTTTTTCCTCGTTTGTCGCGTCAAGCTTAAATTTAAAAATGTCGCCAACTTTTACTAAATTTGCATATTTTTCATCGATCGCTATTAAAATTTTAGCCTCCTCGGAGTTTAAAACAAAGGCTGGCTGAAGCGGCGAAGCACTCTCGCCAAGCTCGACATTTTTACTAGCTATGACGCCATCAAAAGGAGCTTTTAAAACGGCCTTTTTAAGATGATCATCTGCGTTTAAAATGGCGATCTCAGCCGCTTGCACCCTAAGAGCTGCCTCATCAAATTTATACTTTACCTCATCAAATTCTTGCTTTGAAGTGACGTCCTTTACTTGGCTAAATTTATTAAAGGTGCTTTTAGCAAATTCTTTGGCATTTTTGGCAAGCGCTAGATCGTTTTTTGCCTTTTTTAGAGCGATCTCTAGGCTTGTTTGATCAAGGCTAGCTAAAGTGTCGCCCTTTTTAACGTGGTTTGAGACATCTACAAAAATTTTATCCACCTTGCCGCTGCTCTCAAATGCAAGCTTTGAGCTTTGCTTGGCATAGACTTCAAAATCAGCAAAAATCTCTTCTGCTGCAAATGAAAAGATGCAAAATATCATTAAAATTATCAGCTTTTTCAATCCCTAATCCTCTCTAAAATGCTCTCCCCACTCTCAAAAAAATACTCCGCCTTTTTTATCTCCAGCTCATCTTTCGCCCCTTCAAAAAGGCTAATAGCGTCAAATTTCTGAGAGAGTGCTTCAAGCAAGTCGCTATACCCTAAAAGCCCAGAGTTATATTTTTCATAGCTCGCTTTAAGCGCAAGTTCGCTTGCTTTTACATACTCATTTAGAGAGGCGATCTTTGAGCTAAGAGTTGCGATCTCGTTTTGTAAATTTTTAAGTTTGGTCTCATTTTCACGCTTTTTATACTCTAAATTTAACCTCGCTTCATCAAGCGCGATCTTGCTAGCTTGGCTCATCTTGCTAGTGGCAAAAAAGTCAAAAATTTTCCACCTAAAGCTAACGCCAAATTTATTGCCGTGGGTATCTTCTTTTAGATATTTATCAAGATATGGGCGATAAGCGCTATATTTGCCAAGGTCGATGTCGTAGTTATTTTTGTAAAATCCATAAGTGTCATAAAGCGAAATTTGAGGCAAAAAGCCAGCTCTTGTCTCGCTAAGCTTAGCCTCGCTTAAAGATATATCTTGACTTAGCCTATCAAGCTCAGCGTTTTTTGAAGATAAATTTGAGCTAATCTCAGCCATTTTTGCCCCGCTAAGTGGAGAAATTTGCTCGCCTGTTAGCAAATTTATCTCATTTAAAATTTGCTCCATTTTATTTTTGTATTCAAGCTGCGTGCTGTTTGCTAGGTGGTATTTTGCCCGCACATTTTCTAGCTCATCTTTTGGGGCAAGTCCTGCTTTATTTGCCTTTTCAAGCTTGTCTAAAACGCCTTTTAAGAAATTTGCCTGAGCATTTTTGGCGGCTATTATATTTTCAAGTGCGCAGGCGTTAAAGTATAAATTTACAGTCTTAAAGGCAAGGTAGTTTTTGGCTTCATCACTCGCGATGGCAGCTTTGTTTTTTAAAAGCTGGCTCATCTTTAGCCTAGCCTCTCTCGCCCCGCCGTCGTATAGTAAAAAATCGATCCTTGCTAGCACGCCAGCTGACTCTTTGGCGACTATGCTTGGGAAGGTGCTTGCGTTTTTGCCGTATGAGCCCTCTAGGCTAAGACTTGGCAAGTAGGCACTTGATGTCGCTTCATCGTTTAAATTTGCTCTTTTTAACTCAAGCTCTTTGATCTTTGAAATTTCGTTTTGAGTGGCCTTGTTTGCTATCTCGCTTAAATTTGATCCAAATAGCGCCAAAGGCAAAAGTGCTAATAAAATTTTTTTCATCAGTGAAAGCTCTTTACGAGGTTTCCTATTAGCAAATTCCAGCCATCAACTAGCACAAAGATAAGTAGCTTAAATGGCAGCGAGATCATGACGGGAGGTAGCATCATCATACCCATCGCCATCAAAACGGAGCTTACGACCATGTCGATAACTAAAAATGGCAGATAGAGCAAAAATGCTATCTCAAAAGATGTCTTTAGCTCGCTTATCATAAAGGCTGACATAGCGATACTTAGCGGGATATCCTCGATATTTGCTGGATTTTGCAAATTTCTTATCCTAAAAAATAACGCAAGATCCTTTTCTCTAGTGTTTTTCACCATAAATTCTTTAAAGGGCTTTAAACTCTTATCAAGCATCTCCTCATAGCCTATCTGCTCAGCTATATAAGGCTTTATGCCCTCATCGTAGCTTCTTTGCCCAACTGGCTCCATGATGAAAAATGTAAGCACCATCGCAAGCGAGATAAGCACCGTTGAAGGCGGCACTTGCTGCGTGCCCATCGCTTGACGTAAAAATGAAAATACAATGACAAGGCGCAAAAAGCTCGTCATCATAAAGATGAGTGAAGGAGCGAGTGCTAGTGCGGTGAGTATTAGTAAAACATTTAGTGAATTTACAAGCTGCTCGGCATTTTGCGGTGAATTTAGGCTTAAATTTATAGTTGGTAGCGCAGGATCAGCACCAAAAACTACACAAAACAAAACCGCTAAACTAAGCAGTGCTTTCACGACTAATTCCTCGTATCAAGGATACTTTTCTTAGTAGCCTCTTTATTTTTTGGCTCAAGCGAGACGAAGTGAATTTCTACCCTATTGTTTTTGGCTCTGCCCTCCTCTGTGCTGTTACTAGCGATCGGATCAAAAGAGGCTCTGCCAGAAGTGATAAGCCTCTCTTGTGGAACGCCATCGCTAACTAGCTCTTCAAGCACACTTAGTGCCCTTGCGGTAGAGAGCTGCCAGTTGTTTTTGTATATAGAGTCTTTGCTTGGATTTGTATTATCAGTGTATCCGATGATATCTGTTTTTACCTCATTTGGCATTTTGGCTATGATCATGCCTATTCGCTTTAAAAAGAGCTTCGCATCCTCGCCAGAAATTTCAGCGCTATCTTTGTCAAAGAGCATCGCAGCTGGAAGCCTAACGATAAAGCCATCCTCGCTCTCCTCCATCGTGATCTCAGGTGCCCCGCTAGCCGTTAGTAGCTCATTTATCTTTTTAACAGTCGAAGTGACCTCGTTTTGAGCGCCTTTTTGAGCTTTTGGCTTTGGAGTGCGTCTGCTTTCAGGATCTGTCTCTTTTTCTACCTGACTATCTGGTCTTGCACCACCCTCTAGTACGCTTAATGCACCAGCTAGTGAGCCAACAGCAGCCTCCATCTTTTTAGCATCCATCGTCGCCATAGAAAGGAGCAAAACGAAGAAGCAAAGTAGGAGTGACATAAGGTCACCAAATGATGCCAGCCACTCAGGCATGCACTTTGGGCACTCTTCTGGTTTTATTAACTTACCCATTATTCAAACTGACTTTTTCTATCTTTTGGAGGTAAAAATGCTAAAAGCTTAGCCTCAAGCGTTCTTGGGTTATCCCCTGCTTGTATCGCCATGATACCCTCTAAAATAACTTGTTTCTCAAGTGCCTCATCAGCATCGCGGATCGAGAGGATATTTGCAACAGGCGCGCCGATGATGTTACCTATCATTGAGCCATAAAGCGTCGTAAGCAAGGCGACCGCCATAGATGGACCGATCGCACTAGGATCTGACATGTTAAGAAGCATCGCAACAAGACCAATAAGCGTACCGATCATACCCATCGCACCAGCAAAACCGCCAACTTGCTCGAAAATTTTGATGTTGTTTGCATGCCTTGTGCTAGTCTGATCTATATCGATCTCTAAAAGCGCTCTGATCGCATCTGGCTCATTGCCATCGACCGCCATCGAAAGACCTTTTTTTAAAAACTGATTTGATTCGTTATTTACTTCGCTCTCAAGTGCTAAGATGCCATCTCGCCTAGCTTTGGTTGAGTAATCAACTACTTTTTTTATAGTCTCAGGTAAATTTACAGCAACTGATGGCTTAACAGCGACACCATAAAATTTACCAACACCTTTAAGCGTCTCCATCTTGAAGCCAACCATCATAACGCCGATAGTACCACCAAAAACGATCATCACAGAAGGGATATCGATGTATGGTCCTATACCAACGCCTATCGCCATTGATCCAAACAAAAGCACCAGGGTCAAAACCCAGCCGACGACGGTTCCTAAATCCATTTAAACTCGCTTTATTTATAAATTCTTAAGAATTGCTATTTTATTAGCTTTTTGTTGAAACAATCGTTAAATTAAAAAAAATGTTTGCCATTTTTTGCTACAATCTGCGAAATTTTTAACGTTAAAAGGCTTAAAAATGAACAATAATACTTCAATCATAATCCTAGCTGCTGGTCTTGGTACCAGGATGAAATCAAAACGCCCAAAAGTTCTATTTGAGCTATGCGGCGAGCCAATGATTATTCACATCTTAAAGCAAGCTTATGCGATCACAAACGACGTTAGCGTCGTGCTTCACTACGAAAAAGAGTTAATTAGCAAAAAGATAAAAGAAATTTTCCCTCAAACTAAAATTTTCGAGCAAGATCTAGCAAATTTCCCAGGCACTGCTGGCGCGATAAAGAGCGTAAATTTAAGCGGCGAAAAGGTGCTTGTCACTTGCGGCGATATGCCACTTGTTAGATCAACTGACCTTATGCGTCTAGCAAATGCCGAAGCAGACGTGGTTATGAGCTCATTTGAAGCAGCAAATCCTTTTGGCTACGGCAGAGTTATCATAAAAAACGGCAAAGTTGAGGCCATCGTCGAGCAAAAAGATGCGAGCGAAGCGCAGCTTGCTATAAAAAGCGTAAATGCTGGCTGCTACTGCTTTAAACGCGAGGCGCTAGAGCAAATTTTACCGCTCATAAGCAACCAAAACGCGCAAAAAGAGTACTATTTAACTGACGCCATAAAAATCGCAAACGAAAAGGGCTTAAAGTGCGTTGCAGTAAATGTTAATGAGCAAAATTTCATGGGCATAAATGATAAATTTCAGCTAAGCATCGCTGAAAAAATCATGCAAGATGAGATCAAGCAAAATTTGATGAAAGCTGGCGTTTTGATGCGCATGCCTGAGAGCATTTTCATAGACAGCAGAGCTAAATTTGAAGGCGAGTGCGTGCTAGAAGAAAACGTCAGTATCCTTGGCGAGTGCGTCATCACTGAGAGCATCATTAAAAGCTCATCAGTGATAGAAAGTAGCATCATCAAAAACTCAGACATCGGGCCACTAGCTCATATAAGGCCAAATTCTGAAATCTCTGACACACATATAGGAAATTTTGTCGAGGTTAAAAAGGGCGTCCTTAGCGGCGTAAAAGCTGGGCACTTAAGTTATCTTGGCGACTGCGAGATAGAAAGTGGTACAAATATCGGTTGTGGCACGATCACATGCAACTACGACGGCAAGGCAAAATACAAAACCAAAATCGGCAAAAACGTATTTGTTGGCTCAGATACGCAGCTAGTCGCCCCTGTAAATATCGCTGATAACGTCATCATCGCAGCTGGCAGCACCATCACAAAAGACGTTGAGAGCGGCGCTCTAGCTATCAGCAGAGGTCGTCAAGAGAACAAAAGCGGCTTTTTTGAGAAATTCTTTGGCAAAGACGATGTTAAAAAATAAGAAAATTTTACTTGCCGTTTGCGGCAGTATCGCCTTTTATAAGGCATTCGAAATTTTATCGCTGCTTAAAAAGCAAGGCGCTGATGTTTATGTGGCTTTAAGCGACGGAGCGCTTGAATTTTGCAGTGTAAGCGGCTTTGAGGCGCTAAGTGAGCATAAAATTTTAAGCTCACAAACGCAAAACTGGCAAGACGGCGTAAATCACATAGCCTACTCTAAAATGGATATAGTTCTCATCGCACCTGCCTCGGTAAATACGATAAATAAGCTAACAGCTGGCATCTGCGATAATGTCTTTATGCAAACGCTAATCGCCGCCTCGCACGTGCCTTTAGTCGTTGCCCCAGCTGCAAATAACAATATGATCGAGCATTTTGCGACGCAAAATTCACTTGAAATTTTAAAGAAAAACGGCGCTTTAGTAGTTGAGCCAGTGCTTAAAACTCTAGCTTGTGGTGACATTGGCAAGGGTGCTTTAGCAAGTCCTGAAGTGATAGTTGAAGCTGTCATTAAAAGGCTTAGCAAGCCACTTTTTGCAGGCAAAAAAGTGGTGATCACAGGCGGCGCGACAACCGAAAAGATAGATGATGTAAGAGCCATTACAAATTTCTCAAGCGGCAAGATGGCAAGAGCCTTGGCTAGAGCCTTTTACTACGCAGGTGCAGAGGTAAAACTGCTTGCTAGCTTTGAAACTAGTAGCGAGCCGTTTCTTAGCCTTAAATTTAGCTCAAGTAGAGAGCTCTTAGAGCTTTGCAAGAGCGAGTGTGAGGACGCAAATTTGCTTGTAATGTGCGCTGCTGTGAGTGATTTTGTACCGACAAAAATTGATGGCAAGATAAAAAAAGAGAACGTTGGCGAAGTTTTAAATTTAAGCCTAAACAAAAATGTAGATATTTTGCAAAGTTTAAGTAAATTTAGCTGTAAAAAGATCGGCTTTAAACTTGAGATTTCAAACGAAAACGCTCTTAAAAGCGCAAGATCAATGCTAGAGAAAAAATCGCTTGACGCAGTTTGTCTAAATATTTTGGGCGAGAAAAATGGCTTTGCAAGCGAGCAAAACGAGGTAAATTTCATCACAAAAAATAACGAGATTTTACTACCGCTTGCCTCAAAAGATGAGATCGCAGGGCGCATAGTGGAGCTAGCAGCAAATTTATGATAGAGCAGATCTCACGCGTCCAAAAGATAGCAAAAAACAGCCAAGCTCCGCTAGTAGCGATAAATTCGTCCTTGCCGCTTAGCATTTTGGTGAGCCAAAAGGTCGGTTTTAACAGATATATCTTAAATTTCGCAAATAGAAATTTAAACACAAAAAGTGTAAAAGAGCTAAACGTGGGCTCAAGATACTGGGGCGAGGTGCATAGTCAGGGCGAAAACATCGTCATAAAAAATTTATACGAAAAACCAAAAATTTTAGATGAGGACGTTTTGGCTGACGGGTTAAATTTGATAGAAAATTTGGTAAAAAACGAAAATTTATCGTGGCTTTACAGCTATTTATTTAAAAACTTAAGCGAAGTTAAAACAAAAGATGAGATGAGAGTGCTAGCAAAAATGCTCTTTGCTCTGCAAGAAAATGTCGTGCATATACCCTTTGCATATAGCGGTACAAACGGCATTTTTCAGCTTAAAAAAGAGGCAAATGAGATGAGAGTTTTTCTTGTTTTTTCAAATTTTGCGCCGCTTATTTTTAAATTTAAAGATGAAAATTTATATGAGATCGCAACTCCATTTAGCAACGTCGCAAGCTTGCTAAAAAGCGAATTTGACACGCCAGTTTTGGTGCAAAACGTAAGCGCTCTTTGGAGCAAAAAAGAGCAGATAATTGACTTTAAAGGCTAGATATTGAACAAACTTAACCACCTCGCTATCATCATGGACGGCAACGGACGCTGGGCGAAAAAGCGTGGATTTTTGCGGACAAATGGGCACGAGGCCGGAGCAAATGTGGTGAGCGATATGTGCGAATTTTGCATCGACAATGGAGTAAAAATTTTAAGCCTTTACGCATTTAGCACCGAAAACTGGAAAAGACCGCAAAAAGAGGTTGATTTTTTGATGAATTTGCTTAAAAAATTTCTTCTTTTAAAGCGTGATGATTTTATAAAAAATGGGATCAAATTTAACACGATCGGCGATATCTCGCCATTTAGCGATGAGCTAAAAAATGAGATAGAGATCACCAAAGACGCAACAAGGGAAAATGCAAATTTACTTTTAAATTTAGCGATAAACTACGGCTCAAAAGATGAGATTATAAGAGCTGTGCGAAAACTAAATTTAAAAGGCTGCGAGATAGATGAAGCGAGCCTAAATGCGGCACTTGATGAGAGTGAGCCGGTGGATCTTCTCATTAGAACTGGTGGCGAGAGCAGGCTTTCAAATTTCATGCTCTGGCAGGCAAGCTACGCGGAGCTATTTTTCACACCGACACTTTGGCCAGACTTTGGCAAGGATGAGCTTGCAAACATCGTGGCTAAATTTAAAGATATAGAGCGAAGATTTGGCGGAGTTTAGTGGGATAATGGATATTTTAGTCATCTTTTTTGCCGTTTTTGCTTTTGTTCTTGGCATCTGCGTGGGGTCATTTTCAAATGTGCTGATATACCGCTTGCCACGAAGTGAAAGTATAAATTTCCCAGCCTCGCACTGCCCAAAATGCTCTCACAAGCTAAATTTTTATCACAATATCCCGCTTTTTTCATGGCTATTTTTAGGCGGCAAATGCGCCTTTTGCAAGCAAAAGATAAGCCTTGTCTATCCGCTGGTTGAGCTAGCCTCTGGGCTACTTTTTCTGATCTGTTTTTTTAAAGAGTGCGGCGAAATTTTAAGCGTAGAAACCTTGCTTTATGCGCTATTTTTAGGGCTTTGCTTTATCATGCTACTAGCCCTTAGCGTCATAGACATAAGGTATAAAGCCGTGCCAGATGCGCTCCTTTTTGCGGCGCTATTTTTCGCATTTGCCTATGCCCTGCTACTTTTTATCTTTAAAGGAAATTTTGCTCAAATTTTAAATTTGATCCTCTTTGGATTTATCTTTTGGGCGCTTAGATTTGTCGTGAGCTATGCGATGAAAAAAGAAGCCATGGGCAGTGCTGACATATTTATCGCAGCGATCATCGGAGCTATTTTACCAGCCAAGCTAGCCCTTGTGGCGATCTATCTGGCCGCACTTCTTACGCTTCCAGTCTATGCGCTCGTTCGCAAAAAGGGCTACGAGCTAGCCTTTGTGCCATTTTTAAGCCTAGGACTGCTTGTCACCTACGCTTTTGATGGGCAAATTTTAGAAATTTTAAGGTTCATTTATGAGTAGAGTAAATAAATATCTTTTGTTTAACTTTTTAGGCACGTTCGCATCGCTATTTAGTACGCTTTTTTTGATCATGTCGATCGTCTTTTTCATCCAGATCGCGCGTATCACTTCATACATCGAGATCAGCTTTGGCGAGCTCTTTAAACTCTACTCATTTATGCTCCCACGCGTGCTGCTCTTTGTCGTGCCTATCGCATTTTTCGTCTCACTTGCGATGACACTTTTTAGGCTATCAAAAGAAAATGAAAGCATCGTTATCTTCACACTTGGTGGCTCGCCAAATAAAATAGCAAGATTTTTCTTAGCTTTTTCAGCCCTTTTAAGCGCTGCCTTGCTGATAGTTGCCATCGTCATGATACCAATAGCCGCCCAGCTAAATGCAAATTTTATCGACTATAAAAAGACGGTTGCTAAGCTAAATTTAAAGCCAACCCAGTTTGGACAAAAATTCTCCGACTGGATGGTCTATGTGGGCAGCGAAAGCGAAGACAAAAATGGCACAACCTACAAAGATATCGTGATGTTTAACCCCTTTGTCAAAGACTCACAGCGCCTAATAACCGCCAAAAACGCAAAGATCATAAACGTGGGTCAAAGTGTAGAGCTATTTTTAAACGAGGGCAAAATGTATGACATCAGAGATGAAATTTATCACCAAAGCAACTTCAAATCAATGAAGATAAGAACCGCCCAAAGCGAGGAGATAAGCGACGTTGGCAGCATCAAAGAGTACTGGATGGATGCAGTTAGCAGCGATAAACGCCGAAAAGACCTTAGCACCTACGTCCTAGTGGCCCTCTTCCCGCTTGCTAGCACGCTCTTTGCGATCAGCCTTGGCATCGTCACATATAGATACGAAAAGGGCATGGTCTATGTGGGCACTTTTGGCGTTTTGTTTGGCTATTTTACGCTTATCATGCTCTTTTCATCAAAGCCGTCCCTTGCGATACCGCTCATATTTTTCGTATTTTTACTAGCTGGCGTCTTGCTTTATAAAGCCAAGATCACACGAAGATACTGATGAAAATTCAGCTAATCTACAGCTACGATGGCTCGAAATTTCAAGGCTCACAGACTCAGCCGCATGAAAACGGCGTAGAAGATGAACTTGCTCGCGCCCTAGCTCACGTTGGCATTTTTGAAAGAGTGATCTCTAGCTCGCGCACCGACAAAAGCGTGCATGCAAACAACCAAAGCTCAAGCGTCGTTTGCGGCGATCACTTTAAAGATCTAAATCGCCTAAAAGATCTTATAAACCGCCACGCACACCCAAGCATTCATATAAAACGCATAAATTTAGTGGATGAGAGCTTTCAGGCTAGATTTGACGCGGTCGCAAGGTCTTATAGATATGTGATAGATCACGGCAAATTTGATGTTTTTAGCTCAAACTACAAGGTGTTTTTGCCTAAATTTGATACCAGAAAAGCAAATGAAATTTTGCGAAATTTTATCGGCGAGCATGATTTTAGCGCATATATGAAAACTGGAAGCGACACAAAAAGCCCAGTGCGCGAAATCTACAAAGCGTTTTGCTACACATACAAAGAGCAAACTATCATCATTTTTAAGGCAAATGGCTTTTTGCGCGGTCAAGTGCGCCTCATGGTTGCAAATTTACTAAAAGCGCTAAAGCAAAAAGACGGCAGCGAGCTCATCAAAGCTTCGCTAAATGGACGTCCTGCTCTAACTCGCATACCAGCACCTGCAGAAGGGCTATATCTAAATAGAGTTTTTTATAAATTTAACTAATCTCAAAAAGTGGCCTGAAAATAAAATTTGGGAGAAAAGGATGGTGCGCCCGAGAGAATTCGAATCTCTGACCTTTTGAACCGCAATCAAATGCTCTATCCAGCTGAGCTACGAGCGCACATGAAAAATTAAGTTGTGATATTAACCAAACTTTCCTTAAAAAGAGATTGTATTCATTTTAAATTTATAACCTTTTTAGTAAAATCCTTTGAGTAAAAGGAGCAAAAATGAACGATTTTTTCGATAGCCTAAAAGAGATCAAAAAAGAGCTTACAAAAGAGCAAGGCGTGGCAAAAAAGCCCCAAAAAGAAGCCGCTTCTTACACAAAAGAGGAGGCGATCTTACACAAAGAACAAAAGCTAAGAGATGAGTTTTTGGCATATACAAAAGATAGCAATATCAGGAAAATTTAACTTTGGAACGCTAGTTGCTTTAAATAGGGATATTTTGAATGGAGAAACCCATGAATATAACCCAAACTTTAGAATCTTTAAGCATTTTAACCGATAGCGACGCTCTTTTTTGCGAGCTTCGCACACTGATAAGTAAAAATTTCACAAAAACCCTAGCAAACAAAAACAAAATCATCTCTTTTTACGAAGAGAGCGAGATCCCACAGCGAAAATGCTTCTTAAAATTTATAAAAAAACTCTATGAAAAACAGGGCAACGAGCTTGACGTGACCTTTGCAAAATACAAAACCATAAAACTATCTCTAGTGCAAAGAAACGCCCTAACAAACATCTACAATATCGACATCGATTTTTTTAATGACGAGATGATCTTTACGCTAAATAACACTCCAAGAGCTTTTGCAAGCTACATTTTGCAAAATTTTAAAGGCAATGAGTCTAAATTTGACGAGAAAAATCATAAATTTAGCTTAAAAATAAAAAAAGATAGCGATTTTGACTTGATAGAAGAGATCATTTCAAGACGCGAACATCTAAAATTTATAGTAAATTTTTACTACAATGAAGTCAAATTTAAAGAGTTCAAAAGAAATTACAAGGTTCAAAACTCGGCCAAATTTAAAAGTCGCTTTAGCGCTTTGGCAAATTTGCTAGAAGAAAATTTTGAAATTTTAGGCTGCTCAAATAGCGACAGCTTCGAAACCGTAAGAGACAGCTACCTAGCCCTTGCTAAAATTTACCACCCAGACAGACACTCAAACAAGAGTGAAAGCATCAAAAACGAGTATAACACTAAATTTAAAAAGATCCAAACAGCCTATGAGGCACTAAAACCGTTCTTTAAAAACCAAGAGAATTTTATAAAGGTGGGGTAAAAGTTTTAAAATTAAAATTTGAAAAATATATATTAAAATGCTAAAATCAGCTAGCTAAAAAATACAGAAACTAAAAAAATAAGTTATCCACAATGCAAATTAGGATACTTAGTTTGACTTTAAAGATGTAATTTGACAAATTTTTGCCTAGATGCTTTTTTGCAATGTAAATTTATTGCGCCAACCTAACAGAATTGGTATTCTTAGCATAAAAATTTTAAAGGACACAATATGAAAAGAATATTCTTGATAATAACTTTTTGTATTACTTTGCACTTTATTTGCTTCTGATAAGGTAATAGAACTTGACACAAAGGCAAAAGAGTTACAAGAAAAAATTACAAATTTAACCGAACTAAAACAACTATCTTCGGAAAAGCAAAAAGAATTTTTAGATATCTTTTTGGCAACCGAACGGATAAAATATGCTGCAACATATATAGAAACCGATGGTAAAAACCAAAAAACATTAGACAGACTCTACTTACAAAAATGGAATGACAGAATGTCTTACCTTTTAAAACTTGCCATGTCTGGCAATGATTATCTTAAAACAATACAAGAATACAAGAATTTAAGAGTTTGCAAAGACGCTTCTTGTGGACACACAAATGAGCTTTTTATCATACAAAATAAACTTGGGCATATTGAGAATAATAGTCCAAAAGATACTAAAAAAGCCAAAGAAATAGCACTTTTTGGAAACGAATCATATAAACAATATATTATCGCCAAAGACGACTTTTGGAAAAGCCTACACGCTGTATTGATTAAATCAGAAAGGATGGATAAGCATCCAATAGTAAGTGTTCTTGAAAATATAAAACAATACGATGATGAATTTGCTGGACTTGATAATATCTTTGTACAGCAGAATCTAAAAAGACTTTATTCTGCAAAGTACTATATGAATTTGCTTGTCAACCCAAAAGCATTTGGTGAGAGCTACCAAGAAATAGAACTTTGCGAGATCAAGCCGGAGTTCTTAAGTGACGAGCTTCATACAAAATGTATAAAAAATAACAACAAAGTAAAATAAATTCATGACTATAATACCAATAAGTTAAGTATATTTTTTTATTATAATTCTATTATTAATCGATCAAGCTATAAAAATTATTAGAAGTTAAAAATAAATTATTTAAATAATAGCAAAGCAATATCAGCAATATAAAAAATCAAATTTCTAAAAATAAACAAAATTCATTTTTTGTAAAGTTTTGAAAATTAGTATGCTAAAATTTAATAGTAAGAGACATATGTTTAAATAGCTAAAAGGTTGTTTCACAAAATAAACTAATAATATATTATTTAAAGTTTAACAAACTAGATAAAAATGTAAAATTAATCTGATTATTATAAAAATGCCTAAATAATCAAGGTTTACTAGAGTATAAGACCTTCTAAAAAATAAATTTACACTAATAGTAATTTACATAAATGGTATATAAATCTTCAACTGAAACTTTATATCTTGCTACTACGAGTAGAGATGTAAATATGCCAAAATATATCTAAAGTTTAGAGATTTTTATTTTAGCTTAAAATAATGCGATTAAGGTAATCCAATAACATAAAAACAAATATAAAAATTTTACCATATTTAATCAATAAAAACTAATTAAAAAATAAAAACTAATACTTTATACTTAAATAGAAATAAACACCAATAAAAACAAGATTAATAACATAAGAATTAAAGCAGACTAACAACAAAGCCCGCAACGACCTACTTTTCCAACATCCCAGTAAGGGAGAGTATCATCAGCCAGGACGAGCTTAGCTTCTTGGTTCGAGATGGAGCAAGGCGTTTCCTCGTCTGTATAGTCACGGGCAGTGTTAAATAAAAGATATAATAGCTAAATCTCTTATTTAACACTACTAGATAAAGTTAAAAGTCATAAACAAAGTTTTGTAAAAACATATCTTATTAAGTTTTTATCCTTAACAAGGAAGTGATGCTTATTAAAAGATAAGCAGACGAGCTATTAGTACTGGTCAGCTAAAGGACTTTCATCCATTACACACCCAGCCTATCAAACACATAGTCTATATGAGCTCTTAAAAGAAGATTCATCTTGGAGTTGGCTTCCTGCTTAGATGCTTTCAGCAGTTATCACATCCCAACATAGCTACCGAGCGGTGCCCTTGGCAGGACAACTCGTACACCAGTGGTTGGTTCGACCCGGTCCTCTCGTACTAGGGTCAACTCTCCTCAATCTTCTTGCGCCCACGGCAGATAGGGACCGAACTGTCTCACGACGTTCTGAACCCAGCTCGCGTACCGCTTTAAATGGCGAACAGCCATACCCTTGGGACCTGCTCCAGCCCCAGGATGCGATGAGCCGACATCGAGGTGCCAAACCTCCCCGTCGATGTGAGCTCTTGGGGGAGATCAGCCTGTTATCCCCGGGGTACCTTTTATCCTTTGAGCGATGGCCCTTCCACACAGAACCACCGGATCACTAAGACCGACTTTCGTCTCTGCTTGACGTGTATGTCTCGCAGTTAAGCTGGCTTATGCCTTTATACTCTACGAACGATTTCCAACCGTTCTGAGCCAACCTTTGTAAGCCTCCGTTACATTTTGGGAGGCGACCGCCCCAGTCAAACTACCCACCAGACATTGTCCTACTTGAGGATAACTCAAGCTAGTTAGCTATCAGAATAAAAAAGAGCGGTATCTCAACAATGGCTCACCATAAACTGGCGTCTATGGATCAAAGCCTCCCGCCTATCCTGCACATTTTTATCCCAATAGCAGTGTCAAGCTGTAGTAAAGGTCCACGGGGTCTTTCCGTCTTGCCGCGGGTAGGAGGAATTTTCACCTCCACTACAATTTCACTGGATCCCTCTTCGAGACAGCTCCCATCTCGTTACGCCATTCATGCAGGTCGATATTTAATCGACAAGGAATTTCGCTACCTTAGGACCGTTATAGTTACGGCCGCCGTTTACTCGGGCTTCGATCAAACGCTTCGCAGAGCTAACGTCATCAATTAACCTTCGAGCACCGGGCAGGCGTCACACCCTATACATCCTCTTACGAGTTAGCAGAGTGCTGTGTTTTTGGTAAACAGTCGGGAGGGACTCTTTGTTGTAACCTTCAATGCTTACGGAGTAAATCCTTCACAAAGTTAGGCACACCTTATACCGAAGATACGGTGCTATTTTGCAGAGTTCCTTGAAGAGAGTTCTTCCACGCGCCTTAGAATACTCATCCCACCCACCTGTGTCGGTTTACGGTACGGGCAACTATAACTAAACTTAGAAACTTTTCTTGGCTCGACAGTATCAAGGATTTACGATTCATTCCGAAAAACTTCACGTACCTGTAAGGCCTCGGCTTAAAGGAGTTCGGATTTACCTGAACTCCAACCTGCACCTTTCGACCAGCACTACCATCCGCTGGCTCCTCTAACTCTAAGCGTCCTTCCATCGCACATTATAGTTGGCATTGGAATATTAACCAATTTTCCATCGCATACCCCTTTCGGACTTTGCTTAGGACCCGGCTAACCCTACGATGACGAGCATCGCGTAGGAAACCTTGGGTTTACGGCGTTGGGGATTCTCACCCCAATTATCGCTACTCATGCCTGCATGCTCACTTGTATTCGCTCCAGCACTCCTTACCGGTATACCTTCAACGCAAATACAACGCTCTCCTACCACTTAGTAAAACTAAGTCTAAAGCTTCGGTACTCATTTTAGCCCCGTTATATTTTCCGCGCAGAATCACTAGACCAGTGAGCTATTACGCTTTCTTTAAAGGATGGCTGCTTCTAAGCCAACCTCCTGGTTGTTTAAGTAACTCCACATCGTTTTCCACTTAAATGAGATTTAGGGACCTTAGCTGTTAGTCTGGGTTGTTCCCCTCTCGACGACGGATTTTATCACTCGCCGCCTGACTGCCATGATTACACACTAGGTATTCGGAGTTTGATAGGGTTTGGTACATTGGTGTATGCCCTAGCCCATTCAGTGCTCTACCCCCTAGTGTTACTACATGACGCTATACCTAAATATATTTCGGAGAGAACCAGCTATCACGATGTTTGATTGGCCTTTCACCCCTATCCACAAGTCATCCCATAGCTTTTCAACGCTAGCGGGTTCGGTCCTCCACCGGCTCTTACACCGGTTTCAACCTGCTCATGGATAGATCACATCGTTTCGGGTCTGCAACGTCTGACTAAACGCCCTATTAAGACTCGCTTTCGCTACGGCTCCGGGTTTCCTTAACCTCGCCAGACATCACAACTCGCAGGCTCATTATGCAAAAGGCAGTCCATCACCCTGATAAATCATAGGGCTCTGAATGATTGTAAGCAAATGGTTTCAGGTTCTATTTCACTCTGATCACCTCAGTTCTTTTCACCTTTCCCTCACGGTACTTGTGCACTATCGGTCTAGTAGTAGTATTTAGGGTTGGATAGTGGTCTACCCAGCTTCAGACAGAATATCACGTGTTCCGCCCTACTCAGGATACTGCTAAGTAAAACAAAGCTTTCATATACGGGGGTATCACCCTCTGTGCCTAACCTTTCCAGGTTGTTCTATTAGCTAAGTTTAGTCTATATTGCAGTCCTACAACCCCACTAGTAAACTAGTGGTTTGCCCTCTTACGCGTTCGCTCGCCGCTACTAGCGTAATCTCTTTTGATTTCTTTTCCTGAGGGTACTAAGATGTTTCAATTCCCCTCGTTCGCTCCGTTATACGGTAACTAATATCTCTATTAGTTGGGTTGCCCCATTCAGAAATTCCCGGATCAAAGCCCCTTGACGGCTCCCCGAGACTTATCGCAGCCTGGCACGTCTTTCATCGCCTCTACTAGCCAAGGCATCCACCACTTGCTCTTTGTAGCTTACCTTTTCTATATTAGATTATTCTAATTCGCATCACTTCCTTGTTAAAGATAACTTTAGTTACTACATTTAAATTCTAACTCTCAAGACGGAAAGCATTGACTACTATTTAGATAAGTTTTAAATCCTAAATAGATTGTGATGTCAAACTTTTGCATTAAATGCAAAGAGAATAGAAATTTAAATCTTTAACAAGTCCTGTAAAATTGTTTTTAAAACTTGCTTGTGACTATTAACAATATTAATTAAAAGAACATTTAGACTTCGCAGACTAGCAAGCTAGTCTTTACGACCAAAGAGTTACACCCTTTGGAAACCCCTAAAGCACAAAGTTGCTTTCGGCAACTTCGTAATCAATAAAGATTAAGACACTTAAAAGTCTAAAGTAAATGTTTCTAAAAACACTTAATATAGACTTTTACTGTTAAACTATTTTATGGTGGAGAATAGCGGGATCGAACCGCTGACCTCCTGCGTGCAAAGCAGGCGCTCTCCCAGCTGAGCTAATTCCCCAATTAAATTCTCTGGTGGGCCTAACAAGACTTGAACTTGTGACCTCACCCTTATCAGGGGTGCACTCTAACCAGCTGAGCTATAGGCCCCTATAGGTCTATCAATCTTTCAAAACTAAACAAGGATGATTGAGAATATCTTTCTTATAGATATCTTGTGAGAGAATATCTATATGTACTCTAGAAAGGAGGTGATCCAACCGCAGGTTCTCCTACGGTTACCTTGTTACGACTTCACCCCAGTCGCTGATTCCACTGTGGACGGTAACTAATTTAGTATTCCGGCTTCGAGTGAAATCAACTCCCATGGTGTGACGGGCGGTGAGTACAAGACCCGGGAACGTATTCACCGTAGCATGGCTGATCTACGATTACTAGCGATTCCGGCTTCATGGAGTCGAGTTGCAGACTCCAATCCGAACTGGGACATATTTTATAGATTTGCTCCATCTCGCGATATTGCTTCTCATTGTATATGCCATTGTAGCACGTGTGTCGCCCCGGACATAAGGGCCATGATGACTTGACGTCGTCCACACCTTCCTCCTCCTTACGAAGGCAGTCTCATTAGAGTGCTCAGCCGAACTGTTAGCAACTAATGACGTGGGTTGCGCTCGTTGCGGGACTTAACCCAACATCTCACGACACGAGCTGACGACAGCCGTGCAGCACCTGTCTTAACATTTCTGCAAGCAGACACTCTTCTATCTCTAGATGATTTGTTAGATATCAAGTCCGGGTAAGGTTCTTCGCGTATCTTCGAATTAAACCACATGCTCCACCGCTTGTGCGGGTCCCCGTCTATTCCTTTGAGTTTTAATCTTGCGACCGTACTCCCCAGGCGGTATACTTAATCCGTTAGGTGCATTACTGCCAAGACTAGCTTAGCAACAACTAGTATACATCGTTTAGGGCGTGGACTACCAGGGTATCTAATCCTGTTTGCTCCCCACGCTTTCACGCATTAGCGTCAGTTGAGTTCCAGCAGATCGCCTTCGCAATGGGTATTCCTGGTGATCTCTACGGATTTTACCCCTACACCACCAATTCCATCTGCCTCTCCCTCACTCTAGATTATCAGTTTCCCAAGCAGTTCTATGGTTAAGCCATAGGATTTCACAAGAGACTTGATAATCCGCCTACGCGTCCTTTACGCCCAGTGATTCCGAGTAACGCTTGCACCCTCCGTATTACCGCGGCTGCTGGCACGGAGTTAGCCGGTGCTTATTCGTTAGGTACCGTCATTGTTCTTCCCTAACAAAAGGAGTTTACGCTCCGAAAAGTGTCATCCTCCACGCGGCGTTGCTGCTTCAGGGTTTCCCCCATTGAGCAATATTCCCTACTGCTGCCTCCCGTAGGAGTCTGGACCGTGTCTCAGTTCCAGTGTGACTGATCATCCTCTCAGACCAGTTATGCGTCATAGCCTTGGTGAGCCATTACCTCACCAACTAGCTGATACAATATAGCCTCATCCTACACCGAAGAACTTTCCCTATCTAACTTATGTTAGATAGGAGTATAGAGTATTAGCAGTCGTTTCCAACTGTTGTCCTCTAGTGTAGGGCAGATTAGCTATACATTACTCACCCGTGCGCCACTAACTCATAAGAGCAAGCTCTTACTCGTCCGTTCGACTTGCATGTATTAGGCACGCCGCCAGCGTTCACTCTGAGCCAGGATCAAACTCTCCATATTAATTACCTATCTAATAGATAGGATTTTTATTATGAAGTTTTTAATCAAAAAAACTTTTAGTTTTTATATTAGTTTGTCTAATCTATTATTTAATCATAATAGACTGGCTCAATCGATCACTTGTTTAGATTTCAAAGATTGACTAATAGTTTAACAATTGTAAGTTAAAAGAACAACGATAAGAAAAAGGCTTTATTAACGTTGAAGTTAAAGGTGGTTTCTCGTTTCGTGAGCTGGAATTATATATGAGGGATGCTTAAAGGTAGATAAAAATTAGGCTAATTTTTTAAAAAATAAAAACTATAAATTTTTAATCAAATTTAACTATTTTCTTTTATAGATGCAAAGCCGCTTTCTTTTTCTATACTAATGGTTGTTTGATTGCCGCGTTTATCTGTTATTGTTATACTGCAATCTTTTTTAAGAAGTCTATCATAAGGACGTTTTGCTCCTCCAGAAGTAGTACTTGCTACTCTCATAGGGCGACCCATTTCATCAAAAATTATAGTTTGCATTCCACTACAACCGTCTTTAAAATCAACTGATGTTATGCCAAACCTTTTTCCTAAATTTAATTCTTTATTCCACTTTTTGCAAGTAGCTTCTGTTACTATTCCACTACTCCAGCCTCCACTAAGGAGTTTCCCGCTTTTATAGATATCGTTTGCAACTTCACTTTCTGAATTTATATTTCCATTTACACTTTTGTCAAAAAAGACACTATACTTCCAAGTCTTAACTCCTGGTTTATCTATAGAGCATTCCTTTAGACTAGTTTCATTAAATGTTATTCCCCATCTCAACTTAAACCATGGCTTAGACTGATTGCTAATAAAATTTTCATATTTATCATCCTGCATAGCTAGGTGTTGAGTGTATCTTATATGAGTTAGGATCTGATTTGCCGCTTCTCTTGAGGCATTTCTGTTTAGTTTTGGGATCATAATGGCAGCTAAAATTCCAACAACAACAATAACAAAAATAAGCTCTATCATCGTAAAAGCTCTTTTTTTCATAGCCTATCGTTCCTTGATATTGAAATTTGCAACTACTTTTCCCATTTTTTCTATACTAAATTTCGATTTTTCATCTAAATCGGCACTTGCTAATAAATTTTTAGAGTAGCTTTTTGTTTTTATCCCATAAAATTTAAGCCTTAGCGCAAGCCTTGTATCTTCAGTCGCTATATCTTGCACTCCAGCCTCTTTTAGCTTATCTGCCAGCTCTTTTGCTACATCAAATTTATAAGTGAGATGTTTTGTAGGATCGCTTAAAAAGAGGTAAAAAATTTGATTAAAAATGATCGCTGACCAGTTAAATATCAAAAATAGCATCACTAAGCTAGTGCAAATTTTATGACCTTTTCTAAATTTTGGCAGCCTCACGCGATATGAGTTGAAAAAAACTCTTACCATAAGTGGCGTTGCGATCACACAAAATGGCAAAAACTGCTCAAGCTCCAGCCTTTGGCGCACAGAGACTATCATGCAAAAGCAAAATGAGCAAATGGCGATAAACCACAAAAGATCTTTCTTCTCCTTAACCCAAATTCTATAAATCGTATATACAAAAAAGATAAAGACAAATGGCGAAAATACAGCGGCAAATATGCCAAAAGTATCGATAAAGTGCCCGCTTGGTCTGCCATTTGTTTCAAAGCCAAAAAAGTAAAGCGTCAGCAAAAATAAAATGGCACTGAGCCAAGCAAGAGGCGGCTTTCTTTTGTAAAGTGCAAATATAAAAAATCCTGCATAAAATATCAAAAAATCACCATCTATGAAAAAGGCTAGGCAGAAAAAGAGGCTAAATAAAATTTTCTTTTTAATATGAAAAAGATATATGCATAAAAGCGCTAGAGTGATGCAAATTCCAGCGTTATTTATGATAAGTGCTGAAGCTAGCGTGCCAGGAAGCAGCACAAAAAGTAGGACCGCTATGATCCTGTCAAACTCGAGCTTAATGTAAAATTTACTCACCTTATACATCAAAACCACGCTTGCGATGTGAAAAAAAACCATCACGCCCCGCACAGCAAGGTCATTTTGACCAAAAAAATGGGTGCTTAGTTTTAAGATAAAGCTTAAAAGGCTGTGCTTTTGAAAGAAAATTTCAGCCTCATTGTAGCTTATGCTAAGAGAATTTGCCGCATAAAGTAGAAATACAAAATCAATCAAACATATCAAAAATACGCTAAAAGCGATGTGTCTGCTAGCAAATTCTCTAACTCTTTCTAACAAATTTAGCCCTTAAATATGTATATCCCAGAAAAACTCAACCCAGTCATGAGCCTCTTTCACCTTAAATTCAGGCAAAAGCAGAGCCTTCTCTTTATAAAATACAGTCGCTATCTTTATATCTAAATTTGGATAGCGTTTAAGCAGCTCTCTTTTTATCTCGACCATGCTCTCGCCGCTATCGATGATATCATCAACAAGCAAAATTTTAGTGTATTTGCTAAGATCTGGCACGTTAAAAATTTGTATCGTATCAAGTTTGTTTGTATCCTCGTAGTGGATAGAATTTAAGGTAAATAAATTTCTATTTTCAAGCGCAACAGCTAGTGAGTGGCCAAGCGTTAGACCACCTCTTGCCACAGCTAGTATCACCTCTGGATCAAACTCATCTTTTATCTGTTTTGCCATCTTTTTGGCATCAACGGCAAATTCATCGTAGCTATAAAATATCATCTTTCATCCTTATCAATGCACTAAAAATACGATAAAACTAATGAGCGCTAGCACGACTACACCTAAATTTATATCGCTAAATTCTCTCTTTATGAGCTTAACTATGACGTATGACATAAAGCCAAATGCAAGGCCGTTTGTGATCGAGTAAGTAAGCGGGATGAGCACAACTATGAAAAATGTCGCAACGCCGATGGCTGGATCTTTAAAATTTATGCTAGCAAGCTCGGCAAACATAAGCACGCCGACCATTACGAGGATCGGATAGATGGCATTGCCAGGGATAGCTTTAAAAAGTGGCAACATAAATAGTGTAAGTATAAATAAAAGTCCGCAAAATACAGCTGTTAGACCAGTCCTGCCGCCCTCTTCTACGCCGCTTGCGCTCTCTACAAACGATGTGGTCGTACTTACACCTACAAGCGAGCCAGCTGCAGTAGCAACCGCGTCAGCTTCAAGAGTTTTTTCAAGTTTTACGACGCCATCTTTTTTATTTTCGTCAAATATCCCAGCCCTCGTGCCAACGCCAGCTAGCGTGCCTATCGAGTCAAAAAGATCGGTCACAAAAAATGTGATAACAACTGGGAGTAAAGCTAGGCTAAAAGCACCTTTTATGTCAAGCTCTAAAAATATCGGCGAGATAGAGGCTGGAGTTGAGAAAATTTCTGTTGGATGAGGAGCGATGCCAAGCACCCAAGCGATCACTGAAGTGACAAGCACGGCTAGGATAAACGCGCCCTTTATCTTCCACGCCCAAAAGCAAATAACTAAAAATAGCCCCAAAACGCCAAGAAGCACGTTTGGATCTCTGAAATTTCCTATGCCAACTAAAACCGCGTCGTTATTTACGATAAAGCCCATTTGCTGAAACGCCACAAAGCTGATAAATGTGCCTATACCAGCGCTTATCGCTCTTCTTAGATCAAGTGGGATGGATCTTATTATCCACATCCTAAAATTTGTAAAAGACAAGACGACAAATATCACGCCGCTTAGAAAAACAACACCAAGAGCCGTTTGCCAAGGCACTTTCATACCGATGCAAAGACCAAATGTAAAATAAGCGTTAAGCCCCATACCAACGCTCATCGCAACTGGCGTGTTCGCCCAAAGACCATTTAATACAGTAGAAAATATGGTAATTAGCGCTGTTGCCGTTATTAGCGCCTCATAAGGCATGCCAGTTTTGCTCATAATAATCGCATTTACCGGCACGATATACATCATCGCCAAAAATGTCGTAAGTCCCGCTCCAAATTCCTGCTTCACACTCGTTTTGTTTTGTGCTAAGTCAAAAAATTTCACCCCAAGCTCCTTTAGTAAATTTTAAGTTCGTTATATAAGCTATCACGCTCAACCGGCGTAAAACCAGATGTTTTTATGAGATCGCAAAATGTCTTTAGTGTAACGCCATTTGCGCTATTTGCGCCGGCTGCACTTTGGATACTCTCTTTTTCTATCGTGCCATCAAGATCATCAGCGCCAAATTCCTGAGCGATCATCGCTAAATTTAGCGTCGAAGTGGCCCAGTATGCCTTTATGTGCGGGACATTATCAAGCACCAAGCGAGATATCGCCATAGTCTTTAAAATTTCAGCTGATCCTAGAAATTTAACATCTTTTAAGTAGTTATTTTCTCTTTGATAGACAAGCGGGATAAATGCGTTAAATCCGCCAGTTTCATCCTGCAAGTCTCTGATCCTTAGCATGTGATCGATCCTATTTTCACGGCTTTCTATGTGGCCAAAAAGCATTGTAGCGTTACTTTGTCTGCCTTTATCGTGCCACATTTTGTGAATTTTGAGCCAGTTCTCGCTACTTACTTTGCCTTTGCAAATTTTAGCCCTGACCTCTTCGTCAAAAATTTCAGCCCCACCACCCGGCATGCTATCGACTCCGTATTCAAGCATCTTTTCTATCACCTCATCGTAGCTTAAGCCGTAATGCCTTGATAAAAAATCAATCTCAGCCGCCGTCATCGCCTTTACGTGAAGCTCTGGATGAGCTGCCTTTATCTTTTTAAAAATTTCTAAATACCACTGCCAACCGCTAGTTGCGTTGTGGGCGGAGACGATGTGTATCTCTTTTATGCCGTGGCTCACGCTCTCATCAACGATCTTTAAAATTTCTTCGTGGCTCATTAGGTATGGATTTGGATTTTTTCTATGGGCTGAAAATGCGCAAAATTTACAGATGTCAGCACAGATATTTGTTGGATTGATATGGCGATTTACGTTAAAAAAAACCTTGTTGCCGTGCAGTTTTCTGCGCTTTTTGTCGGCAAATTTAGCCAAGGTAAAAAGATCAAGCTCATAAAGCGAAAAAGCCTCTTGCTTGCTTAATCTCTCGCCACTTTCTAGTTTTTGTAATAGATTCATTATTTATATCGTCCTAAAGCTGAACTTAAGGCTTTATTATAAGCAAATAAAGCTTTGTTTTTGCAAAAATTATGTAACATTTGCCAAGATATTTTTAACAATGGAAACACTAAATGCTAGCTGATAAAAGTGCCAAAAATAGCGATAATTATTCAAAGATCAAAGAGAAATTTCTTGATTTTAAGGCAAATTTGCCAAAACATTTTCAAAAAAACCAAGGCAGAAATTTCACAAATTTCTTAGCCAAAGAGTATGATGATTTTATAAAATCTTATTTAAATGAAACTATGCGAGAATTTTTTGATGAGTTTGTGCCACAAAACGACAGCTTTGCTTTTAGCGTTCTAGCCACTGGCAAATACGCTCAAACGCTACTTAGCGCAAATAGCGAGCTTGAAATTTTGCTAGTTTATAAAAATTTAAAGGGCTATAATATAAAAAATTTCTTAAAAGAATTTTCTGAAATTTTAGATAGCTCTGGCATGAAATTTATGATAAAAATTGCCGAAGTGGATGAAATTTTTATAAATTTCAAAGATGACCTTAAATTTAAAAGCGAAACCTCTCAACTTCGCTACATCTGCGGCTCAAAAAGCCTCTACCGCCTAGTAAAAAGCGAGATCATAAAGATAAAAGAATTTGATAAAAAAGCCTTTTTAAACTACCATTTAAAGGCATTTTTGCCATTTTCTAGCATAAGCTACTTGGCACAAGAGCCAAATTTAAAAAGTGGCTTTGGCGGGATCGATGAAATTTACCGCTTAAACTGCATACTAAACTGCCTTGATAGCGACGTTTCGGTTAGATCACAAGCCCTAAAAGTGATGAATGAAAAAGAGATCGCTAGTTTTAATCTAAACGTGGATTTTTTACTAAGCTTGCTAAGTGCTTTAAATTTAACTCAAAACACCGATACTTTCAGCGCTTCAAGTGTCGAGATCACGACAAATTTCATGCAGACAAAGTCCAAAAAGCTTCAAGACAACGAAAGCGTCATCAGCCAAAAGATGCTAAGCTCGATGAACAACGTAGCCATTTATTCAAGATTTATCGCAGCTTCGCTTTGCAGGCCATTTTTCAAAAGCGAGCTAAGCTTCGTTCAAAGAAAATTTGCTAGGCTAAAAAATGGCTTTTATGAGATAAATGGCGTCATCTACGTGCCGCTTCACAAAAAGCCAGCGCTCATCGAGGATCTCATAAATGAGCTTTTGGAGCTAAAAGATGTGGATTATAAATTTGATATAAGCGCGATCTTTTATATCAAGCGAGCCATCATCACAAAAGATGGCCTAGAGCGCGCTATCAGCGAGTTTAAGAAGATATTTTTAAGAGAAAATTCCTACGCTATCTTAAAATCCTTACTCGATGCGCAGATGATACAAATTTTGATAAAACCGATGGAGCACATCTCCCAGCTAGCAGAATATGACGGCTATCACGAATTTACGGTTGATGAGCATAGCATCTTAAGTGTCAAATTTCTTGAAAATATAAAAGATAAATTTATAAAAAATCTCTACGCTGAGCTTTGCTTAGAGGGCAAAACGATGCTAAAGATCGTGACGCTTATGCATGACGTTGGTAAAGGACTTGGCGGCAAAGATCACGCAAACATCGGCGCAAACATCTTTAGAGCCTATGCTAATAAGCTAAATTTAAGCCAAAAAGCTATCAACATCGGCGTCATCTTGATAAAATACCACACCCTAATGAGCAACGTCTCAAACAGAGAGGATATCTACTCGCAGCGCGTCATCTTTGCCTTTATCTCAAAGCTTGGCGACAAGCAGGTTTTAAAGCTACTTTACATCCTTAGCTACTGCGTGATAAACGCCACAAATGAGAGGCTTTACAACGCTTACACAGCAAAGCTTTTAAGAGAGCTTTATGAAATTTCTCTTAGTGCATTTAGCGATGAAAATTTACTTGATGAAGCGACAAGACGAGTAAAAAAAGAGCAGTCTATAAAAAGAAATAGCGAGTTTTTGGCGCTTGAGCCAAAGCTGCAAGAGAAAATTTTTAAGATCACATCAAATTTGGTCTTTACAAAATATAGCGCGAGCGAGATCATAAATTTAAGCAAAGTGGCTGATAGCTTAAACGAAACCGAAATTTTCATAAACAATACTAAAAATTTAAGCATTCAAATTTATACAAACAAAAGCCTAAATTTAAGCGCCCTGCTCTATGAATTTGCCAAATTTGACCTTGCGTATATGGAGATATTTGAGCTATTTGAGAAGAAATTTTATATCAGGCTTGACTTTAACCAAAATGTAAAAAATCATGAGCTTGAAAATACTAAAATTTTAGCCCTAAAATCCCTAAATAGCGAGGTTTTAAGAGAGCCTTTGAAACCAAATATTAACAAAGATGAGATAAACTTCGAGCTAAATCACTCAAAAGATTACGCCAAACTTAGCATCAACGCAAAAGATCAGCGCGGGCTAATGGCTTATGTGATGAGTGTTTTTGACAGGCTTCATTTTCAAGTCACGAGTGCTAGAATTCAGACGGTTAAAAATAGAACGAGAAATCTCTTTTTGATCGAGAAAAACGAGCGACTTGAGAGTAAAGGCGAAGAGATATTAAATTTATTAATAAGCGAGTAAAACATGTGTGGAATCGTAGGATACATCGGAGATAAAGAGAAAAAAGAGGTCATTTTAAGCGGTCTAAAAGAGCTTGAGTATCGCGGATACGACAGCGCTGGTATGGCTGTGATGAGTGATGACAAGATCGACTTTTTCAAAGCTGTTGGCAAGCTTGAAAATTTAGCCCTAAAGACAAAGGACTTTACATCAACTGGCTTTGGCGTGGCGATAGGTCACACACGCTGGGCAACTCACGGCAAACCAACTGAGATAAATGCTCACCCACACCTTGGCGAGCACTCATTTGTCGTTCACAACGGCATCATAGAAAACTACAAAGAGCTTAAAGATGAGCTTGAGGCAAAGGGCGTGAAATTTGTCAGCCAAACCGACACCGAAGTGATCGTGCACCTTTTTGAAGAAATTTTAAAAGAGAAAAAAGACCCATTTAAGGCTTATGAGGCGACTATCACAAAGCTTAGAGGCGCTTATGCGACACTACTTATCACTAAAACTGCACCTGATAAGATATTTTTTGCAAAAGACGCCGCTCCTATGGCGATAGGCAAAAGTGACAAAAAAGAGCTATATTTTGCCTCATCAGATGCCCCACTTATCGGCAACGCAACCGAAGTGGCCTACCTTGATGATAACAACTACGGCTATGTGAGCTTAGATGAGATAGCTGTTTTTAAACACGGCAAAAAAGCTAGCATAACATTTAACGCACTGCCAAAAGATAAGAGCTATGCCCAAAAAGAAGGTTATACATTTTTTATGGAAAAAGAAATTTACGAGCAAGGTGCGGTCGTATCTGAAACCATCATGGGCAGGGTTAAAAACCACAAAGTCACCCTTGAAAATTTAGACGACGAATACCTAAAAGGCATCGATGATGTTGTGCTTTGTGCCTGCGGTACGAGCTACCATGCAGCACTAACTGCAAGCTATCTTTTTGAAAGACTTGCCAAAGTTAGAACAAAGGTCGAAGTGGCAAGCGAATTTAGATACAGAAAGCCTTATCTAAACAAAAACTCGCTCTTCATCGTCATCTCACAAAGTGGCGAGACAGCTGACACTCTTGAAGCACTTAGGATAGCAAAAGAGGCTGGACTAAAGACACTTGCGATTTGCAACGTCGATAACTCATCTATCGTTAGACTAGCTGATAATACGCTTCTAACTCGCGCTGGCATCGAAAAAGGTGTAGCAAGTACAAAGGCCTTTGCTACGCAGATCATCGTGCTTTGGATGCTTGTGCTTCAAATGGCATCTGCAAAGGGATCTATCAGCAAAAAAGAGCTTGATCACGAGATCAAAACGCTTCTTCACATCCCACAAATTTTAAATATAGATAACTCTTTGCAAGAGAAGCTGCATCGCTTAAGCAAGCACTATTTGCACGGTCATGGCTTCTTCTTTATCGGTAGAGATATCTTCTATCCGCTAGCACTTGAAGGTGCGTTAAAACTTAAAGAAATTTCATATCTTCACGCCGAGGGTTATCCATCAGGTGAGATGAAGCACGGACCTATCGCGCTTGCAGACGAGAAGCTATTTACGATCGCTTTAATGCCTCAAAATTTGTTATATGAAAAGACAAAAAGTAACGTCGAAGAGCTTGCTGCAAGAGATGCATATATCCTAGCGATAAGCCCACTTGAGTTTGAACTAAGCGATGACTACGTAAAAACAAGCGTTCAAGATCACTATATGAGCGAATTTTTCGAGATGATGCTAGTGCTTCAGCTACTTGCACTTGAAATTTCCGTTAGACTTGGCAACAACGTCGATATGCCAAGAAACCTCGCAAAAAGTGTAACTGTCGAATAATTTATGTGGCTGGCATCTTGCTGGCCGCTTAAATTTTACTTTTATATTTTTCTTTTAAAATTTAAGTTTTCACAAAATATTATTTTCTTATAATATTTGCACTTCTAATTACATTAAAAAGGATCTTCATGAAAAAGAGATTTTTAGCATCTAAGGTCTTTAGCAGCGTTGCCGCTCTTTGTTTATTTGCTGGATGCGCTAGCAGCAATAGCGGTGTAACTGGTGCCGCAGCAGGAGATACAGCCAAAAATGTCAACACGAAAATCGAGCGTTGCAGCCAAACGCTAGGAACATTGTCTTTTTACGAGGATCAAAGTAGCTCATGGTACTCATATCTAACTAGAGATTATCAGCTTGGCTCAACCGTGCCGGTGCTAAGGATCTTAGCTCAGCAAACTGGCTGCTTCGTCATCGTCGAGCGTGGCAGAAGTATGGATAATATGATGCAAGAGCGCGCACTTGAAGCTAGTGGCGAGCTAAGAAAAGGCTCTAAATTTCACAAAGGTCAAGTCGTAGCGGCTGATTATACTATGCAGCCAGAGATCACATTTAGTAAAGAGGATACTGGCGGTATCAGCGGACTTGTAGGCGCTGTCTTTGGCAACGTTGCTGGCAAGGTAAGCGGAGGCTTTTCAAAGAGCGAAACACAAACATCTTTGCTTCTCATAGACAACCGCTCAGGCGTACAGATCGCTGGTGCAGTCGGCAGTGATAGCAACTTTGACTTCTTTGGTATGGGGTCAAATTCATTTTCACGTGTGAGCGCTGGACTTGGTGGCTACACAAAGACACCAGAGGGCAGGATGATCGTAAATGCCTTTATGGACGCGATGAACCAACTTATAGTCGCTCTAAAAGATTATAAAGTCCAAAATGTAAAAGGTGGTCTTGGCAAAGGCGGAAATATAAAAATAGGAGACTAAGATGAAATTTATAGCCATTTTGTTTTGTACATTTACGATGTTGCTAGCTGCTAACTATACTAAAAAGATAGAGATCGGGCTTTGCAAACTTATAAACGAAAGAGAAATGGCTAAATTTTATGGCGACACGAGAAACTATGACGCCCTTAGTAAAAAGATAGACGGATATAAATTTCGTTTTGGATTGAAAGATTTTGATGAGGATAGTTGCCGCATGAGTGGCTACTATCCTGTTGATCCAAACTATGCACCATATCCGCCTAACTACCGCCCATACTATCAAAATGAGTACGAAAGATTTGATAGATTTCAGCGTGGTTACCGCAGAGGCTACTATAACGACGATGACTATGATGATGGTTTTGAGCGTGGATATAGACGTGGCTACAATGACGCTAGAAGAGAGTATAGAAGACCTTATAGATAGGCGAAATCCATAATCTTTAAAGAAATTTGATGCAAAACCGTGGATATGGCAACATCCTAACTATCCAAATTTTTCTTTCGACAAAAGAACAATAAACACCCTTGCAAATAAACTAGAGCAAGATCACAAAATTTTAAAAGAGCTAACAAGTAAGATCAGCAGAAACGATCTTTTAAAGGCGCAAATTAGCACACTTGAAGATGAAATAATAAGCTCATCTCTCATAGAGGGCGATAGGCTTAATAGATCAAGCATTCGCTCATTGGTAAAAAAGAGACTAGATGGAAATTTTGACTGACTAGCCGACACTCATGCGACTAGGCACAGTGATAATCTAGTCTCGCTAATGCTTGAAGCAAATTTAAACAAAGCCCCCTATGAACTTCGAACGGCTACATGGCTGGCACAATGCCTTGTTTGAATATAGCCATAGCAAAATTTACAAGATAAAACGAGCTAAATTTAGAGATGATGAGATGAGTGTCGTCTCAGGTCCTTCAAAAAATGTGCAAATCCACTACGAAGCCTTGCCAGCAGAGCGCATAGAGGATGAGAATTTTTTTAAATTTTATCAATAAAAATCACGAAAACACCTATTTAAAAAGTGCCTTAGCGCACCTTTGGTTTGTGATCATCTATCCTTATGATGGCGGCAACGGACGCATGGCAAGGGCTTTGGCGCACTACTGCTTGGCTCTGAGAGTATTGAGCCATTTTCTATCTCCAGCGTTATTTATGCAAATAAAAAAGATTATTATGAAATTTTAGAGCAGACGACAAAGCTTGAAAATAATTTAAACTTTAACTTCACAGCGTGGATAAAGTGGCATTTAGAAGCGGTAAATAGCGCCATAAAACAAGCTATAAGCTCATTAAAAAGATAAAATTTCTATCAAATTTAAGAGCCAAAGCCCTTAAATTTTATCTTTACTTAGGATTTTTGCGAGCTGCTCTTTGATCTCGTCATCAAATTCGCTAACGCTTATCACGCCCCTGCTCTCACACATCTTAGCGTCATTTACCTCGCAGTAGCCACTCAGCGCGTTTTTATATCCGCCCCTTATGCAAGCCTCTCTGTCTTCTAAAAATCCAGCCCCGCCAAGGATGAGCACGCCAAGATCAAAGCCGATCTTAAATTTCGCACTCGCTGAGCTTTTTATCCAGCTTAAAAATATCTCATCATACCTTAGCCCAAGCGCTCCAACACCATCTGGCACGACCAAGATATCCACGCCGTAAAGGCTCTCAGCATAAATTTCAGGATGAAGCCTGACGCCAAATTCATCGACTATCTCAGGCTTTAGGGCGTAGGTTTTGATATTAAAACCTTCAAATTTATGCAAAAAATCATAAATTTTGGCAAAGCTTAACAAATTTATCTTGTCAAACATCAAAATGCCAACTTTCATGCTAGCTCCTTTTAATGAAGTGCCTCATTTAGCTTGATCGCCCTTTTGCTCGCACTCGCGGTGATCTGACCTGTTTGGCTATTTTGTCTAAAATGAAGCCCGTTTAGACCGCCAAGCTCAAGCGCTTTGTAAATTTCAGCTTCAAATTTAAACTCTGGATTTAGCTTAGCTAGCTTTTCGCGCTCGCTGGCCGAGATATAGACCTTTGTGCCCTCAAGCACCGCTATGCCAGCATCCACGATGCAGTTATCACCAAGTGGCACGCCAGTAACTGAGTTTGCGCCAAGCAAGCAGTGTTTGCCGATGCTTACAGGGTTGCCGTTCGTGCCGCTTAGCACGCCAAGTATGCTAGCTCCGCCGCCAACGTCACTGCCCTCACCCACGACGACAGAGCTGCTGACCCTGCCTTCAACCATAACGCCGCCAGTCGTGCCTGCGTTAAAGTTGATATAAGCAGCTCCTGGCATGACGACTGTGCCAGGATGCACAGCTGCGCCCATGCGAACCTTGGCAGCGTCTAAAATTCTCGTGTTATCAGCTGGGATTATGTGACTTAGAAATCTTGGGAATTTATCCACGCTTACGATCGCTGGATACTCGCCAAACATCTTTAGAGAAATTTCATTTTCTCTTAGCCACTCAAGCTCGATAGGGATGTTTTGGCTAGTCCATGCGACATTTGGTAGCACTCCAAAGGCTCCATCAAGCACGATCGTCCTAGGTGCGACCTTGCCAAGCGAGATCAAGTAGAGCTTGAGATAGACGGCCTCCACACTAAGTGGCTTTGCGTCGTCGAACAAAAATACAAGTTTAAATTTATTCTCATTTAGCTCAAGATCATCCTCAAATGCCATCTTCACAGCGTGTAAATTCTCCACGTTTTTATGCGATTTTATATCTTTTTCAAAGACACTAAAGAGCTTGCTGGCCTTTTTTGCTACCTTTGGCGTGAGATCAGTCACGAACTCGGATGCACCAAAATCAACCTCAACATCGCACTTTTGCAAGGCGTAGATAAAAGCAGCTGCGCTTAAAAAGCTCTCTTTATAATTTACAACGGCGTAACTTGCTTGCAAAATTTTGTCGCTATTTTTTTGTCCGCGATCGACTCTTGCGATGCCAAAAGCAACTGGATCTTTGTAGCCATCTTTTTTTCTAAATTCTTCAAAAAATTCCTTAAATTCGTTTGCGTCTTTAAACTCTTTAGACATCTATTCTCCTTTAAATTTTTTCTTAGTCTAGCCAAAAATGGCTAAAAATTTTATGATTTTAAAGCATTTGAACTTTGATAAATTTATAAATTATAATAATGATTAACCTTATCATAAAAAAATAGAAATAAAATGCCTCAAATTTTACAAGGAGACAAAATGTCAAATTTAGCTACCAAACCAAAATTTGCTCTAGCTGCGTTGATCGGCCTCGTCGCTGGCGTAGTTTCAGCTTTTGTCAAGTGGGGCGCAGAAGTGCCACTTCCGCCAAGAAGTCCTATGGATATGTTTAACGCAGCTTGCGGACCAGAAAGTGCCATCAGAGCGGCTGATGCGATCGACTGCTCGAGAAATTTCCTAAACCCGCCTTATGTGTTTTTAAGAGATTATGTCGGTATCGCCGATCCAAACGCCGCTATCTACGAGTTTGCGGGACATGCATTTAACTACGTGATGCTAACGCACATCATATTTTCAATAGTCTTTGCCGTTGGCTACTGCGTCGTGGCTGAGAAATTTCCAAAGATCACGATGTGGCAAGGCGTGATGGCTGGTATCTTAGCAACTATCGCAGTTCATGGTATCTCACTGCCGCTTCTTGGCCTCACTCCGCCACTTTGGACACTTCCTTGGTATGAGTATGCCTCTGAGTTTGTGGGTCACATGGTCTGGTTTTGGTCGATAGAGATCATCCGCCACGACTTAAGAGCTAGGATCACAAAAGAAAAAGATCCGAGCGACTGCTGCAAAGCTTAGCTTGTAAATTTTGCTGTTTTGGGCGCAAAACCTAAAGCAGCAAAATTTAATAATTTAAAAACTCTAGTGCCTCTTGATCGCAGCCAATACCTAAAAACAAAATTTTCATCATTTTTTGCAAGGCTTGAAAATCTTAACTAGCTTTTAATGCGTAAATTTAAAAATTTAAGCGTTTAGCACTCACTACTAAGCTCTAAATTTTCTAAACAAAGCGGCTTTTTATCCTCAAAGATCACGCCAATACCATAAGGCTCGCAGATATCAAGCTCGCCCTCTGCAAATCTCATCAACCACTGCTTATCGTGCGCATAAAAAGTGCATTGAGGCGAGCTAAATGGCAGTTCGCAAACTGACACGTCAAGCAATTTAAGCTCGTCCCTACTCAAAAAGCGCCCTCGCCTAAGCTCATCTTTTAAAAAGATAAGCGCCTCTTTTACGTATCGGTCGATATCGCTGGCAATTCGCTCTGCTAGCAAAATAGTCTCATCGTCCACGTCTGCCCCATCTGTGCTAACAAGGCAAAACGCTACCTGCCCAAAAATTGCACTTTCAAGCTTCGCCTCCGCATACCAGATAAAGCCATCATCTGTTGCTACTTTTTCAAGCTCGCCAAATTTCAAAGTCATTTTGTATTCTCATTTTTTTGTGATTTTGCTACTTTTGTAAAAGAGCGAAATTTAAGCAAATTTGTCGTGATTTAAAATAGAAATAGCTTGTAAATTTGCCCTTTTAACATAAAGCAAAAGCTAAATTTACAAGCAAATTTTCAAATTTATCTCGCTATTTAAAAGCAAAATTTCTCGTCGGTGCCATTTTGCTTGCGCATAGCTTTAAAGTTAGCAAGATTGTCCTTATCTAAAAAATAATCTTTCTCTTTTTTATTGCGGGCTTCAAGCTTTTCTATGCCTTTTGCAAGGGCTGCTTTTCTATCTTCGTGAGGCGAGCTAAATTCTGGCGAAAACATCGCTTCATAAGCATTTTTCTTAGTCCATTCAAGCGCTTTATCAGCGATCTCTTGTTGCTTTTTGATATCGCAAAATGCATAAGGATTGACCACGTCGCCAACAAGCTTCATAAACGCCCCTATTGCAGCCACCACGTCGGTAAATTTCTCGCCCTCCATGTCTATAACACCTCTTAGCAAGATCGCGCGGTTTTTTGCCGCATAAAACCAAAATACCGCATCATCGCGAAGTCCAAGATCATAAGCGTGAGCTGAGAGGACAAAAAGAGTTATCGGAGAGACCATTTGTGGGGCGTCTTGCACGATCTTTTCAGCCTTTTTAAAGTCCTCTTCTTTGCCACTTTTTAAAAGCTCATCTATCTTGTCATAGACCTTGACGTACTCCACCTTGCCAGCATTTGCTGAGTAGTAAGGCGTGACGTAGATATCGATACTTCTTACTTTACCGTCGTTTGCAAAGCCACATACCGCCCCAAAAAGTAGCGCCGTAAGCAGTGATAAAATTTTCATTTTAGCTCCTTGGTTTAAAATTTTTATTATTTTAACTAAAAGCAGTTGAAAAGTCGGGGTAATTTTAAGAGAAAGTCCGCAAATTTAAAGCGGACTTTGAAGATTAGTTTTTGAAACTATGGATAGGTGCTGGAATTTGTCCGCCACGAGCGATGAAATCAGCACTTGAAGCTTTATTTATCTTCATCACAGGCGCTCTTCCTAAAAGGCCGCCAAACTCGATCATATCGCCCTCACGTCCAAGAGGTATGATACGAACGGCCGTTGTTTTTTGATTTATCACGCCGATAGCCGCCTCATCAGCGATCATCGCAGCTATACTCTCGCTTGGCGTATCCGCAGGTATGGCGATCATATCAAGCCCCACCGAGCATATCGCAGTCATCGCCTCAAGCTTTTCTAAATTTAATGATCCCGCGCGCACCGCAGCTATCATGCCCTCGTCCTCTGAAACTGGGATAAACGCACCGCTTAAGCCACCAACTTGATTGCACGCCATGACGCCACCTTTTTTGACTGCGTCATTTAGCAGAGCAAGTGCCGCAGTCGTGCCGTGCGTACCGACAGCCTCAAGCCCCATCTCCTCAAGCACGCGAGCCACCGAGTCGCCCACAGCTGGCGTTGGAGCAAGAGAGAGATCGACGATACCAAATTTAACCCCAAGGCGCTCGCTCGCCATTTGACCGACTAACTGACCGATACGAGTGATCTTAAACGCCGTCTTTTTCACAGTCTCAGCCACCACGTCAAAGCTCTCGCCACGCACCTTTTCAAGCGCTCTTTTTACGACGCCTGGGCCTGAAACGCCGACATTTATCACCACGTCAGCCTCGCCCACGCCGTGAAATGCACCTGCCATAAAAGGATTATCCTCGACTGCGTTTGCAAAGACAACAAGCTTCGCACAGCCCATCTCTGATGCCGCCGCCGTCTCTTTTATGATGCGCCCCATGTCACGCACCGCACTCATATTTATGCCACTTTTTGTTGAGCCGACATTGACGCTTGAGCACACTTTTGCGGTTTGTGCGAGCGCTTGCGGGATAGAATTTATCAAAATTTCATCGCCCTTTTGATAGCCCTTTTGCACTAGAGCCGAAAAACCACCTATAAAATCAATACCAACTTCAATAGCTGCCCTATCAAGCGTCTTTGCGATCATCACGTAGTCTTTTGCATCCGTTGCGGCGCCGATTATCGAGATAGGCGTCACGCTCACTCTTTTATTGACGATTGGTATGCCTAGCTCAGCAGAAATTTCGTTGCCCACTCTAACTAGGTCTTTGGCTTTAGTGGTGATTTTTGCGTAAATTTTGTCGCAGGCTTTGCCCATGTCAGGGTCGATGCAATCAAGCAAACTAATGCCCATCGTGATCGTTCTGATGTCAAAATTTTGCTCCTCGATCATCGAGATCGTTTCGGTTACGTTTTTGATATCCATATTTTGTCCTTAAATTTTGTGCATCGCATCAAAAATGGCTGAGCTTTGGATATTTATCTTTACTTTTAGGCTCTCTCCAAGCTTATCTAGCTCCGCTCTTAAGGCTGTAAAGTCCTTATTTTCATCGCTTGAAACCACCGCCATCATCGTGAAAAAGTCGCTCAAAATAGTCTGACTTATATCATCTATATTTAGCCCTAGCTCGCTAAGCTTTGCTGAGACGCCAGCAACGATGCCAACTCTATCTTTTCCGACTACGGTTACGATCGCTTTCATCTTTTCTCCTGTTAAATTTTAAATTTTCTATATAAAGTGCATTTTGGCTCCAAAATTTAAACCCTGCATCAAACAAAGCTAAATTTTGGTAGCCAAATTTAAACTGGCAAATTTTAAAATTTGCTCTAAATTTTATCTTTTGTAAATTTACTTCGAGCAAGCACTCTTGCCGTCATTTACCGGCTGGATCGCTGAATTATCAGCCCCACCGCCGTTATTTATATTTTCTATTATCTCCCAAAGCCTTGCAGCTGCGCTCTCATAGCGTTTTGCAGTGACTGAGTTTGGCTCGTAAAAGCTAACTGGCTTGCCGCTATCACCACCCACACGAACCGCTGGCTCGATAGGAATTTCGGCTAAAATTTGAGTGTTGTAAGCCTTTGCCACCTCTTCGGTCGTGCCTTTGCCAAAGATATCATACTCTTTGCCGTTATCTGGGCAGATAAAGCCACTCATATTTTCGATGACACCAGCGATTGGGATGTGAAGCTTCTCAAACATATCAAGCGCACGTTTGCTATCATCAAGGGCTACAACTTGAGGCGTTGTGACGCAGACACCTGCCGTTACTGGCACGCTTTGAGCTAGGGTAAGCTGCGCATCGCCCGTTCCTGGAGGCATGTCGAGGAACAAGACATCAAGCTCACTCCAAAGCACATCTCTTAGCAGCTGCTCGATCGCTTTCATGATCATCGAGCCACGCCAGATAAGACTCATGCCCTCTTCCATCAAGACGCCCATACTCATCATCTCCACGCCATGGCTAAGTATCGGTTTTAGCTTGTTGCCAACGACTTGTGGCTGGGTATTTACCTCTCCTAGCATTCTTGGGATGTTTGGTCCGTAGATATCAGCGTCTAAAATTCCCACTTTTTTGCCTAGTTTTGCCATTGAGATGGCTAAATTTAGCGTTGTGGTTGATTTGCCAACGCCGCCTTTACCAGAGCTTACCATTACGAAATTTTTAACTTGCGGCGCGATATTTTTGCCACTTTGAGTGTTACTTTTCTCCTCAGGTATCTTTGGCTGGATCAAATTTAGCACGTACTCGTTTGAGCCCATGACACGTTTGATGTCCGTTTTTAGCTCGTTTGCCACCTCTGGGCTTGAGCTAACGATCTCGACTTCTATTAAAATTTTCTCGCCGATCTCCACGTTTTTTACAAAGCCAAAGCTAACTATATCCTTCTCAAATCCCGGATATATGACACCTTTTAGTCTATTTAAGACCTCTTCTTTATTTAACATTTTTCTCCTTTTATTAGATCTTTTGAAATTTTATATGCACAAAATTTTGGTCCGCACATCGAACAAAAATGAGCGCTCTTAAACGCATCTTCTGGCAAGCTCTCATCGTGAAGCTCTCTAGCCTTTTTTGGATCAAAGCTAAGCTCAAACTGCTTGTTCCAGTCAAACGCATATCTAGCGTCACTCATCGCATGGTCTTTTTCGATAGCTCCAGCCTTACCAAGCGCGACGTCTGCGGCATGAGCTGCTATCTTGTGAGCTACGATGCCCTCTCTTACGTCATTTTCATTTGGCAAGCCAAGGTGCTCTTTTTGCGTCACGTAGCAAAGCATGCTAGCGCCGTGATATGCTGCCATCGTACCACCAATCGCTGAAGTGATATGATCATACCCCGCGCCGATATCGCTAACAAGCGGTCCAAGCACGTAAAATGGGGCGTCATGGCAGAGCTCTTGTTCGATTTTCATATTATACTCAATTTGACTTAATGGCACATGACCAGGGCCTTCTATCATTACCTGCACATCTTTTTGCCACGCACGAAGCGTAAGCTCTCCAAGCACCTTTAGCTCACTAAGCTGTGCCTCGTCTGTTGCATCAAAAAGGCAACCTGGGCGAAGTCCGTCGCCAAGCGAGAGCGAAACGTCGTATTTTGCGCAAATTTCTAAAATTTGATCAAAAATCTCATAAAATGGATTTTGCCTATTTAGCTTTGACATGTAGCTCGCGCTCAAACTGCCGCCGCGGCTTACTATGCCCATTTTACGCTTTTTAACAAGCGGCAAAAACTCACGCAAAAAGCCAGCGTGTATCGTAAAGTAACTAACTCCTTGCCTTGCTTGCTTCTCTAGCACGCTTAAAATTAGCTCATTTGTGATATTTGTAACCTCTTTTGCCTCTTTTAAAATTTCATACATAGGCACTGTGCCAACTGGCACACTTGAGTGCTCTATGATAGCGCTTCTAATGGCGTCTAAATCGCCGTCAGTGCTTAGATCCATAACCGTATCAGCGCCAAATTCTAGGCAAATTTCAAGCTTTCTAAGCTCTGTGCAAATGTCACTGCTTAGGCTTGAGTTGCCGATATTTGCATTGATTTTTGTCTTTAGCTTTCTGCCTATGCCCATAGGCTTTAAATTTATGTGATTTACATTTGCTGGGATGATGATGCTGCCTTTTGCCACCTCATCCATCACTAAATTTTCGCTCACTCCCTCGATCTTTGCCACATAGCTCATCTGCTTTGTGAGCTCACCTCGCCTAGCATAGTACATCTGCGTCTTTGTCATGACTAACCTTTTTTAAAATTTAAAGGCTCATTTTAGTCCTTTTTTGTTTTGATCTAACTAAATGCTAGACTTAAATTTATTTCTATAAAAAGAAATATTTAGCTTTTAGGTGTATAATTCCGTAACAATCTTCAAAGGAGCTACCTTGCTTGATATCTCACTTATAATGCTAGGAGCAGGAAATTCCAGTCGTTTTGAGCTACCTGTAAAGAAGCAATGGCTTCGCATCGGCAGCGACCCACTTTGGCTATTTGCCACTAAAAATTTGAGTAACTTTTACACATTTAAAGAGATCATCGTCGTTAGTAAAGAGTGCAAATATATGTCTAAATTTGCTCCAAATTATAAATTTGTTGATGGCGGCGAAACAAGGCAAGATAGCCTAAAAAACGCACTTGGGCTAGTAAATAGCGAATTTGTCCTAGTTAGCGACATCGCGCGCCCTTGCATATCAAGCGAGCTCTTTCACAAGATCATCGAGGCGGCCGCTCAGGCTGACTGCGTAGTGCCTGCGCTAAAGATCGCTGACACTGCCTATCTTGGCGAAAATGCAATAGACAGAGAAAAGGTAAAACTTATCCAAACACCGCAGCTCTCGCGCACAGCACTTCTTAAAAAGGCTCTTAGTAGCGGAGAAATTTACACAGATGATAGCTCGGCTATGAGGGCCATTGGCGCAAGTGTTTGGCACATTTTGGGCGATGAGATGGCTAGAAAGATCACTTTTAAAGAGGATCTTGCCAAAATTTCAGCCCTAAAAGCACCAGAAAATGAGCTCTTTGTAGGTAACGGCTTTGACGTGCATGAGTTTGAAAAGGGTCGTCCGCTTGTGCTTTGTGGCGAAAAGATTGACTATGAGTTTGGGCTAAAGGCTCACAGCGACGGCGACGTGGCACTTCATGCGCTAACTGACGCTATCTTGGGAGCTGCTGGGCTTGGCGACATAGGCGAGCTCTTTCCTGATACGGACGCTAAATTTAAAGATATTAGCTCCATTTTTTTACTACAAGAAGCCTACAAAAGGGTGCAAAGTGTGGGATTTGTGCTAACAAACGCTGATATAACGATAATGGCGCAAAAGCCAAAACTTTCAAAGCTAAAATCAAAAATGGAGGCAAACATCGCGCAGGCTCTAAATTTAAGCCAGAGCCGCATAAATGTAAAGGCGACGACGACTGAGGGGCTTGGCTTTGTGGGCAGATGCGAGGGGATCGCTGTCATGGCAAGCGCTAGTCTTAAATTTTACAACTGGACACAAATATGAAAATTTTAATAGTAGAAAACGAAATTTACCTAGCTGGCTCGATGGCTAGCAAACTAGCTGACTTTGGCTACGACTGCGAGATCGCAAAGAGCGTCAAAGAGGCTTTGAAATTTGAAAATTTTGACGTAGTGTTACTTTCTACCACACTCCCAGGGCAGGACTTCTACCCAGTCATAGAGAAATTTAAAAGCTCTATCATCATCTTACTCATCGCCTACATCAACAGTGACACCGTGATAAAGCCGATACAAGCGGGCGCGGTGGATTACATACAAAAGCCATTTATGATAGAAGAGCTAGTTAGAAAGATAAGACATTTTGAAGAGTTTAGAGGTTTTAAAAACGAGATAAAAAACTACGAAAACTATATAAATTTCGCCCTAAAAGACTACGAGATACCTTGCTTTGAAGCTAAAAAGATCAAATTTCCACTTCTTTTAAAATCAAGCAAAAATGGTTACAGCGATAAATTTATCTTTAACTATGTAAAGGCAAATAAAACGCCATTTTTGTTTTTAGGCAAAGCCTGTTTTAGCGAGCTTGAAAAAGCACTTTCACAAAGTGGCGACGAGCTCATATACATCACAAATCTTGAAGAGCTAAAAGAGGATGAAAAAGAGAAAATTTTAGAGCTTTGCAAAAAGAAAAAAGTGGCCATACAAACTAGCGATTTTGCGCAAAGTGCGCCATTTGAGGAGCTTGAACTCTCGGTTAGAGATAAAAACTTTGACATCGGCGAGATCGTCACGATCGATGAATATATAAAATATATCATCGTTAATTATCAAGATAAATTCCCCGACACGGAGCTAAGCAAAAAGCTTGGAATTTCTAGAAAATCACTTTGGGAAAAGAGAAAGAAATATGACGTCAGCAAGAAAAAATAGTGAAATTTCTATAAACACCGAAGTTTATGGCGCCTTAGAGCTTATCAAAAACAAAATTCTCTCAAATTTTAGCGCCCTGATGGACGACGAGCAGATCAAAGAGGTGGCAAAAAAGGGCTACTTTAACGGCGAGCCGATGCCCTACTCTTTTGGCTTTGCTCCATTTGGCGAGGTCAATCAAAATATCGCTAGCAAGCTGCATGCTGGGCAAAGAGTAAATTTAAATATGGACGGCAAGATCGTTGGGCACATCGACGTGGCAAAGGTCTTTAAATTTGACGAGAGCATGCGAGCTAAAAATATATTTTTAGCAAATGAATCAAACAGCGAAATGTCACTAAATTTAGGCAAATACGGCATAAGCGGCGAGTTTGAGCTATATGATGAAAGCCTCCAAATAAGCAAAGATGCGCTAAATGAGCTGATAAAAGAGAGTGGCGCCAAGAAGATAACGGCTGTTTTTTTAACAGCTGATCCATTTAACCGCGCGCATGAACGCCTAGTTAGGATGACTATCGATAAGGCCGATCTCGTGGTCGTTTTTCTAATAAGAACGCGCGAAGAGAGGCATATTGATTACGAGATCAGAAAGCAAGTGCTTGACTTTTTTAACCAAAACTATCTGCCGACAAAAAAGGTCTTTGTCTTTGCACTGAAAAACACAACCCTTTTTAGCTCGCACGCCAACCCAACGCTTGAGTGCATCGCGGCTTCAAGACTTGGCGCAAATAAGCTAGTCATCGGACAAAACCACTCTGGCATTGGCATGTTTTTTGACCACAACGAAGTTCATACGATACTTGATATCTACAAAAACGATCTAAATTTAGATGTGATCGTCCTGCCTGAGCTGGTTTATTGCAACAAGTGTAAGACGCTAGTTAGCACCAAAAGCTGCCCGCACGGACAGCACCACCAGATCAAATACCACCCAGATGTGATCAAAGAGCTGCTATTTAACGGCATCATGCCACCAGCCATACTAGTAAGGCCCGAAATTTCAGCGCTCATTTTAAGCAAGCTCTATGTAAATCGCTTCCAAGATATACAAAAGCTCTGCGACGATCTCTTTGTAAATTCTGGACTGCTTGAAAACAAGACCGACCGCGACTTTTACGAGGAGCTCATGAAGCTCTACCAGACATCATCACTCACTTAAGGAAATTTATGCAAAAGCTATTTTTGACATTTTTTGGATTTGGACTTTTACCAAAGGCACCTGGCACTTGGGGCTCGGTGGCTGGGGCTGTGGTGGCTTATTTTGTGCTATATTTTTTCTCATCTACCACGCTTTTGCTAGCTAGCATTTTGCTATTTTTGGTGAGCATCAGCGTCATTGATGATTTTGAAAAAAAGGTAAATTCACACGACGAGAGCTTTATCGTGATCGACGAAGTTGCTGGCGTTTGGCTTGCTATCGCCATTAGCGGAGCGACGGTCTCTCAGCTAGTTCTCTCACTCGTGCTTTTTAGAGTGCTTGATATCAAAAAGCCATCGATCATTGGCAGGATCGACCGCAACGTAAAGGGTGGACTTGGCGTCATGGGCGATGATATGGTTGCTGGATTTTTCGCTGGCATTATTAGCGCGATGATATATGGTGTGGCTATGAGATTTGGCATAGTTTTGCCGTAAGCTGAGCTAGCGATCTTGCTGGCTCTTTTTAAATTTAACTCTCCCTGCTTTTTATTTTAAACCTCTTTTGAGATGAGAGCTTTATCGTTAGAATTTATCTCATCCCTGCCTGCAAATTTATCTTTGTCGTGAATTTTTCTAAAGACGATCATATTATAAAGTGAAAATTTTAGCTCTCCAAAAAGGCTTAAATTTTTCACATTTTCAGGGGTTATCTTATTGCCATTTTTGTCACGTCCTTTGCCACCTAAAAACAGCAAATAAACAAGCGGAGTCATGAAATTAAATCTTAAAAGTAACGCCCAAAAGCAGTTTAAAAAGCCGTGATTATATCTAATGCAAACGTAAAAACCAAAAATGGCGTAAATAGCTATTATAAAAAGCATAGTGTAAAAAATATAAGTTAGCCCATCATCGTTTGAAACGTCAAAATACTCACATACTGCACAAAAGATAGCCACAAAAATGGGAAATATCACGAGCGGAAAAATGAGATGCAGTCCAACTAGATCAAATTTACTCAGATAAACTTTTATATTTCGCTTGCCAGCAAAGATCATCAACAAAATAGCTAGCACTATCGGCACAAAGACCAAACTAGAATAGAGATCATTGATGTCCAAATTACACTCCTATTTTACTTTGTAAATTTGATTTTTGCTAACGATATTTTGTGCTCTTAAATTTAAAAAAAGCTAAATTTACCTACGATTTTTGCGGTTTTCTATGCCTATCCTCTCGCTATCTTCGATCTCTGCAACATAGCTTGGATTTTTCTTTTTAGCCTCTTTGTCTAAAAAGCTAATAAGCTTTGCATCGGCGTTTTGATGAGAGCAGATGAGGATTATAAAATTTATGTAGTTGCTAGCTTCTTTTGGAGCGACCTGATTTTTTTTCGCTGGTATTATAAATTTCTCTCCAAAAATTTGTATAAGCTCGAAAAGCTCGTTTTTGCTTAGAGTTTTGTCGCTAGCAAGCTCTTCAAGCTTTTCGATCGTGATCTCTTCTTCACCCTCAGCTTCTAGCCCTCTTGTTAAGACTTGATGATCTTTGTTTTTTAGCAAAAGATAGATTAGCGCGCAAATGGCCACTATAAGCAAAAAGACAAAAAAGACTATCAAGCCTTTAAGAAGCATCTATAGCCTTGTGCAAAGAGAGCGTTTCGTAAATGCAAGAACGCTCATCGCTATCATCACGATGATGCTTATCCAGACAAAATCAGGCACTGGAAGCGGATCTCCTGCTGCGTATGAGTGCATGCCAGCTAGATAGAAATTTACCCCAAAATAGGTCATTATGATCGACCAATATGCAAAAAATGATGCAACGGCAAATGCGTATTGATTATTAAGCTTTGGTATAAATCTCATGTGAAGCACCGCAGCATAGACAAGGATCGAAACTAGCGCCCAAGTCTCCTTGCTGTCCCAACCCCAGTATCTACCCCAGCTCTCATTTGCCCAGACGCCACCTAAAAAGTTTCCAAGTGTGAGTAAGCTAAGACCAAGTATCATCGCCATCTCATTTATACGTGTCGCTTCAGTGATATTGCGTGCGATCTCTGCATTTGGCTTTTTCTTGTTTTGCAAGATGATAAGCAGCAAAGTAAATCCACCAAGCAACGCACAAAGTCCTAAAAATCCATAACTTGCAGTTATGATAGAGACGTGGATAGTTAGCCAGTAGCTCTGAAGCACAGGCACAAGCGTCGTGATCTGCGGATCCATCCAGCTAAGGTGCGCGACAAATAGCGTAACACCAGCCAATATAGATGTAAGCGCAAGTGCGATCGGACTGCGTTTTGCAAAGATGATGCCAGATAGACCAAGTGCCCAAGCGATATAGACCATCGACTCGTAGGCGTTACTCCAAGGGGCGTGCTCAGCGATGTACCAGCGAAGACCAAGTCCAGCTGTGTGCGCAAGAAAGGCTAGTAAATTTATAATATATACAGCTTTAACTATGCCATTTATCTGCACTTTTGGTGCTAGCATCTTGACAAAAACAAATAGCAAAAGTGCAAGACCAGCCAAAAGATATATCGGCGTCAAGCGATCAAATACTTGAAATTTATTAAATAAAATTTCTATATCTATCTTTTTCTCACTTGGCATGACTGCAGCACCGTATTTGTGCTGATAGGCTGAAATTTTCTCAAGCGCTGCATCCGCCTTGCTCCAGTCGTTATCCTTTGAGGCTGCATCAACAGCCGAGAAGTACTCTCTCATCATGCCAACGACTAGCTCAGCCTCTTTTGGCGAGAAGTACATCATCGCACTAGCTGGCGAATACCAAGAATTTGATGGATCATCTTGTTTTGGGAAAATTTTGAAAATTTCACCGATAAATATCATATAAAATACATTTAGTCTCTCGTCAATCTTTATCACATCCTTGTCAAATGTATTGCGTGAACCTGGGTGTTTGCGGTTTGCTATCTCGGCAAATTTTGTTAGTTTATACTCGCTTCCACCATCTTTTGTCGCTTTAAAAAATTCATCAAAGCTTGCGTATCTTGCATTCTCATCGACGCCTAGCTCTTTTTTTAGCTCTTTGCTCTGACCAAGCGCGATGATCTTCTCATTTCGCCAAAAATCAGGCGTTACCATTATAGAAAGCATCGCTTGGTTTGAATTTAGACTACCTATGCTCTCGCCTCTGTGAATTTTGTTTAAAACCTCTTTGCTAAGCGTATCAAATGGCTTCATCCTGCCGTCTGGACTTTGCACGATGAGTCTAGCAAGCTTGTCAGCATGCTCTTTGCTGATACGTGGCAAGAAGTCCTCCGCCTTTAGCGAGCTAAAATTTAAGCCCAAAAGTATGACCGCTATGAGTGCAGCAACCTTTTTACCGCCCTTTATTGATTCATTATCTATTAGTTTTGCGAGCTTTCTAAAGCGGCTGTTAGGGTTTATGACATTTAACAAGAAGCCAAGACCTAGCAAAAAGTAGCCGATATATGTCGGGATCTTACCTGGGTCTTTATTGACAGAGAGGATCGTACCTTTCTCGTCAGTGTCGTATGAGCTTTGGAAAAATCTATATCCATCATAATCAAGCACGTGGTTCATATAAATTCTATAATCAAACCCCGGATCATTTGTGCCGTCTTTTACCACAACCTCGCTTGAGTAGCTCATAGGAGAATTTGAGCCAGGATATCTTTTTAGCTCAAAGTCTTTTAGATAGAGGCTAAATGGGAGTTTTATCTGCTGAGCCCCCCATGAGGCGTTAAATTTCTGTCCAGCCACGGCGATACGTGAAGGCTCCATTAGGTTGTAAAATACATGCATCTCTTTACTCTCACCTTTATAGTTTAGCTCAGCTATCAACGCATTAAACTCACTATCCTTTGAGCTAACTAGCTTTCTTGTGGCGTGCGCTGAGACTAGTCTTGGGGCGAAATTTATATTTGAGATAGTATATAAGCTGCCTGTGCCAAATTCATTCACACTGCCAGCTTTTAGCTCAGTTTTTGAGCTGTCCGCCATAGTAAATTTTGAAAGATCGGCATTTGAAGTAACTGTAAAATTTCCATCATTTAGTCTAAAAAGAACGTATTTTTTATTTTCATCTGGTTTGGCATTAAAGATAAAGCTGATATCTCCAACCTTTGCCTCTTCTTCTTCAAGTAAAAATATCTCTTCGCTTTCGCTCTCATTTGAGACTACAAATTCAACAACAGGCTTCCCGCTATCATCATTTACAAATTTATAACTTGCATTTGGCACAAATTCTTTAAATTTTAAACTAGCCTCGCCATCTGCTGTTTTCAGCTTTAGATCAAAGCCCTTCTTCACATCAGCAAGTCCCAAAGGCATAGCCGAGCTGATCTCTTCACCTTTGTCGTTAAGCGCTGTTAAATTTATATACGAAACCTTCGTACTAACGACGTTTGAAGCAGTGTTTTCACGTATATGCATATCAGCTTCAAAGCCAAGATATCTTGTGATGCCAGCACCGATTAAGATGACGATAAAACCTAAGTGAAAGATGAGTGATGGGAGTTTTTTAGGATCTATTAGGTTGTATCTAAAGATATTGAAGGCTAAATTTATACCAAGAAGTAGTTGGATGAGCGCAAACCAGCTAGCGCCATAAACATAGTACCAAGCTGCTTCAGTGCTGGTTTTGCTCTCTATTATTGTGGCGGCTCCGCTAGCTATGGCAAAGATTATCATCAAAACGATAGCTGAGCCCATACTTAAAAATAATGTTTTTGGATTTAACATCTGCTTCCTTTTATTTATATTGTGGCAAAGCTACCGAAGTGAAATTTATCTTAAATAACTGCCTTGCTTTGTTTCGGTTGAAACTGGTTTATTTTCGTTTGTATCTTGATCTGCAAGTGCGTCTTTACCTTTTAGATAAGCTAGTATTGCACCTAGATCATTGTTTGAGACGATCTTAGCCTGGTTTTGCATTACGTTTTTACCGCTACCACCAAAGCTTGAGTCACTTCTATAAGAGATGATGCTGTCTTCTATATCTTTAGCATCCATGTTTTTAAGTGGTGTAGAGCCAAATGGTCTTTTGTCTGCGCTTTCGCCATGGCAGCTAGCGCATTGTTTTTCATAAAGCTCTTTTCCTAAAGAGACACTATATCTACCTTTTCTATCAACACCAAATTTTAAAATTCTATTGTCTTTATAGCGTCTTGGATCTTCATCGACATAGACATTTACTTTTTCATTTCTGTCATTAGCCTGCTTTTTTGCCATTTCGGCAAGCTCTTTACCAAACTCGCCACGAGCTTCTATATAATAAACCTGAGAAGCTGCAAAGGCATTTGCCACCAAAAAACACGCCAAAAAAGAAATTTTGATATTTTTCATGAGTTTCCTTGAAATTTTGCTCTAAATTTAAAAATCCCGGATCAGATTGCTCCGACCCGGGATTATATCATAAGTTGATTAACGAGCTATGAATTAGAATGAGTATTTAGCTTCAAATCTAAATTTGTCAGCTTTGTTTTTATCTCCGTCATGCTCTTTTTCTGTTTTAAAGGCATAGAATGAGCTAAATTTCAACTTTTTGTTGTATTGATAAGCAAATCTTGGAACAAATTCCTCAACTTTGGTCTTCTCATCTGTTTTGTAACTACCTTTGATATAGTCTAAACCAGCTGTAAATTTATCAAATGTATATGCACTTGTTGCATAGAAGTAACTACCCTTACCTTCTGCACGTGTCCAGTCAAATACATCTTCGCCAGCGTCGATTAAGCCACCTTGATCTTCAAATGTAAATGCTGAATATTTACCATCTTGATAGTTTTGAGTTTTGTAGCCAATATAGCCAGCAGCTAAATCAAGACCAAATAGTGAAGTTGAAAGTTCGCCAGCATAGAAGTTACCATCATCGTAACCAAGAGCATTTTTTGCACTTGTATCAGCTTGGCTATGTGCATAATTAATTCTTGCACCTAAAGATATATCGTTAGTTATAGCAAAATTTCCTGAAACATCAGCTGCAAGAACATCAGCTAGGTTAGTTAATGTGCCATACCATAGTTGGAAGTTGATAGGATCGTATGAACCAGCAATACCAGCTGCATATAAGTTACCAACGTCATAAGTACTCAAATAACCAGTAGCTTTATATAGATCTCCACCACTTTCAACATCATCACCCTCAAGAGCATCAAAAGCTAATGCTGTTAGGGTAAGACCTTCGATGTCTTTATTTTCCACTCTTACGCCTGTACCAACTGCATCATCAGTAAAGTATGAACCGATGACTTGCTTACCAGCTGTTATAGTAGTACCGCCGATCTTATAGCCAAGATAGAATTGGTGAACACCAAATCCTTTAGTTGTATTTGTTTTATCTGTACCAGCGCCAGCGTTATCACCTGATCCATCAGTAGCATTGTATCTTAAACCAACAACGCCAAAGAAGTTATCATCGATAGCAGCTTTAAAATTTGTGATCATTTTAAAGTTATGACCAGCTTTATTTCTATCTTGTGAAGGTGTTGCTGAAGCATCAGCACTCTTATTTCTAGTATTTGTATATCTATATCTTGCAAATCCTGAAAGATCTACGTTTTTTATAGCTTCTTCAAGTGGAGTTGCACTTGCAACGCTTGAAAATGCACCTAAAGCAACCAATGCAGCTAAACTAATTTTTGTTAGTTTCATTTTTTCTCCTTTTAAGGTTTTGTGATGACGATTATAATCAATAAATTTTAATATGAAGCTTAAAAAATCATAAAATTTTGCACTTTTGTTACCAATCGTTTACCGATTTTGACCAAAAAGAGGTATATTTTGATAATTTAACTTTTACAAGTGAGACTTTTAAAATGGGGGTAAAAAGAAAAAGGGGCCGTTGCTTTGCCCCTTAAAAGGAGTTCTAGTTTTGATTGCTGATGAAATTATATATGCTAGCAGTAAATCAACGGTAATCTAAAAAGAAATTTTCTCCTCTTTTGGTACTTCGATATTCGTTTTTATATTTTTTCTTTTAACAACTACTTCATTTTGTGGTTTTCTTATGCCATTATATGCACCCCTAGAGCCACCTTCTTTTATAAGAAGCATGTCTATGAGCTTATCTGCGTAAAAAGTCGCATAGACTAGATCGCCCTTATCGTAATAATATCTGTTTGCACAAAAATTTGCTTTGTTTAGTTTGTGATTTTTCACATCACTGGCTACTATCTCGTAGCAGTATTTCGAATCTTTGTAGCTGACATCTTTTATGAAGCCTTTGATGGAGCTTTTTGTAGGTGTAGTTTTACTTGCTTGCCTTGGTTGCTTGCGGACTGGTGGATTATCATCAAAAAATGAACATCCCAAAAACATAGTGGCTACTGCTAAGGGAAGTAAAATTTTAGCTTTCATCTTTTCTCCTTAATATAAAGAGCAAAGTATAGCTTTTAAGATTAAATAAAATTTGCGAGTTTTTAAAATTTGAGTTTTGTACTTACATTAATATATTTAAATTTCTTGGGAGAGCCCCAAGAAATTTAAGCTGATACATTTAAGACGTTACCACCAAGCTCGGCGATCTTTTTGTCAAGCGTCTCAAGCGTCTTTTCGATAGTCTTTTGTGAAATTTCAGGTAGCTCTCCGCCCCAAATTTTCTTTGCGTCCTCAAAGCCCTTTGCCACGCCCTCTCTACCAGCTTTTAGCTTCTCTATATCATCTCCTGCGCCATTTAGCACAAAGCCAGCTATCCTTTCGGCTGTATTTGCAATGCCAAAAAAGCCATTTTCACTAACTAGCTCACTCGCCTCATCACTACTTAGCTCTCCTAGAGCTTTGCCGTTGTAGCCGATGCCTGCTAGATCAAGACCAGATAAGATGTCTGATAAATTTTCAGGTACGTTAAAGCTTAGACCGCCTTGTGCTAGTAAATTTGAACTAGCATTTTGAGTAATATCTTTTTGATACTGCAAAAAATAGCTATTTGAGATCTCTTTTGCGCTTAAATTTGAAACCTCAGGCTGCTTTTTAGAAACCTCTTTTTCATCTTTGTGAAGTGAAATTTCTGATTTTACATTTTCTTTTACACTTGAAGTGTTATATGAACTTGCGATTTGACTGATTTGCATATTTGGCTCCTCTAAGTTTATAAAAACTATATCGCCAAAAAGTAGAATTTATTTAGGATAAAGCGGGAGAGCTCCCGCTGTGATTATTTACCAAGTGTTGCGTTTAGCATCCAGATGGCTTTTTCAAATTTAGCTATTTGGTCTTGCGCGTACATCTGAGTTGTTGTGTCACCCTCTGCAAGCTCATCAAGCTTTTTAAACTCGCCCAAAAGGTGCTTGTAATCAGCCAAAACAATATCCAAAACTTCAGTCGGAGTGTAGCTCTCTTTTGGCTCGTGTTTTATGTGAGCGACTTTTGCTAGCTCCTCAGCCTTGACGATAGGTCTACCACCAAGCATAAGAGCTCTCTCGGCTGCGTCATCAAAAATCTCACTCATATCCTCATAAGCTTTCTCTGTGTATTCGTGGACGCTAAAAAATTGAATACCTTTTACATTCCAGTGAAGATCATGAAATTTGATATAAAGTGCATTTGCATCAGCCTGAATTGTGTTTAACTGTAAAATAACTTTTGACATTTTGTCTCCTTCTTTATTGTTTAAATGTGATGAAATTATATTGACTTAGAGTTAATCACTGGTTAATCAAATAATAAAATTTATTATTTAGTATAAAATTTTGGCTACAAAATAAATTTATCTTGTAGCCAAATGTAGAATTTAGAGATTTGTCTATTTTTTATAAGGTGTAGTTTTGTAGCCTTGCTCGATCAAACTACTCATACCGCCATCTAAATTTATAATCTTAAGATCTGAGCTATCTATCGCTGTAGCTGCTGCTGTGCTTCTTCTGCCACTTCTACAAACAAGAGCGATAGGCTTTTTAATATCAACCGCTTTTGAAAGCTCATCTAAAAATGCACTCTTATTACTTGGATCAAAAGTGATGGTCTTCGCACCAGCTATGATGCCAGTTTCTTGCCATTCAGATGGAGTTCTAATGTCAACGATCTGATCATATTTTTTGATCTCATCTGGACTTATATTAACAGTTTTAACATCAGCTGACAACATACAACAAACGGCTCCTAAAAGTAAAATTTTTTTCATCTACTCTCCTTAAATAAATTTTTGAAATATTAGCATAGATTATTAAATATATAAAATTTTTGTTGATAAATTTTATTGATAGTAAGGTCATACAAATAATTCATTAAAAAAATAAATTTGTTTATATGCCAAACACAACTACTTATAAAAATAAGAATTCTAAATATAAATGATTTAAAGCACTCTATACAAGATTTTTATGAGATAGTATTTAAAGCAGGAGTGGTGTCCCCAGCGAGGTTCGAACTCACGACCTCAGAATTAGGAATTCTGCGCTCTATCCAGCTGAGCTATGAGGACAAATTTGCAAGTTAGTTTAAATTTTTATCCAAGTAGTTAAATTTTAAAGGGCAGATCGCTCTGCCCTATTTTGGCTAATTAGCCATTTCTCTTTTTAATAATCTCTTCACTTACGTTTTTAGGAACTTCTTCGTAGTGATCAAATTCCATAGAGTAAGTCGCACGACCTTGAGTCATTGAGCGAAGATCTGTTGAGTAGCCAAACATTTGAGCAAGTGGACAATAAGCTGCAATGATTTTTACACCATTTCTATCATCCATTGAATTTACTTGGCCACGGCGCTTATTAAGGTCACCGATAACATCACCCATATACTCTTCTGGAGTCTCAACTTCAACTTTCATCATAGGCTCAAGGATAACTGCACCTGCTTTTCTAGCGCCCTCTTTAAAGCCCATAGAAGCAGCAAGTTTAAATGCCATTTCAGATGAGTCAACTTCGTGGTAGCTACCATCAAAAAGTGTAACCTTAACATCTTCAACTGGATATCCAGCAAGAACACCGCTTTGAAGCGCTTCTTTACAACCTTTTTCAACAGCTGGGATATACTCTTTTGGAACAACACCACCTTTGATGTCGTTAACAAATTCAAATCCGCTAGCAGCTGGAAGTGGCTCGATACGTAAGAATACATGACCATATTGACCACGACCGCCTGATTGTTTAGCATATTTATACTCTTGCTCAACTGCCTTACGGATAGTCTCGCGGTAAGCAACTTGTGGTTGACCAACTTCAGCATCAACTTTAAATTCACGAAGCATACGATCAACTATGATCTCAAGGTGAAGCTCACCCATACCACTAATGATAGTTTGTCCGCTCTCTTCATCAGTGCTAACTCTAAAGCTTGGATCTTCTTGAGCTAGTTTTTGAAGAGCGATCGCCATTTTTTCTTGATCTGCTTTTGTTTTTGGCTCAACTGCAACACTGATAACTGGCTCTGGGAAGTCCATTCTCTCAAGGATAACTTTATCTTTTTCACTTGCAAGAGTATCGCCAGTTAGGGTATTTTTTAGACCAACAACAGCGCCGATTTCACCAGCGAAAAGCTCAGTAATCTCTTCACGTTTATTTGAGTGCATTTTTAGTAAGCGGCCGATTCTCTCTTTGCAGTCTTGAACTGTGTTGTAAGCATAGCTACCACTTTCAAGGCTTCCTCTATAAACACGGATAAATGTTAGCTGTCCAACAAATGGGTCAGTCATAATTTTAAACGCAAGAGCGGCAAATTCACCATCATCTGTACTTTCAACAGTCACTTCAGTGCCATCTTCGTAAACACCATTTATCGCTGCGATCTCATCTGGAGCTGGTAAATAATCAACAACAGCATCAAGTAGAGGTTGGATACCTTTGTTCTTAAACGCAGTTCCGCAAAGCATAGGTGTGATAGTCATTCTTAAGCAGCCTGCTTTTATACCTTTTTTGATCTCTTCTTCAGTTAGTTCTTCGCCTGCAAAGAATTTCTCCATCAAGCTATCGTCTGTTTCAGAAACAGCTTCGATTAGTTTTGCGCGGTATTCTTCAGCTTTATCTTTAACTTCAGCTGGAATTTCTTCTTCTACATAGTCAGTTGGCTTTTTCTCGTCATTCCAAACGTATGCTTTCATTCTTACAAGATCAACCACACCTTTAAAGTTATCCTCTGCACCGATAGGAATTTGGATAGGCACTGGATTTGCTTTTAATCTTTCTCTAATCTGCTCTTCAACTCTAAAGAAATTTGCACCAATTCTGTCCATTTTATTGACAAAAACAATTCTTGGTACGTGATATTTATTTGCTTGTCTCCAAACAGTTTCAGACTGTGGCTGAACACCACCAACAGAACAAAATACCGCAACAGCACCGTCAAGAACACGCATAGAACGCTCAACTTCAATAGTAAAGTCAACGTGTCCCGGAGTGTCGATTAGGTTTACTTGGTAGCCCTTCCAAAACGCTGTAGTTGCAGCTGATGTAATAGTAATACCACGCTCTTTTTCTTGCTCCATCCAGTCCATAGTAGCAGCGCCATCATGAACCTCACCTATCTTATGGCTCATACCAGTGAAGAACAAAATTCTCTCACTAGTGGTTGTCTTTCCAGCATCAATGTGAGCCGCAATACCGATATTTCTTACCTTATGTAAAGGCGTTTTTCTCTCTGCCATGCTAATTCTTTCTTACCAGCGGTAGTGAGCAAATGCTTTATTAGCCTCTGCCATCTTGTAAGTATCTTCCTTCTTCTTGAAAGATGCACCTTTTGAATTTGCCGCATCTAAAAGCTCATTTGCTAGTTTATCAACCATTGTTCTTTCGCTTCTTTTTCTAGCAAAAGTTATAAGCCAGCGGATAGCAAGAGCTTGTTGGCGAGCTGGGCGAACCTCAACTGGCACTTGATAAGTAGCACCACCAACACGGCGTGATTTAACTTCTAAAATAGGTTTTACATTTTCGATAGCGTCGTTAAAAACGTCGATGCCTTTAACTTCAGCATTTTTCTTTTCGATAGCTTTAATAGCACCATACATTATCTCTGTAGCGACGCTTTTTTTGCCATCATACATAAGAGAATTAATAAATTTAGTGATTATTTTATTTCCGTAAATCGGATCAGGTAAAACTTCCCTTACAGGAGCTTTTCTTCTTCTCATTTTGATTTTTCCTTCAAATTTTTATGAAATTTTACTCAAACGTTTGCAAATTTAAGCAACGTCTGCGAACCTAATTTTTTACTTTTTTGGAGCAGCAGCGCCAGCTTTAGGGCGTTTTGCACCATATTTAGAACGAGAAACTGTTCTTTTTGCAACACCAGCAGTATCAAGTGCACCACGAACGATGTGATATTTAACACCTGGTAAGTCTTTAACCCTACCGCCGCGAACTAAAACGATACTGTGTTCTTGTAGGTTGTGACCTTCACCGCCGATATAGCTGATGACTTCAAAACCGCTTGTAAGCCTAACTTTGGCAACTTTCCTCAAAGCTGAGTTTGGTTTTTTAGGAGTTGTAGTATAAACCCTAGTGCAAACTCCTCTTCTTTGAGGGCACTCTTTTAACGCTGGAGATTTTGACTTAACAGTCACTTTCTTGCGTTCATTTCTGACCAATTGATTTATGGTTGGCACAATAATTCCTTTCAACTAAATTTATTAAAAAGACCTAATTTTATTTAAAAAAAGCTTAAATAACGGTTAATAAGTTAGACTTATTCATACGTTCCTTTTTTTATAAAACCACTGTCATCTTTTAAAATTTCACCCTTTGCAACGACAAATTTAATCTCAAATTTCTCATCGATTAGCAAAATATCTGCATCGTAATTTTCTTTTATCTCGCCTTTTTTATTTTGTAAGGCAACACTTCTAGCCACATTTGTAGTAAAATATGGCAACGCCTCCTCGATGCTAAAGCCATCTTTTATGAAATTTATAAACTCTTCATATAAGCTCTTAACGCTAGCAATGCCTATTTTTAGTAAATTTCCGTCGCTATCATAGCTAGAGTAGCTACCAAAGCCGTCTGAACTAATGGTTATCTTATTTGTCGGTAAATTTTCTTTTTTGACGCGCTTTACAGCTTCAAGTGGCGTAAGTCCTGGCATGCAGGTAAAGTCGATGTAGCCGCCATCTTTTATAAATTTAAAGCTTTGTTTAAAAAGCTCCTCGTTTCTATTTACGTGCGTTGGTTGAAATAGTGTGATTGGCATGTCGTACTCATTTAGCACTTCATAGATCAAATTTAAGCCCTTTTTGCCGTCACCCATATGAAGCGTGGTGTGGCCTGACTTTGAGCTGATCATACTAGCCACTCTGCCAGCGGAGACTATGTGAGCGAGCTCATCTTTGCTTACACTTGATGAGCGGTGGTCGCTTATGGCTAGTTTTGTGCCGATTATGGGATCAACAAAGACAATATCTTTTTCAATCTCGCCAGTTATGGTTGGCGTTTTAGAGCTGTATGCGCCGGTGTGAGCGTAGCATGTGATACCCTCGTCGTTTAGCGCGTGTGCTTTTGCGACTAAATTTTCAACGCTTCTTGTCGTGCTGTCAGTTCCAAGTAGTCCTACGACTGTCGTTATGCCAGCTTCTATTAAATTTGATAGCATGATCTCAGGCACCCTAGTCTTAAAGCCGCCCTCTCCGCCGCCTCCAGTGATATGCACATGCTTATCGATAAGGCCTGGTATGGCTACTAAATTTGAAGCGTCGATCACCTTTACATTTGGTAAATTTGGCTCTAAATTTTCAGCTATGCAGACGATCTTACCATTACATATAAATATATCTTTTTTACCAAGAAATTTTGGCGAGTAAATTTTGACGTTTTTTATAAGTATCATTTGGCGTCCTTATTTATCTTAGCTATGCCGATGCCAGTGAGTGCTAAAATGATAGCAAAGACAACGCCCATGTAGTTTAAAATAGCCCATGGCAAATAATCTACCGTTGGCACTCCAAGTGTAGCAGTCATATATGCGCCAGCTGCTGACCAAGGGATAAGTGGGACGATCACGGTGCCAGAGTCTTCAAGTGTTCTTGAGAGGTTTTTGGCTGCTAAATTTTTCTCTTTATAAAAGTCTTTAAACATCTCGCCAGGGATGAGGATAGAAAGATATGAGCTACCTGTGACAAATGCGACAGTTAGGCATGAGCCGATAGTCGAGATGATGACGCCTGCTGTTGATTTGACCCTTGCCATAATGGTGTGAAGTACCTTTGTAAGCATACCAGTTTTTGAGATGATGCCAGCAAAGCCCATAGCGCAGATGACTAGGATAGTGGTTGAATTTACCGAGCTCACGCCGCCTCTATTTAGAAGCTTAGTGATATCCTTTGAAAACTCCATATTAATGCCGCTCATCGTGACGTTAAAACCAGTCATCACTGAGATAAAGCCGTTTTTAAAGCTAAAATCTTGAACGATAACGCCAAGAAGCACTGAAAATAGCGAAGCTATGATCATGACAGGTATAGTTGGCCACTTTAGCACCGAGCCAGCCAAGACAAAAAGCACAGGCAAAAGCAAGATGATGTTCCAGTGAAAAATTTTATCAAGCTGACCTTGAAGTGCCAAAACCGACTCTGAAACATTTGCACCACTACTTGCCGCCTCGCTACCAAAGAATAGATAAGCTGCTATTGCAACGATAGTTGCTGGGATAGTCGTATAAAACATGTGTTTGATGTGCTCATAAAGCTCTGAGCCAGCTGCTATCGGAGCTAGATTTGTCGTGTCTGAGAGCGGGGAGAGTTTATCGCCAAAGTATGCTCCTGCGACTACCGCACCAGCAGTTGCTGCTAAATTTACATCAAGACCTTGAGCTATGCCCATAATAGCCACGCCAACTGTGCCAGCAGAACCCCAAGATGTGCCAGTTACGGTTGAGATGATAGCTGCGATGATAAACGCTGTAAAGACGAGGTACTCAGGACTGATAAGATCCACGCCGTAGTAGATGATCATAGGGATGGTGCCTGAAAATACCCACGAGCCAATAAGCAGACCGACTGCCCAAAGTATCATAAGTGCTGGCAGTGAGCTTGAAATTTTCTCTATTACCCCTTCTTGAAGCTCGCTCCAGCTATATCCTAGTCTCCAAGCGATGCCACCAGCCACAAGGGCTGCTATCAAAATGATCGGCTCAACCTTTAGTTTCATATAACCAACGCCAAGCGCAAGGCCTACGATCATAACCAAGATAGGCGTAAGGGCTAGCAGAAACGAAGGCTCTTTTTTTATAGAGTTCATCATGTGTCCTTTAAATTTGAGATACTTTTGAATTTAAAGGCTATAAACTTAAATTGTTATAAAAAAATAAAATAAAATTAAAATTTAAACAAAACGTGTGAAAATTTAGCACATCTGATATGTGCTAAATTTAGATCAGTCTTGCTTGATAGCGTATTTGCCACTACCAGTCGAGATGATGCAAAGTGACATAGCGATATAAAGATATATAAGCTCTGCTTTAAAGCCATTTACATTAGTTAGCTCAAGTAAATTTGACAAGCCAAAATACGAATACAAAATGACAAGACTAGAGCCAAAAACTAGGAGCGCGCCAAGCCTTGAGTAAAAACCAACAGCGATCATTATAGGGGCTAAAACCTCGCTAAGATAGGCAAAATACGCCAAAAAGCTAGGTAGTCCAGCATCAACTAAAATGCTCTTTACGCCGCCAACTCCGTGTAAAATTTTGCCAAAGCCGTGCATAAAAAGGCAAATTCCAAGGCCTAAGCGCAGAAACAAAAGTCCAAGATCGACATTTTTCATAATATCTCCGTTACATATTTTTAGTTATGGATTTTATTTAATATTGATTAATGGCTTGTAAATTTTGAAATTTTGTAAATTTAAGTGGGTAAATTTATAAGAGGTTTAAGCCCCAAAAGCGGGGCTTAATATATTAGTTTTCTTTGATCTTTATCTTTTTATCTTTATAAAAACCAGTACCAACTGGGATCATACGTCCAAGGATGACGTTCTCTTTTAGATCTTCAAGATAGTCAAATTTAGCAGCGATTGACGCTTCTGTTAAGACCTTAGTTGTCTCTTGGAATGACGCAGCAGAGATCACACTATCACTTCCGATGGCCGCTCTTGTGACACCAAGAAGGATCGGCTCAGCGATAGCTGGCTCGCCACCCATCTTCATGATGCGCTCGTTCTCTTCTTTAAATTTGTTTCTTGAAACCATGTCGCCAACGATGAAATTTGTATTTCCGCTATCGACGATTTTGACTTGGCGAAGCATTTGAGAGACGATGATCTCGATGTGCTTATCAGCGATCGCAACACCTTGGCGACGATAAACTTGCTGAATTTCACTGATCAAATAGTAGTGAAGTGCCTTTTCACCAAGAATTCTTAAGATATCGTGACTTGAGATAAGTCCGTCTGTTAGCTTCTCGCCAGCATGAACAAATTCGCCGTCTCTTACTTGGATCTGGCGGCTCTTCTCGATCAAATACTCAGCTGTCGTGCCATCTTCTGCTTGGATGATGATGCGCTCTTTTGAGCGAAGTGGCTTGTCAAATCTAACAACGCCGTCGATCTCTGCAACGATAGCTGTATTTTTAGGGCGTCTTGCTTCAAATAGCTCACTAACTCTTGGAAGACCACCGGTGATATCTTTTGACTTAGCAACAGCTTTTGGAGTCTTAGCCAAAATGTCGGCCTGAGCTACTTCATCGCCACTTGAAACAAAGATCGCAGTTTTTGGATCAAGCGGATACTTGATCAAATGTCCGCTCTTTGTAGTGATAATGATCGCTGGTTTTACGCCACTTGGTAAATATTCGTTGATGACAAGACGTCTTTGACCAGTTGCCTCGTCAGCTTGCTCAGTCGCACTATATCCTGGCTCGACATCTTCAAAGCTAACCACACCAGCCTCTTCTGCAATAGTTGGAGTTGAGTATGGATCCCACTCAGCGATTATTAGCTTGTCATCTTTTTCAGGTAGTGAGACTACTGTCGCTCTTTCTACCGCATCATTATCTGATACTTGGATGATAGAATTTCTTGGGATGTAGTGGCGAACTGCCTCGCGTCCATCCTTGTCAGAGACGACAACAAAGAAGCCTTTTTCAGTTACTTTGTGACCTTTTTTGATATCTTTTAGTCTATCAAGGAAGTCACCTTTTAGTATGAAAAATTTAACCACACCATTTGCATCTGCTGTGATCTTTCTAGTTACTGGATCGCCATCTGAAATTTTAAGCTCACTAGCATAAGGGATACGATTTGGAACGTTCCAACCCTCTTTTATAATCTCGACGATACTTTCGTTTTCTTTTACTTTGTCGCCATTTGCATAAGGGATATACATCTTACCTTCGATCTTACCGCTAACGCCAGCTAGTTCGTTTGGTTTAGCAAGGTCGTTTCTTCTAATTGTATATTTAACCTCTTCTTTTTTGCCCTTGATTACAATATTTACATCTTCGTGGGCATATTCGATCTCGATTTTACCATCAATTGTTGATTTTATCTTTGGCTCAACAAGTAGTACAGCTGCACTTCTTCTGTTTGCAACGATCTTTTTGCCGTTGTTCTCGTATGTGCTAAGGTTGTAATATCTAATAAAGCCCTCTTTTTGAGCGATGACTTGGCGGTCTTGTTGTTCAGTAGAAGCCGTACCACCGATGTGGAACGTTCTTAGCGTTAGCTGAGTACCTGGCTCACCGATTGATTGAGCTGAGATGATACCGACAGCCTCGCCTGGTTTTACAAGTTTGCCCTCGCCCAAATTTAATCCATAACATTTTGCACAAACGCCCTTTGGCGCCTTGCACGTGATAGGTGTTCTAATGCTTACTGATTTTATGCCAGCTTCTGTTATAGCCTTAGCTTTCTCCTCGTCAAGCAATGTGCCTTCGCTAAATAAAATTTCATTTGTTATAGGATCGATCACATCATCTGCTAAAACACGGCCCAAGACTCTCTCTTCAAGGCTCTCTATTAGCTCGCCGCTCTCTGTGATATCTGTGATCTCAACACCCTCGTGCGTACCGCAGTCGTGCATTGTGACTTTAACGTTTTGAGCAACGTCGATTAGCTTTCTTGTTAGGTAACCAGCGTTGGCAGTTTTTAGCGCGGTATCTGCAAGACCCTTTCTAGCTCCGTGGGTTGAGTTGAAGTACTCCATTATGTTTAGACCTTCACGGAAGTTTGAAATGATCGGCGTTTCGATGATCGAGCCGTCCGGTTTTGCCATAAGACCACGCATACCAGCTAGCTGGCGAATTTGCGCTGCACTACCTCTCGCACCTGAGTCAGCCATCATATAAATTGAGTTAAATCCGCCCTTGTCACTTTGGATAAGCTTCATCATCTCGCTTGCAACGCTGTTATTTGTATCTGTCCAGATATCGATGATCTTGTTGTATCTCTCACTATCTGTTAAAAGACCAGCGCCATATTGCTTTTGAATTTCACGAACTTTTTTCTTAGCTTCATCGATATATTTTTGCTTGCTATCTGGCACGATGATGTCTGCGATAGAGATAGAAATTCCCGCTTTCGTAGCATATCTAAAGCCTAAATTTTTAAGCTTATCAAGGAAGTCGGCCGTTACTTCAAGGCCGCCATTTCTATAAACATAATCAACCAAATTTGCAATGTCTTTTTTCTTCATGATCTTATTCCACATATTTTCAGGGACAAAATCAGGAAGTATCGCTCTTAGGATCAAGCGACCGGCTGTTGTGAAGATGATCTTGTTATCAACCATTGTCTTAATTTTAGCGTGAAGACCAAGAGTGTTAGCCTCTTCAGCGATCATTACTTCATCAACGCTTGAGAAAATTTTATTTGCACCTTTTTCATCGTTTCTCTCTAGGCTTAGGTAATAAATTCCCAAAACCATATCTTGTGAAGGAACTGTGATAGCCTTACCACTTGCAGGAAGCAAGATATTCATTGAGCTAAGCATCAAAATTTTACACTCAGCGATAGCTTCCTGCGATAGTGGTACGTGAACAGCCATTTGATCGCCGTCGAAGTCAGCGTTGAACGCCGCACAAACTAGTGGGTGAAGCTGGATCGCCTTACCTTCAACAAGAACTGGGTGAAACGCCTGGATAGAAAGCTTATGAAGTGTCGGAGCACGGTTTAGCATGACTGGATAGTCTTTAACGACCTCTTCTAAGCACTCCCAAACCTCATTTGTCTTATCTTCTATCATCTTTTTAGCTTGCTTAACGGTTGTCGCATAGCCTTTTTCTTCAAGGCGAGCAAGCAAATGTGGCTTAAATAGCTCTAAAGCCATCTTCTTTGGAAGACCACACTGATCCATCTTTAGCTTTGGACCAACGACGATAACAGAACGTCCAGAGAAGTCAACACGCTTACCTAGCAAATTCTGACGGAAGCGGCCTTGCTTACCTTTGATGATCTCACTTAGTGATTTTAGTGGGCGCTTGTTTGCACCTTTTACTGCATTTGCTCTACGGCCATTGTCAAATAGCGCATCAACAGCCTCTTGAAGCATTCTCTTTTCGTTTCTGATAATGATCTCAGGTGCGTCAAGCTCAAGTAGGCGTTTTAGACGGCTATTTCTATTTATTACACGGCGATATAGATCATTTACGTCTGAAACAGCAAATTTACCGCCATCAAGATTAACAAGTGGTCTAAGGTCAGGCGGAAGAACTGGTAAATTTGTTATCATCATCCACTCTGGGCGGTTGCCTGAATTTAAAAAGCTCTCAATAACCTTTAGACGTTTTACGATAGTCTTTTTCTTGGCCTCAGAATTTGTAGCCTCCATCTCTTCTTGTAGCTGATTTAAAATTTGAGTTAGATCAAGCTCAGCTAGCATATCATAGATGACCTCGCCACCCATTCTAGCACTAAAGCCAGTTTCTTCATATCTTGAAGCTAGGCTTTGATATTGCTCCTCGTTTAAAACGTCATATTTTTCAACTTTTTTAGAATTTTCATTGTCATAATAAGCCTCGCCAGCGTTATCAACAATGTATGCCTCATAGTAAAGTACGCGCTCGAGGTCTTTCATCTTGATACCAAGAAGCGCACCTATACGGCTTGGCAAGAAATTTACATACCAGATATGAGCCACTGGAGTTACAAGCTCGATGTGACCCATGCGAGAGCGACGAACTTTAGATGTTGTTACTTCAACGCCACACTTTTCGCACTTAATACCCTTATAACGCATCTTTTTATATTTACCACAAAGACACTCGTAGTCGCGGATCGGTCCAAAAATTTTGGCACAAAACAAGCCGTCACGCTCAGGTTTTAGCGTGCGGTAGTTGATAGTTTCTGGTTTTTTAACCTCGCCATAGCTCCAAGATTTTATCTTCTCAGGACTTGCTAAACGAAGTTGGAAAGCTTCAAAATCACGAGGTCTATGCTCTTCTTTTATCTCAACTGGTTTTAAATTAGTTAGTTTCATTTGTCTCATCCTCATCATATACTTCCACATCAAGAGCTAGTGATTTTAGCTCGTTTGTTAGAACAAAGAACGTCTCAGGGATACCAGTCTCAGGAACGTTTTCGCCTCTTGTTAAAGCTTTGTAAGCAGAGAGTCTTCCCTCAACATCGTCTGATTTTACAGTTAGCATCTCTCTTAGTGTATGAGCAGCGCCATAAGCCTCAAGTGCCCAAACCTCCATCTCACCAAACCTTTGACCACCAAATAACGCTTTACCGCCGACAGGTTGTTGTGTAACAAGACTGTATGGTCCAGTACTTCTTGCGTGAACTTTTTCATCAACCAAGTGGTGAAGTTTTAGCATATACATACAACCAACATTAACGCGTTCTCTTATCTTTGAGCCTGTGCGTCCGTCATATAGCTCAGTTTTACCATCACTATCTATCTTTGCCATCTCAAATAGTTTTGCAAATTCGTCAGCTTTAACGCCTTCAAAAATCGGAGTTGCAAATCTTACGCCATTGCTCCAATCTTTTGCATACTCAAGAAGCTTCTCATCGCTCATCTTGCCAAGAGCTTTTTTAGCGTCCATTAGCTTAGCAACGCTTGCGATCTCTATCATCTTAGCTCTTAGCTCTTTTATCCACTCGCCTTTTTTGGTCTCAAAAATTTCATTGATCTGCTCGCCTAAGCGGTAGCCAACAAGACCAAGGTGGCTCTCCAAAATTTGACCGATATTCATACGGCTTGGAACGCCTAGTGGGTTTAGCACGATATCTACGATCTGTCCGCTTGGAAGATAAGGCATATCGACTTCTCTAACTATATTTGAAACGATACCTTTGTTGCCGTGACGTCCAGCCATCTTATCGCCAACTTTTAGTTTGCGTTTTGTAGCTATATAAACTTTTACAAGTTTTACAACGCCGCTTGGTAAAATGTCATCTTTTTCTAAAATTTCTATCTTAGCGTCGTGCTCTTCTTTAAGCTTTTTCTTCTCATTTTGGAAGTAATTTTTTAGCTCGTCATATTTCTTTTGGATATCTTTTGAAAAGCTCTTTACTATAGCATTTAGGGTAAATCTATTGATATTCTCAAAGTCAGCCTTGTTGATCTTTGAGCCTTTTTTATACTCTTTTTTATTTACCTCTTGATCGCTCGCTAGTGGGTTTTTAGAAAGAAGCGCTGTAACTTTTAGCATCTCTTCGCGGTCTAGCATAAGCAGTCTATCATGGTGCTCTTTTTCTAAAAGCGTCTTCTCTTCTTCATAAGCCTTATTTGTTCTGCTATCTTTTTCATAACCTTTTTTGGTAAAAATTTTAACATCAACAACCACGCCTTCCATTGAAGCTGAAGCATAGAGTGATTTATTTACAACGTGACCAGCTTTTTCGCCAAAGATCGCACGCAAAAGTCTTTCTTCTGGAGTTGGCTTAACTTCACCTTTTGGAGATACTTTACCAACAAGGATCATGCCAGGCTTAATCTCTGTACCGATTTTAACGATACCGCTTTCATCAAGGTGCATAAGCTCCTCTTCTTTGACGTTTGGTATATCTTTTGTTATCTCTTCAACGCCGTCTTTTAGCTCACGAGCCTCAATCTCTTTTTCATAAATATGAACGCTTGTAAAGGCATCTTCACGTATCATTTTTTCACTAATAACGATCGCATCCTCGTAGTTGTAGCCATTCCAAGGCATAAATGCGATTAGTGCGTTTTTACCGATAGCTAGCTCGCCCTTTTCCATGCTTGGACCATCAGCTATGATTTGATTAGCAACGATCTCGTCGCCTTTTTTAACGATCGGATGTTGTGAAAATGTCGTATTTTGGTTTGTTCTTAAATTTTTCTCTAAAGAGTAGTGATCGATATATGGACCAGCTTCATCTTCACCAAGGATAAAGATGTTTTTATTATCAACCTTTTCAACCACGCCTCCACGTTTTGCTTTTACGCTCTCCCAAGCATCTCTTGCGATAACACTCTCCATACCTGTTCCAACGATAGGAGCAGTTGAACGAAGTAGTGGCACTGCTTGACGTTGCATGTTTGAACCCATAAGCGCACGGTTAGCGTCGTCGTGCTCTAGGAAAGGGATAAGCGAAGCTGCAACACCAGCTATCATACCAGAGCAAAGGTCGATCAAGGTAACATCTTCTCTACGAGCAAGCATCATCTCGCCCTCTTTTCTAACCTCGATCAAGTCTTCAACAATATGTCCGTTTTCATCAAGTTTAGTTGATGCTGGAGCTATAACATTGCCCTCTTCTTGTGTCGCTGTTAGATAGACTATCTCATCAGTCACTTTGCCATCGACGACTTTTTTATAAGGCGCCTCAACAAAGCCAAGGTCATTTACTTTTGCATAAGTTGAAAGGGTGTTAATAAGACCGATATTTTGACCTTCTGGAGTCTCAACCGGACAAATTCTGCCGTAGTGAGTTGGGTGAACGTCACGCACCTCAAAGCCAGCACGCTCTTTTACCAAGCCGCCCTCGCCAAGCGCAGATAGACGGCGCTTATGAGTAACCTCACTAAGTGGGTTTGTCTGATCCATAAACTGACTTAACTGACCGCCTGTGAAAAATTCCATAATTGTTGCTGTGATCATTTTTGGATTGATAAGATCATAAGGCATGATCTCGTCAGTGTTATTGCTTAGGCTTGTAAATTTATCACGTATAGCCTTTTGCATCTTAACAAAACCAAGGTGAAGCTCACTAGCAAGTAGCTCGCCGATAGATCTTATACGGCGGTTACCAAGGTGATCGCGGTCGTCAATGTGACCTTGTCCGTTTTTAACTTTTATAAGATATTTTGCAGTTTTGATGATATCTTCACTAGTTAGTAAGGTAACGTACTCTGGCACATCAAGCGAGAGCTTGTGGTTCATCTTCATACGACCAACTTTTGTTAAGTCATATCTTTCAGGATTAAACAATATATCATTTACAAAGCTTTTTGCAGCCTCTTTAACTACTGGCTCGCCAGGTCTCATGACCTTGTAAATTCTAATCGCAGCAAGGTCATTTTCATCATCTACACCCTCAGTTTGTTTTAAAACCTTAAGCATGTCGTTGTCGGCGATAAATGAATTTATGATAGCGTCATCAACGCCAGCAGCAGAGTTGTTTATAATATCAATACTTTCATGCTCAGCTAAAATTTTTGCAAGTTTATTCTCATCAAGAGCAGATAGTGTGTCATATAAAATTTCGCCGCTTTCTGTGTTTATTACAGGGTTTGCCAAATATCTACCTATAAGTGCTTCGATCGGATACTCGACAAATTTAACGCCATCTTCAATTAATTTATCAGCTTTTTTCTTTGTTAGACGCTTGCCGGCTTGGTGAAGAACCTCTCCATCTTCATTTTTTATATCATACTCAACTCTTCCTAGATAATCCTCTGGATTGAAAAGAGTTAAAAATTTATTATTTTTAATAACTAAATTTTGTATCGGATAAAATAGCTTAATAATGTCTTGTTTTTTATATCCTAATGCCCTAAACAAGATAGTTACAGGCACTTTTCTGCGCTTATTTATCCTAACATATAAAATATCTTTTGTATCATATTCAAAGTGCAACCAAGAGCCACGATCTGGGATTATTTGAGCTGTGTAGATAAGTTTGTTTGCAACAGTCGCACTCTCTTCTTGCTTGAAGATAACGCCAGGGCTTCTATGGAGTTGATTTACAACAACACGCTCAACACCATTTATAATAAATGAAATTCTATCTGTCATCAACGGAATTTCACGTATAAAAATTTCTTGCTCTTTTATATCTTTAACGCCAACTTTATCACCAGTCTTATCATCTTTTTCATGGACGATAAGGCGTATTTTCATTTTTAAATTTACAGAGTATGTAAGACCTCTTTCTATGCACTCTCTGATTGTATATTTTGGTTTTCCAATCTCTGAGCTAACATATTCTAAAGTCAAACGATTTTGCGGATCATGTATAGGGAAAATCGACTTAAAAACTTTTTCAATACCGCTTTCTGTCTGATTGTTATTTAGATTTAAAAAATTATCAAAGCTCTTTTTTTGTAGTTGTAGTAGGTTCGGAACGTCTATCTCTTTAACGACATTAGAGAAGTCAACTCTAAGACGATTTCCTGAGTATAAGCTATTTAACATTGCATCTACCTCGTGGTAATTTTGAAAGAAAAGTATAGCCTTTTACAAGGCATCTAAAATTTAAAAAAGAGAGAGCCTCTGCTCTCTCTTGAAATATTAAGCCTAAATAATAAAAAATTATTTAAGTTCAACCTTAGCACCAGCCTCTTCAAGCTCTTTTTTAGCTGCTTCAGCTTCGTCTTTGCTAACGCCTTCTTTAAGAACAGACGGAGTTCCTTCAACTGCGTCTTTAGCCTCTTTAAGACCAAGACCAGTAAGTGCTCTAACAACCTTAATAACGTTGATTTTCTTATCACCAGAATCAACAAGAACGATGTTAAATTCTGTTTTTTCTTCAGCAGCAGCTGCACCACCAGCAGCAGCTGCACCACCAGCTACCATTACAGGAGCTGCGCTAACACCAAATTTCTCTTCAAACTCTTTTACAAGTTCGCTAAGTTCAAGTACAGAAAGATTAGATATAAACTCTAATACGTCTTCTTTTGTAATTGCCATTTTTTATCCTTATTATTTTTTTAATTTGACTAAGCTGATTGTTCTTTTTTCTCTTTAAGCGCATTCAAACCAATTGTGAAATTTTGAATTGGCGCATTCCAAACTTGCAAAAGCATCGCAATAAGCTCATCACGGCTAGGCATTTTAGATAGAGCTTTAACTTTATCAACGCTTGCAACTTCGCCATCAATATAAGCTGTTTTAATTTTGAAAAGATCAGAATTTGACTCTTCAAATTTTGCGGCTACTTTAGTTACTGCTAATTGATCTTCACTCCAAAGATAGATATTTGTATCTTTGAGTTCCATTCCGACTTTATCAGAATTTTTAAGAGCAATATTTGCAAGAGTATTTTTAATAACTTGAACTTTTACATTTTGTTCTTTTGCAGAATTTCTTAAAACTTCAAGTTTTTTAACTGAAAGACCACGATAGTCACAAACTACAATAGCTTCAGCAGTTTTAAATTCACTCTCTAATTTTGCAACAACTTCAGTTTTTTCGTTACGTGTCACTTTTTCTCCTTTCCGACCGGTAATTTCAAGCAGAGCGGGTCGAATCAATTAAGCCCAATGGCCTCGGCTATCTCCAATCTAAGATATAAATTTGTCTAAATTTTTATTTTAAATCCATAACTTCTTGAGTATCAAGAGTTACAGAAGGGCTCATTGTTAAAGACAATGAAGCATTTTTTACATATCTACCTTTTGCAGTCGCAGGTTTATGTTTATTAATAGCTTTAATAAATGTTGAAATATTTTCATTTAGTTGCTCTTTAGTAAAATTAACCTTGCCAAGACCTGCATGTATATTTCCTTGCTTATCAACACGGAAATTTACCTGACCACTTTTTGCATTATTAACAGCTTGCGCAACATCCATTGTAACTGTTCCAGTTTTTGGATTTGGCATTAACCCTTTAGGTCCTAAAATTCTACCAACTTTACCTACAAGACCCATTAAATTTGGAGTAGCTATAAGAACATCAAAGTTCATTATACCTTTTTGGATATCCTCAACTAGATCATCAGCACCAACTATGTCAGCACCAGCAGCTTTTGCCTCATCAGCTTTAGCGTCTTTTGCTATAACAGCAACTCTTACAACTTTACCTGTGCCAGCTGGTAAAACAACTGAACCACGAACCATTTGATCAGCATGTCTTGGATCAACATTTAATTTTAACGCAATCTCAACTGTCTCATTAAATTTAGCAGAAGCTAGAGTTTTAACTGTATCGATAGCCTCGCTAAGATTATAAATTTTATCTTGCTCTACTTTTTTGAGCAATTCTTGAAATCTCTTACTAGTTTTTCCCATAAATTTCTCCGCATATAAATTGCTTCCGTCTTTTGAAAATCAACCTGACGGTAAAGGTTTTAGTCTACTACTTCGACACCCATTGAACGAGCTGAACCAGCAATAATCTTAGCTGCTTGCTCTTTATCATTTGTATTTAAATCAACAAGTTTTTTCTCAACAATTTCTAAAACTTGAGCTTTTGTTAATTTACCTACTTTATTTTTTAAAGGATTATCTGTTCCTTTTGTTATACCCGCAGCCTTTTTAATAAGGTCTGTAGCAGGTGGTTGTTTTGTGATAAATGTAAAACTTTTATCAGCATAAACAGTAATAACAACTGGGATATTAAATCCAACCATATCTTTTGTTTTTTCATTAAAGGCTTTACAAAATTCCATAATATTAACGCCTTTTTGTCCTAATGCTGGACCAACTGGCGGGCTAGGATTTGCTTTTGTTGCGGCAATTTGTAATTTTATTTCACCTATAACTTTTTTAGCCATTTCTTGCTCCTTAAATTATCTTCTCAACTTGTGAATACAAAATATCAACAGGGGTACTTCTACCAAAAATAGAAACATTGAGTCTAAGCTTACCATGTATCATATCGTATTCTTCAACGATACCTGTAAAGTTAGCAAAAGGACCTTCTGTTATGCGAACGCTTTCACCATCCTCAAAAAATATTTTAGGTTTTGGTGCCGCTCTTTTTTGAACTTTCTCCAAGATAGTATTTATATCTTTTTCAGTCAATGGCGTAGGCTTTTTAGCCTCACCAATAAAACGTCCAACCTTTGGTAAAGACTGAATCTTATGCCAAAGAGCTGTATCAAGATCTAAACATGCAAAAGCATATCCAGGATAAAGAGTTCTTTCATTAATTTTTTGCTTACCGTTTTTTATCTCTATTACGTCTTCTGTAGGAACGATAACTTCTTTTAGTTGATCTTCGATACCGTGATCTCTAACTAAATTTTCAATTCCTCTTTTTACTGCCATTTCGCTACCAGCGTAAGTTTGTATAGCATACCATTTATGTGACATTATTTTTCCTTACTCTATATAACTTTAGAAAGAACAAAGGACATAATAACATCAACAAGAGCTAAAAAAAGTGAAACAACAGCGACCACGATAAAAACTGCAATAAAAGCATTTCTAATTTGTTCTTTAGTAGGAAAGATAACTTTCATTATTTCCAATTTAGATAGCTTTATATAATTTATAATTTTTTCCATAATCTTAACCTTAATTGTGGCAGGGCAAGAGGGATTCGAACCCCCAACCATTGGATTTGGAATCCAGCGCTCTACCGTTGGAGCTATTGCCCTAATAGCTACTTATTCTTAATTAGCTTTTTAACTTAACTTCTTTATGAACAGTATGTTTTTTTAATCTTGGGCAATATTTTTTGAGCTCAACCTTATCTGTAGTGGTTTTGCTGTTTTTTGTAGTAGTATAATTGATATCACCACACTCAGAGCATTTTAAACCGATTTTAATTCTCATATATATTCCTTATAGAAAGCCAAAGGGTTTCCCCTTTGGCATAATTTTATAAATTAACCAAGTATTTTTGAAACAACACCTGAACCAACAGTTCTACCACCTTCACGGATAGCAAAACGAGTACCTTCTTCAAGTGCAACTGGAGCGATAAGCTCAACGGAAATTCTTACGTTATCACCTGGCATAACCATCTCTGTGCCTTCTGGTAATGTAATAGAACCAGTAACGTCAGTTGTTCTTACATAGAATTGTGGTCTATAGTTGTTAAAGAAAGGAGTATGGCGACCGCCCTCTTCTTTAGTTAGAATATAAACCTCACCCTCAAATTTTGTGTGAGGAGTAATTGATTTAGGTTTGCAAAGAACCATACCACGTTCAACGTCTTCTTTTTTAGTACCACGAAGAAGAACACCAACGTTATCGCCAGCTTCACCTTGATCCATCTCTTTTCTAAACATCTCAACACCAGTAACTGTTGTTGTTTGTGTAGGTTTGATACCAACGATTTCTATTGTGTCACCAACTTTAACAACACCTTTCTCAATTCTACCTGTTACAACTGTACCACGACCTGAAATTGAGAAAACGTCTTCGATTGGCATAAGAAGATCTTTATCTGTAGCACGAACTGGAGTTGGGATATAGCTATCAACTGCATCCATTAGTTCCATAATTTTTGCTGACCATTCACCATCTTGTCCAGCTTTTGCCTCTTCAAGAGCTTTAAGTGCTGAACCAGAAACTATCGGAGTATCATCACCTGGGAAGTTGTACTCGTTAAGTAGTTCGCGAATTTCCATTTCAACTAGTTCAAGCAACTCAGCATCATCAACCATATCTGCTTTGTTCATGAAAACAACGATATAAGGAACACCAACTTGGCGAGATAGCAAAATGTGCTCTCTTGTTTGTGGCATTGGGCCGTCTGCTGCAGAAACAACTAGAATAGCGCCGTCCATTTGAGCAGCACCTGTAATCATGTTTTTTACATAGTCGGCGTGACCTGGGCAGTCAACGTGAGCATAGTGACGTTTTTCTGTCTCATACTCAATGTGTGAAGTAGCAATTGTAATACCACGCTCTTTCTCTTCTGGAGCATTATCAATATTATCATAATCTTTTAGCTCAGCAAGACCTTTGCGTGAAAGAACAGCAGATATTGCAGCTGTTAAAGTAGTTTTACCATGGTCAACGTGACCGATAGTGCCTATGTTTACGTGTGGCTTGTTGCGTGAAAATTTTTCTTTAGCCATCTTTTCCTCCGTTATGATATGTGTCTTTATCTAATTCAAATTCGTATAGTAATATAAAATCATATAAACCAGTGGAGCTCATAGCGGGACTTGAACCCGCGACCTCTTCCTTACCAAGGAAGTGCTCTACCTCTGAGCCATATGAGCGAAAAACGCTTGGCTGAGACGATTTTAATCAACATACAAACAACTAAAAATTCATGAAAATAAAGATGGAATAACTGTGTTTAGTAAAATCTAGATACAGCTCCCAGTTTACTTTCCCAAATTTTGGAGCGGGAAACGGGGCTCGAACCCGCGACCCTCAGCTTGGAAGGCTGATGCTCTAGCCAACTGAGCTACTCCCGCATAACAATGGTGGTGAGACGTGGATTCGAACCACGGAAGACATAGTCAGCAGATTTACAGTCTGCCCTCGTTGGCCGCTTGAGTATCTCACCTTAAACATTAATAAGTTATTTTGGTATTTTCTGGTCAAACACTGTTACAAAATGGAGCTGGTGAACGGACTTGAACCGCCGACCCACTGCTTACAAGGCAGTAGCTCTACCAACTGAGCTACACCAGCACCTGTTTTGTGAAGTGGCAATTATAGCCCAAAATAAAATAAAAGTCAAGGAGATTTTGAAAAATATTTTATCTAATTTTTTTGCAATCAAAAATTTATAGAATTTATGAAAAATTTCAAAAACACCCACTAGACTGATCCATTTTTAACAAAAATAAAAAATAAATTTTACATATATAAATTTCATATTTTCATAGTTTTATTTTTTTTAAAAGCTAAAATTTCTATAATTACGAAAAATTACAAAGGATTTAATATGCAATTTTTACCTTGGGCGGTAATTTTACTGCTAATTTATGTGATCTACTTCTTAATGATCCGCTATGAAAAAAAGATAGCGACACTAAGCAAAATGATCGAGCAAAACAGTGATGGTATCAAAGAAAATAGAGACCTTATAGGTCAAAACAGGTCACTAATCGAGAAAAATAAACACAACATTGAGAAAAATACTAAAGATATTACAACAAATGTTGAAAAAATAGACATTGACTTGGAAGATTAATTCTTCCAAAATTTCTCTTCTTTTTCCTTTTTTATCAAATTTTCGTAAGTTTGCATTCTTATATTCACTGGCTCTAAATTTATGCCATCTTTTTTTATCTTAAAATATTTCCCATCCATCAAGCAATACTCTGGCACCAAGTCGTAGCGCTTCGAAAGTGGCAAAACTCTAAAGCTTAGATTATCCAGTATAAAAGGCTCTTTGTGTAAATTTTCCCAAACAGCTAGCACCATATGATATTTTTTCGTATTTTTTTCCTGAACAACCAGAAGGCATTTTTGATTATCCACGCCAAGATCTTTTAGGCTATCGCGTTTTGATATCGCGTACTCTTCGCAGTCTCCACCACCTCGCCTTAAAAACTCACCCCTAGTGCTCCACACATCTGCATTTGTATTGTAAAAATCATCATATCTTGGCATCAAAGAATTTAGGTATGAATTTATGAGCTCTAGCTTTCTGATAAAGCTTTCGTGTTCTATTTTTTTCATAAAATTTGCATAGTGATTTAGGATATTTTTGCAAATTTGATTTTTACATTGAGATATATTTTTTGGAGAAATTTCAAAATTATTTGCAAAAAGCGAAGAGGCAAAAAAGAAAAGAAGCAAAATTTTACGCATGAAGCTGCTTCATCAAAAGTACAAGACCTATTCTATCTTTCACATTTAGCTTGCTGTAAATCGACGTAGTGTGCGCCTTTACCGTCCTTAAAGTAATGCCTGTTTGCTCTGAAATTTCATTGTTTGTTAGACCTTGATAGATTAAGTTTGCGATCTCCTTTTCACGTGAGCTAAGCTCGCTTAGATCAGACTTTTTCTCTAAAGTTTCACTTTCATTATTTATATATGAGCCAGTTAGTTCTCCGATCATCGCTTGGATAAATTCTGGATAAAGCCAAACTTTGCCATTTAAAATCGTCTCAAAGGCATCTTCAAAGTGTGTTTTTCTCATGTGTGAGTTTGCATATCCTTTGACACCAAGAGCCAGCAGATGTTTGCCTTCACTAAATTTTGGTTCGTTTGCAAGGATTAGACATTTTATATTTGGAAAACTTTCATGAATGGTTTTAATATTTTCATCAAGGCTATCTTTAAAAGCGTTTGTATCGATACCGACGATATCGACCTCGTCGTTTAAATTTGCAAAAAAATCCTTTTTATTGTGAGTAAATTTCACACTATCATCTGAAAAATACCCTCGCCAAAGATTATTAAGCGAACCATTTTGAGTAAAAAAAACCACATTCATAACCATATTTCCTTATATCACATATAGGTTTGTTCGTAAATTTTTGACTCATTTACGAAAGCGATCAAGTAGCGCTCCTTGCCACTATTTGCCTCAAATTTATAACTAAAAGTAGATAAGAATTTCTCAACCACTTCTTTGCTCTCTTTTAAAAAGATACACATCTCAAAACAACCATTTGATATGGCGTATCTATATGGCACACTAAGAGATAACAAATTTAGATCAAAGTCCAAGCTATCGCTGCTTTCATCGTAGCCACTAATTGATATCTTGATGCTGCTTACTAGCTCATCTTCTATCTTTAGCCCAGCTAAGCTGATATGCTCTTCTTTTTTTAAATCTATCATCTCATCAAAGCTTTTTTCACAGTCTTTAAAGAGGAATTTAACGACCTCTCTTCCGATTAGATCGCATATTTTGCCATCATTTAAAATGACAAATTCCTCAGCCAGCTTTGCTCTTGAAATTTGATATTCGCTAAAATTTCGCTCAAAGCTAGCTGATTTTTGCATTATCGCTCCGTTAAAGCGTTTTGTTTTGCTTTTAAGATAGGTTTTAGCAGATAGTCAAGTATCGTCTTTTTACCAGTGATGATATCAGCTGAAACTATCATACCAACCTTTATCCTAAGTGGCTTCTCTTCACTACCAAGATAGTTTTTCTCAGTTTCTATCCTGACTAGATAGTAGCTCTCGCCTGTTTTTTCATTTGTCTCAGTATCGGCACTGATCTGCGTTACTTTGCCTTTTAAACCGCCATAAATACTAAAATCATACGCCGTAAATTTAACCATCGTATCAAGTCCAGGTCTTAAAAACGCAACGTCAGCTGGCTTAACCTTTACCTCAGCGATGAGTTTATCTTCTAATGGGACGATCTCAGCGATATTTTCACCTGGCTTGATGACGCCAGAAACTGTATGCACCATCATCTTACTAACGATACCATTTACCGGAGATCTTACATAAGTTCTTTCAACCCTGTCGCTTAGGCTGATTTGCGACTCGTTTATCCTTGCGATCTCAGCAGAGACTTCATTTAGCTCTTTTTTTGCATTATTTTTAAACGCCAGCTTTGCCTCTTCTATCTTATTTTTCGCCTCTTTTATGGTTGATTCGACCCTTGGCACGGCAAGCACAGATGCGTCAAGCTCGCCCTTTAGGTCATTTACACGTCTTTGAAGCTGGATATACTCGACCTCACTAACAAGACCTTTTTTAAAGATAGGCTCCATGATCGCTTTTTCTTTTAAAACAAGATTATAGCTATTTTGAGTTTGAGAAATTTTATTTCTAAGCTCATTTAGCTCACTTTGGCGTTGATGGATCTGCTCTGTTAGAATTCCTATTTGCTCATTTAAGTGATCTATGTTTGAGTTATGCAAGCTTATCTCGTATCTTACGGCCTTGCTGTTGTTCGCATCTCTTGTTTCGTTATAGTCAAATTCTTTATCATTTGCTTCAGCATCAAGCCTCATAAATTTAGCCTGAAGCTCATCAAGTCTTAGCTTTGACTCGCCGTAGCTACTTGTAAAGTTTTTATTATCAAGCCTGATTAAGATCTGATCTTTTTTAACCTCATCGCCCTCTTTTACAAAAATTTGATCCACGATACCACCCTCAAGGTTTTGTATCGCTTGGTTTTTGCCTGATGGGATGATCTTACCGCTACCTCTTGTTATCTCATCTATCTGCGCCCACGAAGCCCAAAGAAGTAGCCAAAATACAGTTATACTAACTGCATAAAGTATCTTTTTTGAGGTTGATGGAGCTTTTGCCAAAACTGCTTCTGAGAGGCTTGACATAAATTTCAAGTCATAAGCATCGTAGTTTTTTGCTTGGATGTTTGACTTGATGCCATCTACGCTATTTAAAATTTGATCTCCAGCGCTCTCTTGATCTTTTATATCGCTTTTTTGAACTGGCTTTTCGTCTGGCTTTAAATTTTCATTTTGTTGATTTTTTATATCTTCTTGCATAATCACTTCCCACTAAGTCTAGCTAAAACTTCATCTCTTGGACCATCTAGTAAAATTTTGCCGTTATCCATCACTATGAGCCTATCAACAAGATCAAGCATTGATGTTCTGTGAGTTACTAAAATCATAGTTTTATTTACGGTATTTACCTTTAAATTTGCTTTTAGCTTGCTCTCAACTGTATTATCAAGTGAATTTGTAGGCTCGTCAAGCAAGATGATAGGACTATCAAGCAAAAATGCCCTAGCCACGGCTATACTTTGACGCTGACCGCCACTGATGCCATCGCCTCTTTCAAAGACAGGCATATCAAAACCAAGCGGGTGAGCATTGACATATTCATCGACGCCACTTACCTTAGCCGCCTTAATAATCTGCATATCATCGACATAAGGAGCTTTTTGAACGATATTTTCTCTAACCGTTCCCTTAAATAGTACAACATCTTGTGGCACGTAGCCGATATTTCTTCTAAGATCAGCTGGGTCTATTTGATTTATATCGATACCATCAATTAGCACTGAGCCTTCAGTCGGTGCGTAAAGACCTAGGATTATCTTTTGCAAAGTTGTCTTACCAGAGCCATTTCTACCGATGATGCCTACTTTCTCACCCGGCTGAATGACAAAATTTATCCTATCAAGTGAGCCTTTTGTGGTGTCTGGATAAGTAAAGCTAACGTTTTTAAACTCTATCTTGCCATCAAAAGAATTTCTTCTAACAAATTTCTTGCCCTCAGGTCTTTCAACTGGCATCTGCATGATCTTGCTAAGGCTTTGATAAGCTGTCTTTGTCTGCTCGAAATTTGCAGCTAGTGAGGCTACTTGACCCATAGGGGCAATCGCACGAGAACTAAGCATAACAGCAGCGATCAAACCACCCATAGTAAGGTGCGTATCTTGTATCATATAAACGCCAAGAACGATGATAGCGATGGTGTTTAACTGCACCAAAAACGATGTAACTGTCGTGATCGAAGTAGTGATTATTTTTGATTTGATACTTCTATTTGCTATCTCGCCAGTCGCCTCTTCCCAGTTCCACTGCACATGGCCACTAGCACCAAGAGTTTTAATGGTCTCTAAGCTGCTAAGGCTCTCTATCAAAATTCCATTTTTCATAGCCGAAGCTTCAAATGTGCTTTTAATCGCATTTTGAAGCGGATCTTTTATAAAAAATGTATAGCACAAAATAGCTATCATGATAACAATAGGCACAAGCACAAGGTAGCTTCCTATAAAGTAGGTAACTATCAAGAAGATTAACGCAAATGGCAGATCCACAATGGCAGCAAGCGACGCAGATGAGAAGAAATTTCTAACTGTGTCAAATTCTTTCAAGTTGCTAGCAAATGAGCCAACCGACTTTGGTTTATTGCTAAATTTCATATCCATTACGCGCTCAAAGAGGATAGAGCTCATAATGATATCACTCTTCTTGCCTGCGATCTCAAGAAAATATGAACGGACAAATTTTAAAAATAGATCGATGCCATAAACGACGCTCACGCCAAGCGCTAGAACCCAAAGTGTCTCAACTGCGTTATTTGGCACAACGCGGTCATAGACGTTCATCGTAAAGAGTGGGCTTGCAAGGACAAATAAGTTTATGATAAAGCTTGCTATCACGACGTCAAAGTAAATTTTCTTAGAGCGCTTTAAAGTGCCCCAAAACCAGTGATCATTACCAGCGTCGATAAGCTTTGTCGAGCTTGTATCTTCTGGGACAAATTCACGTTTTAGGTAGTAAGCATAGCCTAGATACTCATCTTTTAGCTTGCTTGTTTCTATCGTGCTAGTACCAGTTGAAAGATCGGGCGTGATGATGTTTGCCATCTTTTTGTCTTCGCTGAAAGATTGCAAGATGCAAGCTTTTTTGCCTCTAAGCATCAAGATACAAGGCAAAACTAAAGGCGAAATTTGATCAAGGTCTTTTCTGACAAGCGTTGATGCAAAGCCAGCACGTGAAGCTGCACGAGAAAATAAAGACTTCGAGCTCTTTAGTGAAAAAAGCTCGATCTCTTCGCCATCTTTTACAGGCAGACCGATAGTCAAAGCATCGGCACTATATGGGTTGTTATGAAGTTTGGTAAAGATCACCAAACATTGAAGCAGTTCGTCTTTTATCTTATCGCTATGCATCTATCATCCAATATTTTTGATTTCATCTATGTAAATTCCTTGCATATTTTTAATGCCAAGCTCAATTAGCTTACTCTTTTGCTCTTCACTCTCAACACCAATCGCAATCAAAATGATATCTTTTGAGCTTAAAACAACATCTAGTGATTGTTTTGTGTTTGCTCCTGATTTATCACTTAAAAAGTCGATTAAGACGCTTGACTGGATCTTTACGTAGTCTGGATTAAATTCTTTTAGCTTCTCAATGCCTTTTGCATTAAGATCAAAGTGATCAAATCCAAAACCAAAGCCGAGTTCTTTTAATTTTTTAGTAAGTCTAACTATACTTTCGATACTAATATCGTCTTTGTTTGGAATTTCTATATAGTTTTTAGATTTTGAAATTTGAGCGATTTTCTTAAGAGTAGCTTCAAGTTTTGAGAAATTTTCATCCGAGCTTAGTATCTCTTTACCCAAATTTATCGCTAAGCTTCCTTGAGGTAAGATATTTTCAGGCAAAATTCTAGCGATCCTATTTAGGATATGAAGATCGAGCATCGCACCTAAATTTAGCTCATTTACCATTGGCATAAAGTATGATGCCATACGCCATTTGCCCTCGCTATCAACGAGCCTTAGATAAAGTTCATACTGCTCAAAGTTTGAGTCAAAACCAACTACTTTTTGAGCTGCAAATTTAAATTTATCCTCTTTTATAGAGTCAAAAATAAGCTCTTTGTATTTCTCTTTGCCGATGACTAAGGTGTTTTGATTTGCATTAAATTCTTTGCAAGTAAAGCAGCCGGCTAGTCTTGCGCTAGCCAAAGTAACGTCAGCTGATGTAAGTAGTGTCCTCATGTCAGTGCTTGGCGAGTACTCGACAATAGCAGCATTGACTGGGCATTCGCTATCATTTATAGAGAAATTTGCATAGAGTTTTTTAAACTCAGCCATGATCTTATCGTCTAAAGCTGAGAAATTTGATGAGTTTTTACCGTAAGAAAGCAAGATAAAATCGTTGTCATTTAGCCTTGCAACGATCGCATTTTGGTCATTTTCGGTTGATTTTTCTTGTAAAATTTGGGCTATTTTTATGATGACACTTTGCCATTTTTCAAAGCCAAGAACGCCTTTTAGCCCTGCTAGATCTTTAAAGCTAACAAGCGAAGCAACACCGCTTGAATACTCTTCACTTGCTAAATACTCGCTAAATTTAGTTTGGAAAAATCTTCTATTGTAAGTACCGCTCATAGAGTCTTTATATAAAAGCTCTTGATACTTGCTAAGCGTAGCCGCCTCTCTTTCAAATATGTCTTGAACCTTGCTAACCATCGAGTTCATGGCGAGCACCATCTTTTTAAGGTCTGTTGTGAATGGAATTCTCTTTTGGATGATAAATTTATTATCAAGTATCGCTTCAGCTTGATCCTGCACCTTAACAAGTGGTCTAAATATCGCCTTAAGAGCAAAAAACGCCACGACAAGAGCGATGATGATCATTAAAGCTAGAAAGTTAAAAATATTTTTTGAGTTTGAGTAAAGCTCATTGTAAGCAAGTGCTGTGCTGCCTTGAACATAGAGAGTACCAAATTTAGCCCAGCCAGTCATGATCTCGCTAGTTGCAACAGGGGCTTCAAATTTAGCAATCTTATAAAACCACTCAGGGATATCTTTAACGATAGTTTGTTGAGAATTTTCTATGAGCACCTTACCATCGACATCTTCAAGTTTAATGAGCTTGTATCTGCCGCTATCAAACATAGAATTTATCATCGTTTGCGCCAAAGACATATCCTCAGGATCAACAATCGGCTTTAAAGCAAGTCCAAGTGAGTTTGCTGTGTGCCTTGCGTTTTCACCGAGCTGGTCGTTGATGTATCCATTTAGGCTCTTAAAATTTAAGTAGCCAACAGCCATAAAAATCACGATGCCAAAAGCTATCACAGCGATCATAATCTGTTTAAATAGCGTCATAAATCCTCTTTTCCTATCCTATCTATTAGTTCCATCCACTTAGGATTTTGTTTTTTATTTCCACCTGGTATTGCCTGACCAAGACCTTCTTGTTTTGCCAAGTATAGCGAATCACCGTTGAAACTATAAACTGGCACGAGGTCTGTTCTTTGAGTTGCGATTTTTATTTTACCATTTATGTTGTCTAAAATTAATGGAATAGACTTTGGTGTATCATAATATGCCAAAACCATATGTGCTTGGTTGTATCTTAAGGCTTTAACGTATGTGAAGTATAATTTTTGAGTTGGAATTCCAAGTTGCTTTAGGGTGAAATACTTTGCGATAACGTAGTCTTCGCAGTCACCAGCGCCTTTTCCTACAAATTCCATTCTGGTAGCCCAGTAATCTTTTTTATGCCAAAGTTGCATATCATCAACCCACCTAAAAGAGTTAAAAAAATCATTTACTTTTATTAATTTCTCTTGTTCGGTTGCATCTTGCAATGAAGTCATTAAAGAATTTAATGCCGATGCCCTTCTTCTTGCATCTTCTCCATAAATTTTAGCCACCTTTGCTATCGTTGTTTGTTTTATAAAATCCCCGACAGCATCTAATGCTAATAACGAAAAAAGGACGCTTAAAGTAAGCGTCCAGAATTTTGCTTTGACCCTCATGGTCATCACTTTTTAAATTTTTATCTTAAGTCGTTTTGAATACTGCAAGCGCCTTGAATATATCTCTTAGCAAAGCCTGGCTCAAAACTATCTGAAACCATACCCATGTTATCTAGCAATCTATATTTTGCATAAGATAGTGCAGTCTCAGTTGTAGCTATCTCTTTTAAAGCTGTGTTGTACTCGTTTTCTGCATCAAGTAGGTTGATAAGGTCGCGGCGACCGATTCTAAACTCATCTTGGTAAGCATCAAGTGTAGCTTTTGCATATTCAACGTGTTGATTTAGATATCCCATTTTCTCTTGGTTAAGAACATAGTTTTGCCATGAGAATTCTAAAGACTCTTTAAGCTCTCTTACAAGGTTGTCCATAGTTTGTTGCTCTTGTTGAACAGCAAGTTGGCTCTTCTCTTTATCTAGCTTATCATTGCCTTTGTTGTAAAGGTTATAGTTTAGTCTTAAAAGAGCGTCAAATGTTTGCTCTTCATAATCATCATATAAAACATTTGAGTGATCATAAGCACCAGACACAACAAGATCTAGTTTTGGTAAGAATGGTGCATTTTTCTCTTTTACAACAGACTCTGCCATAGCGATGTTTGATCTTTGAACTAGAAGTGTTGGGTTGCAAAGAACAGCTTTATCATAAACAGCCTCCTTAGTGCTTGGTAATGGCAGGTTAAATTCAGGCATTACTAGGTTTTTAGCAGCAACTTTTCTTCCATATAGTTTTTCAAATGTAGAAAGTGCGTCTTCATAGTTATTTTTTGCAGCTATATAGTTTGATTGAGCCAAAGTATAGCGTGATCCAGCTTGTCTCTCTTCAGAAGCTACGCCGTAACCTGATCTTGCTCTATCTTTGATTTGGCTATAAATTTCTTCATGGCTTTTTACGTTTTCTTCTTCAATGTCAAGAATTCTCTTTGTTTGAAGAACTTGTAGGTAAGCATTTGCAGCGCTTAGTGTTAGTCTATCTGCAGCTTGAGCTACTGTGTAAGCAGCTGAGTCAAGTCTTGCGCTTTGAGAGTTGATTCTGTTTTTATCAGCACCACCATTATAAAGGTTTTCAACTAAAGTTAAAGATGCGCCAGATACTCTGCCATCGCCTCTTCTTGTTGTAAGACCATCATCAAGACGTTTTCTCTCATATCCTACTCTAGCTGCTGCATCAAGTGTTGGATAGTAGGCATTTTTAGCTATTTTTAGATCTTTGCCTACTTGTAAGTAGTTAAATTCTGTAGCTTTTAAGCTTGGGTTTTCATTTAAAATAGTTTTTACAACTTGATCCAAAGTCAATACGCTATCATCAGCTTGTGCTGTAGCTGCTGCTTTAGGTTCTGCTGATATAGTTTGCTCTATATTAGATTTTTTAGCTGACTGAGCATTTGTTACAGGTGACTTAGCTCTCATTAAAGCATCTTTATAACCTGACTCATTTTGAACTTTTGCAAGTAACTCATTAGCTTCATTTTCAGAAACTGGAGCTGTATCAACATATAAAAACTTTCTTCCACCAACTTCATAAACGCCAGTAGTTAGTCTGCTATCTGATATTTTGCTGTTTACTTTACTAACAGCACTATCGATTCTAGCAGCGCTATCATCTTGAGCGAATGAAGCTAGAAAAATCCTATAAGGGACATCTTGAGCAGACAACAGTGTTGCTGCAGCCAAAGCACTAATTGCTAACATCTTTTTCATAACTAGATCCTTTTACCTTTTATTGCCAAACTTTTGCTTGACTTTTGGTGCGAATTATACACCAAGAAATATTAAACGTATTTTAAATATCTTATGACAAAAAAATAATTTTTATATTGTCTTAGAAAATCGCCTTAAATTTTCAGGAATTTTCTTAAGATACTCATCAAAACACATTGCAATATTTCGTATTATCAGCGTTCCTGTCTCATTTACACTGATTTTATCTGTCGTAACATCGACAAATTCACTTAAATTCTTTAGCTCTTCAAGCTCATTTTTGAAATGTTCAAAGAAATTTATATGAAATTCATCCTCGACTGCCTTGATATTAAGCCCAAAATTACTCATTAAACTCATGATCACACTTTTTCTAAGCAAATCTTCTTCACTTAAGTAAATTCCCTTTGCGTATGGAAGTTTTCCACTATCGATCGCTTTTTCATACTCATCCATGTCTTTATGATTTTGCGCGTAGTGTCTTTTACACTCACCGATACTTGTGATGCCTATGCCGATAAGATCAGCACCACCTTTCGTCGTATAACCTTGAAAATTTCTATGCAAGGTGCCATTTGCCAAAGCGCCAAAAAGCTCATCATTTGGCTTTGCAAAGTGATCCATGCCTATCATTTTGTAGTCATTTTTAGTTAAAAACTCAGCTGTAAATTTTAAAATTTCAAGCTTCACTTCTGGATTTGGCAAGGTTGTCTCATCAAATTTACGCATCGACTTTTTTATCCACGGCACGTGAGCGTAGTTAAATACTGCAAGCCTATCTGGATCAAGTGTAAGAGCAAGCTCAAGCGTCTTTTTAAAGCTCTCTAAGCTTTGATATGGCAGACCGTAGATCAGGTCCATATTGATTGATTTTATGCCCTTTTGCCTAGCCATTTTTACGGCATTTTGAGTGATCTCATAGGGCTGAATTCTATGAATTTCTTTTTGCACTTTCTCATCAAAGTCTTGCACGCCGTAGCTTATGCGGTTAAAGCCGTGAGATATGAGCACATCAAGCTGCTCATTTGTCAAAAATCTCGGGTCTATCTCGCAGCTTATCTCAGCCTCTTTTGAGAAATTTTTAAATTTAGCCTTGATAAGTTTAATAATCTCATCAAGCTGGGCGGCATTATAAAATGTCGGTGTGCCGCCGCCAAAGTGCATCTGCAAGACCTCAGTGCTTGTGTCTAGGTGGCGAGCTAAAATTTCAAGCTCTTTTTCTATATATCTTATATATCTCTCTTTGCGGTCCTCTTTGCTCGTGTAGATGACGTTACAGCCACAAAAATAGCAAGCACTCCTGCAAAATGGCAAGTGCAAATAAAGCGAAAGCGGCCTTTTTTTATCGCGGTTTTCAAGCTCTTTTACGTAAGCCTCATAGCTAAATTTATCGCTAAACTCTGGCGCTGTCGGATAGCTCGTATATCTTGGCCCTGGCCTTGAATACTTCACATACGCACTAAAATCAATCATCTGCCCTGCTCCTTGCCATTTGGATCATCTCTTTTATATCTACAAATAAATTTGGATGCTCTTTTTTTATATTTTTTACTAGTTTTTCAAGATCTATGTTAAACTGCCTGCTCTTTTTATCGTGAGCGATCTTTTTGATCTCATCCATCGCAACCACCCAAACATCGCTAAAATCAACTGGAATATTTTGCCAGATCGTCTTTTCAAGTCTTAGGTCAAAATTCTCTTTTTGCGTCTCTTTTAAAGCTTCTATTAAAGCTGAGAGCGATTGTACTGAAATGACCGTGTGTAAATTTTGATTTTCATCAATGCCAAACCACGGCTCTTTCGAGTCCCATGAGCCACTTTTTAAATTTAAAATGTGCTCGTTTGGATTTTTCGTTGAAACTATCTCAAAGACCGTTTTTTCAGGCTCGCTTAGCCCAAGGTTATTACCGATCTCATCTATCTCATCATATATATTTTTCTCTTCACTCATCTTCTTCTCTCGTCTAACCAGACCATCACACCTTTTTGAGCATGAAGTCTATTTTCCGCCTCGCTAAAAATTTCATCCGCGTGCTTTTCAAAGACAGCCTCGCTCACCTCGTAGCCTCTGTAAGCTGGCAAGCAGTGCAAAAATATTGCATCTTTTTTAGCTAAGCTCATCAAATTTTCATCCACGCAGTATCCAGCAAAGTCTTTTAGCCTCTTTTCTTTCTCGGCCTCTTGACCCATCGATACCCAAGTGTCCGTAGTCACTACATCGGCACCATTTACCGCTTCTTTTATATCATTTGTGATAAAAATTTTCGCACCTGAAATTTTTGCGTTTTCATTAGCCATTTTTAAAATTTCAGCATCCACCTCGTAGCCTTTTGGTGTGGCGACCCTTAGCTTAAGTCCAAGCTTGCTTGCTAGCATAAGCCACGAGTGAGTCATGTTGTTGCCATCTCCTACGTATGCAACCTTCTCTCCTGCGCTAAATTCAAGCATGGTTAGATAGTCTGCCATGAGCTGAACTGGGTGAAATTTATCGCTTAGGCCGTTTATCACTGGCACGCTTGAAAATTTAGCAAATTCTTCTAGCGTCTCGTGCTTATCGACCCTTAGCATAGCCATGTCGCACATCCTGCTTATCACTCTAGCGGTGTCACGGATTGGCTCGCCACGGCCTATTTGTATATCGTTTTTACTTAAAAATAGCGCATATCCGCCAAGCTCGTGCATGCCTACATCAAAGCTCACTCTAGTTCTGGTTGAGCTTTTTTCAAATACCATCGCAAGCTTTTGGTCTTTAAGATATGGCTTAAATTCTCTAGCCTTCGCCTCTTTTTTGATCTTGCGGGCTAAATTTATCATCTGCTCGATTTCATCTTTGCTAAAGTCATTTAGCGTCAAAAAGTGCCTCATTTTAGCCCCTTAAAATTTTAGCCGCTTCTTTTGCGTGATAGGTGATGATCAAATTTGCCCCTGCTCTTTTAAAGCCGATTAATGTCTCCATCATGACGCGCTCATAGTCGATGATGCCAGCTTTTGCGCCAGCTTTTAGCAGTGCGTACTCGCCGCTTACGTTATAGACGCAAAGTGGCAGAAGTGTCAAATTTCTTAGCTCTCTAACGATGTCAAGATAAGCAAGCGCTGGCTTTACCATCAAGATATCAGCGCCTTGCGCCTCGTCTTGCAAGCTCTCGTTGATCGCCTCCAAGCGGTTTGCGCTGTCCATTTGGTAGCTCTTTCTATCGCCAAAGCTTGGAGCGCTTTGCGCCACGTCACGAAATGGTCCGTAGTAAGCTGAGGCAAATTTAGTCGAGTACGCCATCACTGGTAAATTTTCAAAGCCATTGTTATCAAGTGTCTCTCTTAGCGTTGCGATGATGCCATCCATCATGCCGCTTGGTGCGATCATGTCGGCACCATTTTTAGCGTGTATCAAAGCTTGTTTGGCTGAAATTTCAAGTGTGGCGTCGTTGTCGATAGTGTTATGTACGTGGTCGATTATGCCGCAGTGGCCGTGGTCTGTATATTCGCAAAAGCAAAGGTCGGTGACGACTACTAAATTTGGAAATTTATCCTTTATGGCTCTAAGTGCGGTTGCGATGATGCCGTCGCTACTTAGTGCGTCGCTGCCAACGCTATCTTTTAGGCTTGGTATGCCAAATAAAATGATCGATTTTATGCCTAAATTTACTATCTCTTCGCACTCTTTTAAAATTTCATCGATACTCATTTGATAGACGCCTGGCATCGAAGCGATCTCGTTTTTAACGCCTTTGCCCTCGACCACAAAGAGCGGATAGATGAAGTCATTTACGCTAAGGCTAGTCTCTCTTACCATGTCTCTTAAAGCTGGATTTATTCTTAATCTTCTAAAACGTTTAAACATATTTTTGCCTTTTCTTTGTTAAAATGCGTGATTTTTAGCTAGTTTAGCACAGTTGGAGTAAATTTAAAATGAAAATAGAAATTTCAAACGCCGCAAATCTACCCTCAAGATTTGGCACTTATAAGGTTCAAGCCTTCAAAGAAGGGACAAAAGAGCACCTCGTGATCTACAAAGAGCCTCTAAGCGAAGTTGTAAATCTTAGAATTCACTCCGAATGCTTAACTGGCGATGCGATAGGGAGCCTAAAGTGCGACTGCCGCGACCAACTTGAAGCGAGCCTAAAATATATCGAAGAAAATGGTGGCATGGTCATCTACCTGCGTCAAGAGGGCAGAAATATCGGGCTTTTAAACAAGATAAACGCTTATAGCCTCCAAGACAAGGGCTTTGACACGATAGAAGCCAATCATCAGCTAGGTTTTAAGGCCGATGAGAGGACTTACGAAGTGGTTGATTTTATCCTAAATCACTACGGCATAAAAGAGGTAAATTTACTCACAAATAATCCTTTAAAACTTCACGGACTAAGCTCAGTAAAGATCGTAAAACGCGTGCCTATCGTCATCAAACCAAATAAATTTAACGAAGGCTACTTAAAGGTCAAAAAAGAGCAAATGGGGCACATCTTGTGATGAAAAATGAGCTTTGCTTGCCAGCAGAATTTGACGAAAAAGTAAAGGCTTACGCTCAAATTTTTGCTAAATTTAACAAGGTTCATAGCTTAAGCAATTATAAAGATATAAGCGAGCAGGTGCTTGATAGCATAAAGCCGCTTGAGATTTTTGACCTAAGTGCCAAAACTGCGATCGATGTGGGCAGTGGAGCTGGCTTTCCAGCGATATTTTTAGCCCTTGCGATGCCTCAAACGAAGTGGCACCTTTTTGAGCCGATAGCCAAAAAGTCATCATTTCTAAGCTACGCTAAGATCGAGCTTGGTTTGCAAAATTTAGAAGTTCATAGCCAAAAGATCGAGCTTGCAGATAAATTTACGGCTGATCTCATCACCTCAAGGGCGCTTAGCAAGACAAAAGAGCTTATAAAAATTTGCGAGGGATTTTATGATGAAAACACCAAATTTCTCATCTACAAGGGCTCAAGCGTCATGGATGAAATTTCAGGCATCGACGCGCAAATTTATAATGAAAAAAATAGAAACTACATATATTTTAATCTCAAAAACCGAGGGGAGATACGTTGAAATACTTGCTTTTTGTAGCGATTTTGGTTGCGATTTACATCATATTTTTTAAAAATAGAAAAAAAAGTGACAAGATAAGCACCAGCAACTTCGAGGAGTGCAGCAAATGCGGTGTCTTTAGCGACATCGACCAAATGGTGCTAAGGGACGGAAAATACATCTGTAAAGAGTGCATAAAGGGTGAGAGATGAAAATTTTGGGTGATGAGCTGATCAAATTTGAGCCGCTGTTTCTTTGCAAAAGCGAAGATGAAATTTCAAGCGATAGGCAAAATCTCTTTAAATTTGATAGAAATTTCATAAAAAGAGCGCTAGAAGCTGGAGCAAACTTTAGCATCATCGCAAATGACATCAACGAAGCTATCATCGCAAACGCCGCTGGAGCAAAATTTATTATTGCCGATATTACGCTAGCAAAAGATCTGGCAAAAGTTGCGCAAAACTACCTATTTGACGCACTTATCGCTGTTTTGATAGAAAGTGAAGCAAGCCTTTTCGAGCTTGCGAAATTTGAGATCGACGCGGCGATCCTGCCAAATGCTATAAAATAAGGACAAAAATGGAAATTTTCAAAACCGCTTTTTTAATGGTTGCTTTAATGCTAGTTTTTATCGCTGTTGGCGGCTACGTGGGCGGCGAGCAAGGCATGATGATCGCCTTTTTGATGGCAGCTGGCATGAACCTATTTTCTTACTTTTTCAGCGACAAGCTCGTGCTAAAAAGATATAACGCCATCCCAGTCGATGAGAGCAACGCTCACGGTCTTTACGAGATCGTCTCTCGCCTCACACAAAAGGCGAATTTACCGATGCCAAAAATTTACATCATCCCAGAAGAGGTGCCAAACGCCTTTGCCACAGGCCGCAACCCAAGCCATGCAGCCGTTGCAGTAACAGAGGGGCTTTTAAAAATTTTAAATGAAAACGAGATCGAGGGCGTGCTAGCTCACGAGCTAAGTCACGTAAGGCACTACGACATCCTAACTGGCTCAGTCGCTGCCATACTAGCTGGAGCTATCGCGATGGTTGCAAATTTTGCCAAGATAGGCACCGTGACTGGTCAAAATCAAAACTCACAAAGAAACGCCAACCCAGTAATTATACTAATCATCGCCGTTGTGATGCCTCTAGCTGCTACTATCATCCAAATGGCGATCTCAAGGGAGCGCGAGTATAAGGCGGACAAAGGCGCAGCCTATCTCACAGGACACCCAGAGTGGCTAGCTAGCGCGCTAAGAAAGCTTGAAAACTACTCAAATTCTTACGTCATGCAAAACGCAAGCGAGCAAAGCGCGCATATGTTTATCGTAAATCCATTTGGCTCGCTAACTAGCAAGCTTGGTGTGCTTTTTAGAACGCATCCTAGCACTAGCGACAGGATCGCTGAGCTTCAAAGACTAGAGCAAGAGATAAAAAGAGGTATGTAGATTTAGCCCTTAGTAGATTTGGACAAAATTTTTTGTTTTTGCTTTAAATTTTAAATAAAGATAGACAAATTTTAAAATTTCATGAACGAGTAATTTTGGCTCTAATTTTAGTGGCAAGTGAAGCCAAATTTTAGTGTCAATTCTTGCGAGTGAGTGAAAGTTTAAAATTTGAAAAGATAGCTTGATTAAATTTATAGATTTCTTTTATTCAAAAGGGAGACAAGGGGACTTGAATTACGGTCTGCTTGCAGTTGCGAGCTAGCGAAGCAAAGCCGTCCCTTTATCTCCCTTTAGATCCCACGTCTGCTTGCAGTTACGAGGCGAAGCCCGAGTAAAAACCCTCGCACGTTAGAGGGGCATGCAACAGTGCTGACGCACTGCATGTGTTTAAAAACTCTAGTAAATTTTAAAATTTATGAGCGAGCATATCACGGCTCTAAATTTAGTGCTAAATGAAGTGTAGCCTAAATTTAGTAGTCTGCTAAGGCGAGTGAGTAAGATTTTAAAATTTGTAAATTTGCTTTGTTAAATCAAGTGATCGTCAGGCAAATTTTAAAATTTCATGAACGAGTAATTTCAGCTCTGATTTTAGTGGAGAGCTTTGCGAAACCTAAAATCAGTAGTCAATTCTTGCGAGTGAGTGAGATTTTAAAATTTGAAAAATAATAAATTTCTATTTTTAAAAATACAGACCTTAAATTTAAAAACTCTTTTATTCAAAAGGGAGACAAGGGGACTTGAATTACGGTCTGCTTGCAGTTGCGAGCCTGCGAAGCAAAGCCGTCCCCTTATCTCCCTTTAGATCCCTCAATCCCCTCGCACGTTCAAAGTGCATGCAATTGTGCTTCGCACTGCATGCGTTTTGTCCAATAAAATTCCACCAAATTTACAACCCAAAAACTGAAATTTAACCCCAAATTTCACTGCAGTCTCTTGCAATCTTCATCTTTTATGGTGTATTCAAAGATTAGTTCGCCGTTTTCTGAGTAAAAAATTTCATCCAAGCTAACGCCGATACTTAGCATATTTAAAATTTCTTTATCCTTGCAGGCGGTTCTTAAATTCTCTTTTTTTATAGCCTCGATAAATTCCAAAAGCTCTTTTTCTTCAAGCCTTTTGATCTCTTGTTTTCTTGCGTGTTTGACGGCGTATCTGTAGATGAGTGTGTCGCCGACGTTTAAGATATCATTAAGCGTTAGCGTCGGTGTGCAGATAAATGGGAGCTTTTTTTTGTAGTATGTTGCGTGATTTTTCGCTGCCATATCTGGCGTCAGAGCCAAAGCTAGCGAGCAAAAAAACAGCGCAAAAATGGCTACTCGCAACTACTTTTATCCAGCTTCAAATCAAAAAGATGTCTGCCCTCAAAGCCGTAGCTACCACTTAGCGTGATGCCACGATTTAGCGCAGCTCTTGCCATGCCTGAGTTGCAAAGTGCCTCTTTTCCGTTTTGATAAAATTCATCTTTTAAAGCCGAAATTTGAGCCTTGTTGTAGCCTTTTAGCTTCTTTGTCTTGGTCTCGTTTAAGACAAACTCGCCATGTATGTTTAGCCCGTCGCTGCTTACATCTTTTAGCGTGATCATCTCATCGACCCTGCTTGGCAAATTTGGCTTTGCAGTTTGGACAA